>CAZLOM010000093.1:0-7406 GCA_964561185.1 uncultured Piscirickettsiaceae bacterium
AGTACAAAGGCTAAATAACGCCCTTGAATTTTTGGATAAATAAATTTTATCCAAAAATTACTTTATTTTATGTTAGAAAATGCTTATATTATGTGCAGGGATGATCTAGGGCTTGTTTTAGGTGTATTATTGTGCATACTAATGATCTTGTCACTGTCATCCATTACAAAATTGTCGTTATTTGCTATCGAGGGGTGTTAACATGGGATTATTTCATACAGCGTTAAAGGTTCGTCAATTATTCGATTATGATACATGGACTTATACCTATTTGTTGTGGGATGAACGCACTAAGGAAGCCGCCATTATTGATTCGGTGCGTGAGCAGAAAGATCGAGACTTACAGCTGATTAAAGACTTAGGTTTGTCGCTCAAGTATTGTATGGAAACCCATGTTCACGCAGATCATATCACCGCCAGTGGCCCGATTCGTGAGGTCACAGGCAGTAAAATCGTGCTCCATAAAAACAGTGGCGTGGCTTGTGCTGATTACTTAGCAGAAGAGGGCGATTTGTTCCGTTTGGGTGATCAAGCCATTGAAATTATGCACACCCCAGGTCATACCAATAATGACATTACTTTCCGTATTGATGGGGCTTTGTTCACGGGCGATACCATGTTGGTGCGTGATTGCGGTCGTACCGATTTCCAATTAGGCGATACTGAAAAAATGTATCAGTCGCTCAATCGCCTGTTAGCACTGCCCACCGAAACCCTTGTTTTACCAGCACATGATTACAAAGGTTTTAGCATGAGTACGATTGGCGAAGAGCGTGCTTTTAATGTGCGTGTTGCCAATGAACGTCCTTTTAATGAGTTCAAAGAGATGATGGACAATCTTAATCTGCCTAACCCAAAACGCATCCATATTTCTGTACCCGGTAACCAAAAATGCGGTATGGTGACAGATGCGGAAGCAAAAATCTAACCTTCTGTTTGCTTAGGGTAAAAAACTCCGTTTGATCAGCGGAATCTGCTGAGAGCGATTGGGTTTCCTCTGTTGCTCAATCGCCCAAACGATGTGTTCTGCAACCAGATGATCAGCAAGCGGTAAGGCTTGGTTTAATGCGCTAAGGATCTGTGGATCCGTTGGCGCGTTGCCCAGTGCAGTGGCAAGATTGCGTCGCCAGCGTTGGTAGCCAATACGGCGAATCGGACTGCCTTCGGTCAAGCGTAAAAACTCAGTTTCCGACCAAGCCCACAAGGTCAACAATTCTGCACGCTCCAAGCCGTGGCGCGGTAAAAAGTCAGCCTCGCTGGTCATCTGCGCAAATTTGTTCCACGGACACACCAGTTGACAGTCATCACAGCCATAAACACGATTGCCCATTGCGGGTCTCAACTCTGGTGGAATACTGCCCTCATGTTCAATCGTCAAATAGCTGATACAGCGTCGTGCATCGACCTGATAAGGCGCAACAATCGCTTGTGTCGGGCAGAGCCTTAGGCATTGCGTACAAGAGCCACAACTAGGCTTGACTTGATCTTCTCGGTAAGCATCCGCCAGCAAAGGCAGGTCACATAAAATCTCGCCTAAGAAAAAACTACTTCCCGCTTGTGGGTGAATCAATAGGCTATGCTTGCCGATAAACCCTAATCCTGCCTGACGCGCCAGCGCGTGTTCTAAAATGGGCGCACTGTCACTAAAAGGTCGCCAGTTGAATGCACCAATTTCTTGACTGACTTGCAAACAGAGTTGTTTGAGTTTGTTGCGCATCACCTTATGATAATCGCGTCCAAGTGCGTAGCGAGAGAGGTAGGCAGAAGTTGGGTTGAAGAGTTGGGTAAGACTATTGACATCATCTGACCAGTAATTCAGTCGTGCGCTGACAACGGACAAGGCTCCTGCCACCAGCTGAGTAGGGTCTTGCCTTAGCGATGGATTGTCTGCCATATAGTGCATACTGCCGTGATGCGCTTGCGTCAACCAGTTGGCAAGTGCTTGCTTATCAGCAGGTGAAATCAGCGGTTCAGAAAAACCAATCTCCAGTGATAGGCTTTTTGCCACCTGTAAAAAAAGATCACGAAGCTGTTGTGGTGTTAATGAGGTTTTCATATCAATGAATAACTGTTATCCAATCGGTTTTAACTCTGGCGTTAATCCTTGTTGCTGGTAGTGTTTCCAGCGTGATCGACTCGCCTCTCGACTGTCTGGGTTGATGATTTCTACAATGCGCTGATAGCCTGTAACGGTCAGTAATTCATCGGTCAGATTTAAGAGAATATCGCCTTGTTCTGGCATTGACTCAGTCAGCAATTGTAAAGGCGCAGAGCAGGCATGGTTTCTGCTGTGCGGAATGAAGCTGGTCGGTTTGTACTGCCAAATCGCAAGGTCTAATTGATTGGCTTCATCGGCATCTCGACATAGAATAACGGCTTCGCGTTGGCGACGATAAGCGGTATCACAAAAGGTAGCAATAAACGCTGTTCGTGTCTTGTTGGTAGCATCTGCCAGTAGATAAAACCAAACTTCTGTCATGCTCTATTCTCCTTATGTTAGGTCTGCATCAACGAAGGAGCATTGTAGCATAGCAGGGCGCGTGATTCTTGACAGCTTCTCGCTTCTCACCTAAACTGCTCGTTGTTATTGAGTTAAAGGAAGTTGTTTGTTATGCCTAATCGTGATCTTGCGGATATTCGGAATCAGTATCAAAAATCTGTCTTAGATTGGCAGGATTTGCCTGATAATCCCATGGCTGGTTTGCAAATGTGGTTGCAAGAAGCGATTTCAGCCAAACTCTACGAGCCCACTGCCATGACGCTAGCGACGGTCGATGCCCAGCATCAGCCTCACGCGCGGGTGGTTCTGCTCAAGGGTGTGGATGCGGGTTTGATCTTTTTTACCAATTACGACAGTGCAAAAGGGCAGGAGTTAGCCCACAATCATCGGGCGGCTGTTACGCTATTTTGGCCTGAGTTGGAACGTCAAATTCGTGTTGAGGGTGAAGTCGAGCCTATTGATGAGGCAGAATCTAACGCTTATTTCTATTCTCGTCCTGTCGATAGTCAATTAGCCGCGAGTATTTCGCAACAAAGTCAAGTTATTGTCAATCGAGAGGTGCTAGAAACCGCCTTTACACAGGCGAAGACGCTTGCTGAACAAGAGCCCGTAGATCGTCCAGCGCGATGGGGGGGCTATCGTTTGGTTCCCAGTGTGATGGAGTTTTGGCAGGGTCGCCCGAATCGTCTGCATGATCGTCTGCGCTGGCGTTGGCAAGATCAGGGCTGGGTTAAGGAGCGTTTGGCACCATGAGTCAAATTCAACTGTCGCCAGCTTGGTTGAGCGCGTTACAAAATGAGTTTGATCAGCCTTATATGCGCCAACTCAAGGCTTTTTTACAGGCTGAAAAAGAAGCAGGTAAGGTGATTTTGCCCAAGGGCAGTGAGTGGTTTTCAGCCTTGAATATGACCGACTTTGATGCGGTGAAGGTTGTTATCTTAGGGCAAGACCCTTACCCAACCATTGGACACGCGCATGGTATGTGTTTTTCGGTACGTCCTGAGGTAAAGCCGTTACCCAAGTCATTGATCAATATCTATCAGGAATTAAAAACAGATGTCGGGGTGGATAATTTTCATTCAGGCTATCTCGCACCTTGGGCAGATCAAGGGGTCTTGTTATTGAATGCGGTATTAACTGTGGAGGCAGGGCAAGCGAACAGCCATCAGGGTAAAGGGTGGGAGCAGTTTACCGATGCGATTATTAAGGTCTTGACTGAACAGCATAAGCAGTTGGTGTTTGTCTTGTGGGGCAGTTATGCGCAGAAAAAAGGCGCGATGATTGATCGTCATCAGCATCATATCATCAGCTCGGCACATCCCTCTCCCTTGTCCGCCTATCGTGGGTTTTTTGGCAGTCGTCCTTTTTCACAAGTGAATGCACAATTAGCAAGCTGGGGAAAAAAAGAGATTGATTGGCAATTGCCTTTGTGAATAAGCAGGCATTAAAAAAGCCCCTAATGACGTAGGGGCTTTTGAGTGATCAGCAAAACAACAGCGATTAAGCCGCGTTACGCTTCGCAATCATGTTTTTGATGATGGGTGATAGCATTAAGTCCATCACATCAATCATTTTCTGACCGGGAATCACTAGGGTGTCCGCTTTCTGTAAGAAACCACCTTCCACTTGCTTCGCAATGCCTGCTAGGTCGATGCCGTCCATGCGAACGTGACATACGATCAAGCTGTCTTCTGGTGTAGGGACAGCCATGCCACCGAATGGGTTAGCGGTATCCACCAATGGTACGCGGTGGAAGTTGATGTGCGTACGATCAAACTGTGGCGTGATGAACTGAGCATAGTCAGGCATACGATCTAAAATGGTATCAACCACTTGTTGAACCGTATAAGGACGCTCAGTGGTATCACGGTAGATCTTCTGAATCCATTCGATGTTGACGCTAGGAACCACGCCCACCAATAGGTCAACGTGCTGTGCTACGTTAGCGGTTTCGGTCACAACACCACCGTGTAAGCCCTCGTAGAACATGATGTCTGTACCAGCAGGAATGTCATTCCAAGGGGTGAAACAGCCCGTACCAACACCGTGATGTGCCGCTTCTTCATCGTTGTGAACATAGTAACGACGCTTGCCTGTGCCTGTTTCACCGTAAGTTTTGAACAAGTCAGCCAATAGGTCAAAATGGTTGGCATCTTCAGAGAAGTGCGTTAATACTTTACCTGTTTTGCGTGATTCCGCAACGCGCTCACGCATTTCTGCACGCTCATATTTGTGAAAACTATCGCCTTCAACGACAGCAACACTTAGATTTTCACGTGCAAATACTTTTTCAAAAGCACGCTTAACAAAGGTAGTACCAGCACCAGAAGAACCAGTTACTGAGACAACAGGGTGTTTAACAGACATAAAACGTCTCCTTTACTGAAATGATTAAATATCTAAGTTGGATACAGACAAAGCGTTTGCTTCGATAAACGCGCGTCTTGGTTCTACTTCATCGCCCATTAGCGTGCTGAAAATATCGTCAGCGGCAATGGCATCTTCAATCTTGACCCTCAACAATCGACGTGTTGCTGGGTTCATGGTGGTTTCCCAGAGTTGATCTGGATTCATTTCACCAAGACCTTTATAGCGTTGAATGCCCATGCCACGTTTGGCTTCCGCCAGCAACCAATCAATCGCCTGTTTCACCGTTGTTACAGGGTGAACCTTGCTTTCTCTTTCTGCCTGTGCGCCCTCTGTGAGCAAGTTACCAATGCGTTCAGCGGCTTGCATCAAGCGAAGGTAGTCGCCAGATAACCAGAAGTCAGCAGAAATGTCTTGCACGCTGTCAAAACCATGCTCAGACACCGTCAGACGAACGCTCAACAAATCACTGTCTGGGTCTTCTGAGTCAACGACTTGAAAAGAAAGTTTAAGACTACCAATACTGGCATTGGCTTCAACCTTCTGTTGCAAACGAGTGCACCAGTCTGACAAGTTTTGATGATCTAACAAGTTGGTTTCAGTTAGGGCTGGCATGTCGATCAACTGACGCAAGAAGGCTTCAGGATAGCGGCGAGCATATTTATTGATGACTCGCTCTGCTTGGAAATGCGCAATGGCTAATTGTTCTAGCGCGTGACCAGTCATGCTACCTGAGTCAGTACCCAGTTTTAAATTTGCATTTTCTAAGGCCAGTTGTAGCAAATAGTGTTCGAGTTCGGTATCGTCTTTGAGGTAAGCTTCTTGCTTGCCTTTTTTAACCTTGTATAAGGGGGGTTGCGCAATATAAATATGACCACGTTCAATAATTTCAGGCATCTGACGATAGAAAAAAGTCAGCAATAGGGTACGAATGTGTGAACCATCCACATCCGCATCCGTCATGATGATGATGTGATGATAACGCAGTTTTTCAATGTTGTATTCGTCTTTGCCAATACCACAACCCAAGGCAGTAATCAGCGTACCCACTTCTGCTGAGGCAATCATGCGATCAAAACGCGCACGCTCTACGTTCAGAATTTTCCCTTTGAGTGGTAAAATTGCCTGTGTTCGACGATCGCGTCCTTGTTTAGCTGATCCCCCCGCAGAATCACCCTCTACGAGATAAAGTTCAGATTGTGCAGGGTCTTTTTCTTGACAGTCAGCAAGTTTACCAGGTAAGCCAGCGATGTCTAACGCGCCTTTACGACGTGTCATCTCACGCGCTTTACGCGCGGCATCACGCGCACGAGCGGCTTCAAAAATCTTGTTCAAGATTGCCTTACGGTCGTTAGGGTTCTCAAGCAAGAAAGTTGAAAAAGCATCACCCATCAAACCTTCTACTGCCGATTTCACTTCACTAGAAACGAGTTTTTCTTTGGTTTGTGAGGAAAATTTAGGGTCAGGCACTTTAACGGAGATAATGGCGGTTAAGCCTTCACGAGTATCATCACCAGACAAAGCGATTTTGAATTTCTTTTCCAATCCTTCTTGTTCAGCGGCACTGTTGATATGACGGGTGAGTGCTGAACGGAAGCCTGCTAAATGCGCCCCACCATCTTTCTGTGGAATATTGTTCGTAAAGCAATAAACAGATTCATTATAAGCGTCGGTATATTGCAAAGCGACCTCAACACCAATGCCATCCTTTTCGCCACTAAAGTAAAAAGCATTGCTGTGAATCGGGCTTTTTTTACTGTTCAGGTACTCTACGAAAGCCATAATGCCCCCTTCATACTTGAAGGTGTCATGACGGTTATCACGATGATCGATGAGCTCGATGTGTACGCCAGAGTTTAGGAAAGACAACTCACGCAAACGCTTGAGCAGAATGTCGTAGTTAAATTCGGTAAAGGCAAAAATGTCTTTCGACGGCATGAAGCGTAATTCAGTGCCCGTGCGATTACTGTCCCCAACGGCTTTGAGTGGGTAAACAGGTACACCGAGTGCATATTCTTGTTGCCATACTTTACCTTCGCGGTAAATGGTTAGCCATAATTGTGACGACAAGGCGTTAACAACTGACACGCCCACACCGTGCAAACCACCTGACACCTTATAGGAGTTGTCGTCAAACTTACCACCAGCGTGTAGGATGGTTAAAATCACTTCCGCGGCAGACACGCCTTCTTCAGCATGAATATCAACAGGGATACCACGACCATCATCGGTTACTGAGCAAGAACCATCCGTATTGAGCACCACTTTGACATGAGAGGCGTGACCAGCTAAGGCTTCGTCGATCGCGTTATCGACCACCTCAAACACCATATGATGTAAGCCCGAACCATCGTCTGTGTCGCCAATATACATGCCAGGACGCTTACGCACAGCGTCAAGTCCGCGCAATACTTGAATGGATGAGGAGTTATATGCGTTTGTGTTCGTATCTGACATAGCCAACGGTTTTCCCATAGCAACAAAATTACGTCATTATAACACGGCTAGTTAGGACTGTGCCGATATTTGTTGCGTTGAC
>CAZLOM010000094.1:0-7148 GCA_964561185.1 uncultured Piscirickettsiaceae bacterium
TTTTATTGTGGTTGGGCAAACTGCTCAGTGTAAGGACTTTTTCATGAAATTTACCCTCATCAACCAAAATGGCAAAGCCAGACGTGGACGTATTTCTTTTCCGCGTGGTGATATTGAAACGCCAGCATTTATGCCTGTTGGGACTTACGGTGCCGTGAAAGGGTTGAGTCCTGAAGATGTTGCAAGCACTGGCGCACATATTATGCTCGGTAACACCTTTCACCTGTTTCTACGTCCAGGGTTAGAGGTGATTCAAGCGGTGGGTGGTTTGCACAATTTCATTGGTTGGGATAAGCCCATTCTGACGGATTCTGGCGGGTTTCAAGTGTTTAGCCTAGGTGATTTGCGCAAAATTACTGAGTCAGGAGTCAAATTTCAATCTCCCGTTGATGGCGCAAAAGTCTTTATTGGTCCTGAGGAGTCGATGCACATTCAGACAGTATTAGGTTCTGATATTGTCATGATTTTTGATGAGTGTACGCCCTATCCCGCAACCCACGATGAAGCCCGATTTTCGATGGAGTTGTCCTTGCGTTGGGCAGAACGCTCGCGCGAGTCTTATAAAGGCGAGGGAGCTTTGTTTGGCATTGTGCAGGGTGGGATGTATGAAGACCTGCGACTGCAATCGCTGGAAGGCTTGACCAAGATTGGTTTTGATGGCTATGCCTTGGGTGGTTTGTCGGTGGGTGAACCAAAAGAAGACATGCAGAGAATCATGGAAAACATTGCTCATCAACTCCCGAGCGATAAACCACGTTATGTGATGGGTATCGGTAAGCCTGAAGACCTTGTTGAAGCAGTACGTCAAGGGGCTGATATGTTTGATTGTGTCATGCCAACACGTAATGCCCGTAATGCGCACATCTTCACACGTCGTGGTGTGTTAAAGCTCAGGAATGCTCGCTATAAAAAAGACGCACTCCCCATTGATCCACAATGCACCTGTTATGCGTGTCGCAACTTTTCACGTGCCTATTTGCATCATCTCGATAAATTGAAAGAAGGCTTAGGTGCAAGATTGAACAGTATTCATAATTTGCACTATTATCAACAACTCATGTCGGATATTCGCAAGGCGATTGAAGAAAATCGTTACGAGTCGTTTGTGGCGCAATTCTATGCTGAACAGAGCATGGGAGTCGATGCCTTAGAAGACTAAGCAAGATGATTGTTTTTGCCCCTAGGCATGAATCTCGACCACTGAACCATAGCCTAGGTGATCAAAGATAACACACATATCTTGTGGTTTCAGCCGAATACAACCATGTGATACGGGTGTTCCCGTGACTTGATCTTCTGGGCTGGCGTGAAGGTAGATATAACGCTGAAAGGTATCCTGATCGCCACCACGGTTGATGCCTTTTTCCAACCCGCACAACCACAAAATGCGTCCCAGAATCCAGTCTCGTTCGGGGTGAAGTTGTGCCAGTTCTGGTGACCAAATTTCTCCTGTTGGACGACGACCACGCAATACCGCCAATGGTGATAATCCAGAACCAATTGAAGCACGCACATAATGCTGACCTAAGGGGGTCTTTCCTGAGCCTTTCTCAAAGCCTACCCCATTTTTGCCTGTGCTGACAAGGCAGTGCCAAATCGGCTGACCTGCGTACATAAGGGTTAGCTGTTGTTTTGAGATAGAAACAACGGCAGAGTAGTCTTGTGTAACGACGTTAGTCATCACCAACCCATTAGCGACCAAACAGGTGTTGTATGTGCTGATTGAGAATGTCCATTTTAATGGGTTTAGACATAAAACCATTCATGCCTGCTTGGCGACAAGCGTCTCGGTCTTCTTGCGTATCATGCCCTGTAATGGCAATGATCGGGGTTCGGTTGCCCATGGCGCGAAGTTTTTTGGTCGCTTCAACACCGTCAAGTATCGGCATTTGCATGTCCATCAGCACAAGATCAAAGCGCGAATGTTGAAGCATATCAATTGCCACTTGACCATTGTCGGCAATTTGGATGTGATGTCCTGCTTTTTCTAATAGTGCTCGTTGAATTTTTTGAATGACTAGGTTATCGTCAACCAGTAGAATGTTCATAAGCGTTTCCTAATGTTGTGTGGTTGTTATTTTTTGTTAATGATTTTTTGTGTCATTATACGCTTTTTATGGTGCTGGTTGCTACAAAGAAGGGTTAAATTTAACCGAAAAACTCGCTATAATAACCAGCTATCATCATGTCTTAGGGCTTAGTGCAAAGGAAAAAGAATGGCTTTTCGTATTGAAACCGATAGTATGGGCGAAGTAAAAGTACCTTCGCATGCGTTATACAGTGCGCAAACACAGCGAGCAATTGACAATTTTCCGATTAGTTTTCAACCGCTTCCTTTCTCATTGATCAAAGCGATTTCTGCCATTAAATATGCCTGCGCGGTCAGTAATTTGCAATTGGGCAAACTCAGTGCTGAGATGAGCCAGTCCATTCAACAAGCCGCCACAGAGGTACTCTCAGGGCAGTGGCAAGAACAATTCCCCATTGATGTGTTTCAAACAGGGTCAGGCACCAGCACCAACATGAACGTCAATGAAGTTTTAGCGACGCGTGCTTCAGCCATTTTAGGGGCTAAGGTGCATCCTAACGATCACGTCAATATGGCACAGAGTTCTAATGATACCTTTCCAAGTGCCATTCACGTTGCTTGCGTACAGGAAGTAGAAAGTCATTTATTGCCCAGTTTGATTCACCTACATCAGGTCTTGCAAACCCGTGCCACTGAGTGTCAGTCGGTCGTTAAAACGGGAAGAACGCACCTAATGGATGCTATGCCTGTACGTTTGGGGCAAGAAATTTCAGGTTGGGCACAACAGATTGAAAATGGGATTCGTCGTGTGCAATCGGCTTTACCACATTTGCGTCAATTGGCTCAAGGCGGCACAGCGGTTGGGACAGGGGTCAATGCGGATCCAGGTTTTGGCGACTTGGTGGCACAAGAATTAAGCAAACTCCTTGGTACAGCCTTTGAGCCAGCACCGAATAAATTTGAAGCCTTATCCAGTTTAGATGCCGTGGTTGCTCTATCAGGACAATTAAAAACCCTAGCAGGCAGTTTGATGAAAATTGCCAACGATCTTCGTTGGATGAATTCTGGCCCGTTAGCAGGCTTGAGCGAAATTCATTTGCCTGATTTGCAACCGGGGAGTTCGATCATGCCCGGTAAAATCAACCCTGTCTTGCCAGAAGCAACCATGATGGTTTGTGCGCAGGTCATGGGAAATGATGTGGCGATTGGCATCGGTGGGCAGTCGGGTAGCTTTCAATTAAACGTGATGTTACCCATGATGGCAAAAAACATCTTAGAGAGCATTCAACTGCTTGCCAACGTGTCTCGCTTGTTGGCGGATAAAGCCGTCGCGCCTTTTACCGTCAATCATGCACAACTTTCAAAAGCCTTAGCTGTTAATCCGATTCTGGTCACTGCCTTAAATTCTGTGGTAGGATATGAACGCGGAGCGGCGATTGCCAAAGAAGCTTACCGTACGGGAGAGCCGATTGTCGATGTGGCTGAACGCTTAACCGACTTGTCTCGTGAGCAATTGCTGGTGCTACTCGATCCTGCCAAGCTCACAGGACAATAATGAGCTATTCTAATCACTTAGACTCGCCATTTGGCATTCATCTTGGCGTTGGTCTAGGTGGCATGATTACTATTAACACAAATAACACAAAGGAAATACTATGTCTGTTGCAAATTTAACGGCGGAACAATTTGAAGAAACACTAGCGAACCACGAAATGCTGGTCATTGATTTTTGGGCGGCTTGGTGTGGACCTTGCAAGTTTTTCGCGCCCATTTTTGAACAGGCGGCAGGTCGTCACCCCGAAATTGCTTTTGCTAAGGTGAATGTCGATGAAGAGCAACAACTTGCAGGAATGTTCCAAGTGCGTTCGATTCCGACCATTGCGTTTATGCGTGAAGGTATTGTGATTTATGCACATTCAGGTGCCTTGCAAGCCAGTGAGTTAGACGAAATTTTAACCAAGGTTAAAGAGTTAGATATGGCACAAGTTCATGCGGATATGGCGGCACAACAAGCTCAGGGTTAAATAACGGCTGAGTGGCTCAACGGATTTTTGTTCTATTCCTTTTGGTGGAGGTTCTGTGTCATTACCAGAGTTCTCTTCTCTCCCAGCCTTAGCTTGGCTCAAAGTAGTGCGCGTCGATGGCGCGTACTTTTGGGCTGATCTGGTTCCTGATAATGCTTGTGCGACGGGTGGTTGTGGTGCCAGTGGCACAGGCTGTCAAACCAACGCCTTTGCGCGTTTGTTGACCAAACAACCTCTCTTGAAATTTCCCTTGCCTGCCCATATAAACCTACAAATCAATGATCAGGTGCTGATGAGTCTGCCTGAGGAAACCTTATTTCAGATGACTTGGTGGGTATATGGTGCTTCTATGCTGGCGTTAATTGCTGGTGTGGCACTCGGCGTGTGGTTGTCAGGCGATGGCTTGGGTCTGTTGTTAGGGATTGTCTTCTTGTCAGGTACGTGGATGATTCTAAATCGTTATTTTTCAAGACATCAACCGCAGATTATTGAGGTCAAACCTATTACGGAGAACAGATGATGAAAGCACCTACTTACCCTGTTAAGCTTATGGTTAAAGGATTAAGTCTTGCTTGTGCCTTAGCACTTACGCCTGCGAGCATGAGTTGGGCTGGATTGGTATCCAATGATTTGCCCGATTTTACTCAGTTGGTAGAGCAGAATGCTACGGCAGTGGTGAATATTTCAACCTTACAAAAGGTTCAGCGGAGCAATAAGCAACTGCCTGAATTAAATGGTATTCCTGAAGAACTGTTACGTCGTTTTTTTGGTGATGCTTTTCCCGATTTGCCACAAAATGGTAATGGCGGGCAAGCCCCTAAGAAAGGCGCGAAACCAGAGGCTCAATCGCTAGGAACAGGGTTTATTGTTTCGGCGGATGGTTATATTGTGACCAATCATCACGTTGTTGCCGATGCCGATGAAATCATTGTACGGTTTAATGATCGACGTGAGTTATCCGCAAAAGTCATTGGCAGTGATGAGCGTACCGATGTGGCTTTATTAAAGGTTGAAGCCAAAGGATTGCCAACGGTTAAGATTGGTCAAGCGAGTAAGATGAAAGTGGGTGAGTGGGTTGTCGCCATTGGTTCTCCGTTTGGCTTTGAAGCAACGGTGACCAAAGGGATTCTGTCGGCAAAAGAACGCGCCTTGCCTGATGATACCTACGTTCCTTTTTTACAAACTGATGTGCCGATCAATCCTGGTAACTCTGGTGGACCTTTGTTCAATATGTCGGGTGAGGTGGTTGGGATTAACTCACAAATTTACAGCCGAAGCGGTGGATTTATGGGTTTATCCTTTGCGATTCCCATCGAAGTCGCCATGAATGCGGTACAGCAGATTAAACAAACGGGTTCGGTTGTGCGTGGTTACTTGGGCGTGAATGTGCAAGAAGTGACGCAAGAATTATCCGAATCTTTTAATATGAGCAAACCTAAGGGGGCGTTAGTTGCCGAGGTAATGCCTGATACGCCAGCATCAAAGGCAGGCTTAAAAGCGGGTGATATTATCGTTAGCCTGAATGGTCATGAGATTCTGCGTTCAGGTAATTTGCCTCCCTTGGTTGGCATGATCCCCGTAGGACAACAGGTAACGATTGGCATTATTCGTCAGGGTAAGGAAATGTCTTTGCCTGTGAAGATTGAAGCCTTGCCAGATGATCGTCAAGCCAACAAGAAAGCCAAGTCATCAACCAGCAAAGCGGACATCACCAGCAGTGATGTGTTGGGGGCTGTGATTCAACCCTTAGATTCTGCGGTAAAAGCCAAGGCAGGCATTGATTTTGGCTTAAAAGTAACCGCGTTACAAGAAGGTGCTTTTGCCAATGCTGGTGTGCAAGCCAATGATATTTTGCTTGAGCTCAATATGGTCAAATTGGACACAACCTCAACCCTAGAAAAGTTGGTTGCCAGTTTGCCTAAGGATCAAAAAATTCCGTTACGCATTGCCCGTGGCAATAAGGCACTTTTTTTACCTTTGGTGATTGGTGGGGAGTGAGTGATTAACGGTGAAAACAAGGAGACCTGCTCATGTCCAATCCCCAGATATTATCTCAACTGATTCCTTCGTTAGAACCCGTTGTGCAGGAAACGCAAGTTCATTTTGCTCCTGTCAACATCGCCTTGATTAAGTATTGGGGCAAACGTGACTTACCGCTGAATTTACCCGTTACTGACAGTCTGTCCATTGCCTTAGGGAATATTGGTACTCGTACGCGTCTTGCGGTGAGTCAGTCGGGGGCAGATGAAATTCTGCTTAATGGTGTGCAGGTTTCTGCTGATGATAAGTTCTACCAACGAACTCAGCAGTATTTAGATCATTTTCGTGGTTCAGCAGGATTGAACTTTCGCGTGGAAACCGTCAATGACGTACCCACTGGGGCAGGTTTGGCATCCTCAGCATCAGGATATGCCGCGTTGGTGCTTGCCCTAGATGAATTGTTTGGATGGCAACTCAGCAAACCTCATTTATCGGTGCTGGCGCGACTGGGTTCTGGCAGTGCTTGTCGCTCGCTGTGGCAAGGGTTTGTTCATTGGCGAGCAGGTGAGTTGGCAGATGGACTCGATAGTCATGCCTATCCGTTAACCACGCAATTACCAGCCTTGCGTATTGGGTTATTAACCCTGTCTCGCTCGGTTAAACCCACCAGTTCTCGTGATGGGATGCAACGGACACAGAACGGATTAAGCCTTTATCCTGCTTGGGCAGGCTTGGTGCAAAGCCATTTAGCACAATTAACCACCGCATTAGAAACGGGCGACATTGCTCGCATCGGAGAGATTGCCGAGCATAATGCGCTTGCCATGCACGCGACCATGTTGTCGGCTTATCCTGCCTTGTGTTACTGGTTGCCTGAAACCTTAGCGGGATTACAAACGCTGTGGCAAGCCAGAGCCGAGGGATTGGCTTGTTGGGCGACCCTAGATGCAGGTCCAAATATCAAGTTAATCTTTTCTGAGGAGATGACTGAGCAGGTGCAAACCCTATTTCCAGAAGTGCAGATCATTGCGCCTTTTTCGAGTTATAATGGTTAAAACGAGGATAATCTATGTATTATGACGTAGTTCAGGTTATTCCTCAGGGTAGATAGCAGT
>CAZLOM010000095.1:0-7116 GCA_964561185.1 uncultured Piscirickettsiaceae bacterium
GGCATCAGAAGAAGTCAAAAAAAGGCAAGAAGCTAGGACTGGGGGTTGCGTTGGTGTTGCTATCCGCAGACTCCTTTTGTTGCGCGGTTTCTTCTGACGGGGCGAGCGCGAGCTCAGTTGCATTGGGTTCGCTGGTTTTGGGCAATGCGACGAGATAGGTTGCCAGTTGGGTTTGTGGTAATTCGCCCAAACGCTCAAAAACCTGCCAGTATTCTAAGACAGCCTTGACATAATCACGGGTTTCTTTGAAGGGAATCAGCTCAATCCATTGATCGGTCGCAAGGTTGGGGTTCTTTTTCAGCCATTGCTTCACGCGTGCGCCACCTGCATTATAAGCCGCCGTGGCAAGGAGATAGTTTTGATCAAAGCTGTTGATCAGTTGCGACAGATGTTTGGTACCTAGCTGGACATTAAATTCAGGGTGATAAATTTCTTGCTTGTGCTTGATGTTGGTGCCCAATTCTTTGGCGACCATTTTTGCCGTTTGGGGCATTAATTGCATCAGCCCAATCGCCCCTGAATGCGAAGTCACGCCAGCATTATAAGCACTTTCACGACGGGTGATGGCATAAGCCCACGCCAAGGGGATATTGTATGCTTGACTATTTTGTGCGAGCAGATCACGATAGGGCATGGGGAAACGCAGATGCACATAGTCCCAATGTTGCGGATTGCCCATCGACAAGACTGAAAACTCCGTCCAGCCCCAGCCTAATGCTTTTTGCGCAAAAGCAGGAATATCACCGAGAGCGATGTCTCCCGATTTGAGACGATAACGCCATTCACGCCAAGCAATATCTTTCAAGCCTGCTTGATAGAGGGTGTTGAGTTGTGTCAACAATGGGTTTTGTTCAACACGTGCCAAAGCCTCTTCGCTGACTTGTTTCGTATTGAGTTGGTAGCCTGTGCCGAGCAGGTCTGCGGCAAGGAAACCGTAAAAGCTACGATCTCGCGCCAAGGTTTGCCAGATGGCTTGCGCTTCGCTTTGCTTACCGAGTTGTTGTAAGGCTTTGGCTTGCCAGTATTGCCAACGTGGATTCTGTTGATCTGCGCTAGGCAGCAAGGCGAGGGTGTTGAGTAGCAGTGTCCAATCGCTGGTTTGCCATGCTTGGTTGAAAATGGGCGTTAGCGTGGTTTCATCCTGTCGGTTGGCTGGAATTTTCTGTAACCAAGCCACCGCATTGTCCTTGTCTTTTTTGGCTAATTGCCAGAAAAGATGACGCTCAATCGGTTCTCGAATTAAGGCATGTAGGGTGTTTGCTTGGGTGATTTTCTGCCAATAAGCGTAAGCCGTTTGCGGGTCACTGTTCGCTAACTGACTGAGCACCACCAGATCATGATGTAGGGATTCAGGTGAGCGATAGCCAAAATGTTTGCGTTCAGCAAGGGCTTCAGCAGGATGCGAGAGATCTTTGATCAGACGTTGCGTTGCTTGTGCTTGCCTTGAAGGCATATCACCCAACCAGTCTTGAAGTTGGCTTGGTTTGGTTTTGGGTTGTGATAACGCAAAGTAAACCTTGGCTTGCCAGTCTTCTGCTGAGACTTTTCCTGCACGAATGAGCTGTTGATGCACCGTTTGACAAGCATTACTGGGTGACACTTGGGTTTTCCAGTGCTGTTTGACGGCGTGATACCAGTCATCCTCTAAGTCTGCTCCCGTGTTGAGATAGGCTTGCCATGTCCAACATTGCGCCTCTCCTTTACTGAACAAACCCGCATGATGACGGAGGGTTGACCATTGACCTTGTTGTGCAAGGTAGTCAGCCCAAGTTTGTCTAACCGCATCACCCCAGCCTGTATTGGGGTGTTGTTGTAAATAGTTCAAGGCACTGGTGGTTTGCTCCAGTGTCGGATTGCTGGCAAGGGTGACATAATCGGTGTATTCTGTGGTGGCAGTGGTTTGTAGCGAACTGGGTAAGGGAATAAGCCGACCTTTGTTGAGGCTTGTGTTGATGCTTGCACTGGTGCTGCTCGGTGTAGAAGAAGGCGTGACAGAAATCTTTTTAGTTTGCGCAGAAAGAGGTTTTTTCTGTTTAGCACCATGAGCAGTATGATGCGATATATGCGTTTTTTTCTGATGCTGATTTTTCTGATGCAGATGTGTTGATTTAAGCGATGACTCTTCCGCATACACAAGGGAAGGATCAGTGCTAAAAATAAGGAGCGCGAGGAGTGCTGAGCGTGAGTAGGGATAAGGTTTAATCATAAGGTTTAATCATCGTAAGTCTTAGGTGTTGAAGCTTATTTTTTACGTCTCTGCGAAGAGGAAGGAATGTTCATTGCTTCTCGATATTTAGCGACGGTACGACGTGCCACACTGATGTTTTGTTCAGACAATTTCTCTGCCAAATCCTGATCGCTAATCGGTTTTTTCGGATCTTCGACATCAATAAGCTGTTTGATACGTGCTTTAATTGCTGTGGCTGATTGGTCTTGTGGACCATATTGGCTGACACTACTGGAGAAAAAGTATTTCAGTTCGTAGGTGCCGCGAGGGGTTTGCATATACTTTTGCGTGGTCGCACGAGAAATGGTCGATTCGTGCATCCCCAGTGCATCAGCAACATCGCGGAGCACAAGCGGTTTCATGGCGATTTCGCCCTGCTCGAAAAACTCGGCTTGTTCTTTAACGAGATAAGCACCAACCTTAAGTAAGGTTTCACCACGACTTTGAATGCTCTTGATCAAGCCTTTGGCTTCGTTCAAATTTTCTTTCAGTTGTAACACATTGTCACTGGCTTTTTGTTGCCTGTCTAGGGTTTTGAGCAGGTCAACATATTCACTGTTGACACGTACGCGCGGATAAGCCAGCGGATTGAGCTCAACTTTCCAGCCTTTTTTGGCGCGTTTAATCACCAAGTCGGGAATGATGATGTCGCTTTCGGCATTGACATACTTGAGCCCTGGTTTGGGATTGCAAGATTGAATTAAGCTCATCACCCCTTGCCAATCCGTTTCACTCAACCCATAAACCCGTTTTAATCGCGCAAAGTCACCATGACTGAACCACTCAAAGTGTTCGGTGAGCAATTCGATCACGGTTTTGGCAAGTCGCGGGCGAGGAATCATGGCAGAGAGCTGAATCAATAAGCACTCTTGCACATTACGTGCCCCAACGCCAGAGGGTTCAAAGTTTTGTTGAATGCTCATGAGTACATTCAGTATGGCACGTTCACTGATGCGAATACCTTCGTTTTGGGCAATCGCAAAAGCAATATCCGCCAAGGGTTGCTCAAAATAACCATTGTCGTTAATGGCATCAATCAGATAAAAGGCAATGAGTTGTTCTTCCTCATCGAAACTGAAGGTTTCAACTTGGAAGCGTAGGTGATCATAAAGCGATTCATGTCCTGCGGTATAGCTATCGGCAGTTTCATAGTCGTCATCTTCACGAAAACTGGCGACACTAAAGTCAGCAGTGTTGCTTTCATGATGACTGATGTGGTCTGAATCAAAAATATCATCCCATTGACAGTCTAGGGTTGAGGTCATGTCATTGCTGGTGGCAGAGCCTTCGCCAGAAAATTCTTGAAACTCTAAACTCGCCAAGCGTTCGTGCGCTTCTTGATCCCAGCTTTCTTCGCTGGTAGTCGTTGCTTCGGCAGGACTAGCCTCTGCCAGACGATCAAAATCGGGTTCTTCTGCCTCCAGCATGATGTTATTATCAAGCGCGTCAGCAATCATCTCTTGTAACTCGATGGCAGAGTATTGCAAAATTTTAATCGATTGCTGAAGCTGAGGCGTAAGCTTGAGCTGTTGCGATTGGTTGATCTGTAAGCCTGGCATCATGGCCATGGTGGTGCTAATCCTTGTTGTATGCGGTAATTTATGCTGTTTATGCTGTCGTAATTTCACTAATGCGCTATTATAATGAACTTTCGATGTGAAATGATACACCTAAACAGAGCGAGAGGTCACTATGGAAGCAAATTTACGTCAAGAAGTATTAGAAATTGTGAATCAACTGCCCAAAGATGCTGATTGGGATGATTTGTTGTTCGCGCTTTATGCTGAAGGAAAGGTTTCTTTGGGATTAAGTGAGGTAGAACTCGACGAGCCGATGACGCGAGAGAAGTTTGATCAGTTGTTTACGCGTGCCGAATCTGCACACGATCTTCCTGATGACATGCGCAACACGCAGATTTATCATCCCGGTAATATGACAACCTTGGGGATTGGTGCTGGCGTGATTTCTGCTGTTTTTGCTTTTGTCTTTCCACCCTTGAGTTTTTTAGCCGCGCCTGTTGCGTTTATTGCGGGGGTGTTTGGGGTGATGAATCACCAACCTAAAGCATGGATCGCCATTTTATTAGCGGCGGTG
This sequence comes from uncultured Piscirickettsiaceae bacterium, assembly GCA_964561185.1. Taxonomy (GTDB): domain Bacteria; phylum Pseudomonadota; class Gammaproteobacteria; order Thiomicrospirales; family Thiomicrospiraceae. The sequence goes on from CAZLOM010000095.1 coordinate 4,322, forward strand.
ACCGTAGTGCCTTTTATACCAATGCTGTTAAAATAACATAAAGATTTTTGGTAATGATTGGTTGGTTTTTTTGTAATGGTTAACGCCTCCTGAGCCGCATTTGCTGGTCGATTGCTATCGGCTGGTGTTTGCCTCGGGAGGATAGAATTTTTAGTAATAATGTTAGTGATAATGGCACGATATAAATGATGAACACAAAACAAGTTTCCGCTGCTTTAACGCCTCAACAAATTGTTGATCAATTAGATTCGCACATCGTAGGGCAGGCTTCCGCTAAGCGTGCTGTCGCCATTGCGTTACGCAATCGGTGGCGTAGAATGCAGGTCGAGGGTGATCTTTCTATTGAAATTACCCCTAAAAATATTCTGATGATTGGACCTACTGGCGTGGGTAAAACAGAAATTGCCCGCCGTTTAGCCAAATTGGCGGATGCTCCTTTTCTTAAGGTAGAAGCGACTAAGTTTACCGAAGTCGGTTATGTGGGGCGTGATGTGGAAAGCATCATTAAGGATCTTTTAGAAAACGCCGTTAAAATGCTGAAAAGTCGTGCGATTGAGTCTTCTCGTGATCAAGCCCGTGAGTCGGCAGAAGATCGCATTTTGGATGCGTTAATGCCAGCACCGCGTGATGTTGAGCCAGATGAGGGCTTTTTGAAAACGCGCGAAAAGTTCCGCCAACGCCTGCGTGATGGCAAGCTAGATCAAACAGAAATCGACATTGACCTAGCCGCACCTAAGGCACGTATGGAGATTCTAGGACCCTCAGGCATGGAAGAGTTGACAGGTCAATTGCAAGAAATGTTTGAAGGCATTGGTAAGGAAAAGAAAACCACGCGTCGTATGCCGATTGCTAAGGCGTATCAGCAGTTGTTGGAAGAAGAAGCCGCTAAATTCGTTAATGAAGAAGAAATTCGTCGTCAAGCGATAGAAAAAGTCGAAAATCAAGGCATTGTCTTTATTGACGAAATTGATAAAGTCTGTGCGCGTGAGGGCAGTCGTGGCGGGGCGGATGTGTCTCGTGAAGGCGTACAACGCGATTTACTGCCTTTGATCGAGGGAACCACCGTTTCGACCAAGTATGGTATGGTCAAAACAGATCACGTGTTATTCATTTGTTCTGGTGCTTTTCATCTGTCAAAACCATCCGATTTGATTGCTGAATTACAAGGGCGTTTGCCGATTCGTGTTGAGTTGTCGTCTTTGACGGTCGAGGATTTTATTCGCATTCTCACTGAGCCAAAAGCCGCCTTAACGCGTCAGTCACAGGCGTTGTTAGCGGTGGAAGGCATTCATATTGACTTTACCGAATGTGGCGTGCGTGCCATTGCTGAATATGCCCATCAAGTCAACGAGCAGAATGAAAACATCGGGGCGCGTCGCTTGCATACGGTGATGGAAAAGGTTGTTGAAGACTTGTCTTTTCAAGCGACCCCCTTGCCAGAGCTGATTTCGATTGATCGTGCTTGGGTAGAAGCGCGATTGGGAGATATTGTTTCTAAGGCTGACTTAACTCAGTACATTCTGTAAGCAGATTGTCAAAGGGAGTAGCGAAATGTCGCAAAAAATTGACTTCGGATTTCAACAGGTTGATTGGGCTGAGAAGGCGCAACGTGTTAAGGGTGTTTTCGATTCCGTTGCACCAAAGTATGATCTGATGAACGATGTGATGTCGGCAGGCATTCATCGTTTGTGGAAGCGTTATGCGATTGATACGCTAGGCGTTCTGCCGCATCATCAGGTGTTGGATTTGGCGAGCGGAACGGGTGACTTGGCGTTAAAAATCGCTCCCTTATTGAATCAACAGGGTCAATTGGTCTTGTCGGACATTAACGAGTCGATGCTGAGTCTTGGGCGTGATCGCATGAGTGATGCAGGGTATTTATCGGCACAATATGCGGTTGCCAATGCGGAAGCCTTACCCTTTGCGGATAACCGTTTTGATCGGATTACCATGGCATTTGGCTTGCGTAATGTGACAGACAAGCAGAAAGCCTTAAATGAGTTGAATCGTGTGCTCAAACCCAATGGTATGCTCATGGTGGTGGAGTTTTCCAAGGTGGTTGATCCGCTCCTTGCCAAAGTATATGATTGGTATTCCTTTAATCTATTGCCGAAAATGGGTGAGTTGGTCGCTCAAGACAGGGAGAGTTACCAGTATTTGGCGGAAAGTATTCGCATGCACCCTGATCAGGAAACGCTGGCGGAGATGTTCCGTAAAGCAGGCATGGTGCGGGTGAGTTATGAGAATTTGACTGCTGGCGTGGTTGCCATTCACAAAGGATGGAAGGTCGCATGAATCCATTAGTGGCAACCGTCGCGAATCAGCTTTTGCAAATCAAGTTAAGACAGATTATGCGCCTTGATCCTTTTTGGCAAGACAAGTTGGCAGAGCTTAATGGTGTTCGTTTGAAACTGATCTTGACCGACATTGGGTTTAAGCGAGTGTTTCAATTTGGACCCACTGATCTACATCTTGCGCCACCCTTTACCACCGCAGATTATACGCTCACCACACGCACGCCTCATCTGCCTAAGTTGCGCGATGCGACATTGCTCGCACAGGCTTTTGATGAAGGGCATTGTTATCTGTTGGGCAATCCTAAAGGTTTTGATGAGCTGATGCAAGTATTACGGAGTTGGCAGTTAGATTGGGAAAGTTTGTTAGCGCAAGCCTTACCTGATGCTGTGGCGCATCAAGTCGTGCGCTTTGCAGAAACCGCGCAAACAAGCGCGATGCAAGCAGGCAAGTCTTTTGGGGACAGCTATCGTTTTTGGCGCGACAACGAGGCGCATTGA
>CAZLOM010000096.1:0-6984 GCA_964561185.1 uncultured Piscirickettsiaceae bacterium
CCATGTTAATTTTGCCATTATAGCCTAAATTGCTTGCTTTATCTTGTGTATTTTTGCTTTGGTACTTGCTTGAGTGTTTTGCTGAGATTGAGTAACACATTTGCTGTATTGTCCAAAACCAACCTTTTGAGGTTGATCTAACCAATGCCAATAACGCATAGCAAACTCACGTCCTTGTCTGTGTGGGAACGACAATTTGTGGGTTTGCTATGTTCAAATGACTCACGATAACTTCCGACAGAAAGCTTAGAAGTCTGACCATTCGTTTGACTTACTCACGCCTATGGAGCTCGGTGCTGGTAAGCTGGCACTGATTCGTTTGGGTGCTGGAGCTGGTGTATGCGTATTGGTGCGTGTTGGTGTTCGCATACTTGCGCCCGTTTTGAAGAAGGCCATGTTTTCTTGTAAACGATGTGCTTCGGTGCTCAAGCTTTCAGCCGCCGCACTGGTTTCTTCTACTAGGGCGGCATTCTCTTGGGTGACGCGATCAATGTTGGAAATGGCTTGATGCACCTGCCCAATACCCACAGATTGCTCATGCGAAGCGGTAGAAATTTCTTCGATCATTTTAGTTACTTGCTCGATAGAGCCTGTGATACCTGATAACATTTCCCCCGATTTGTCGGCAAGATGTGTGCCTGTTTCAATGCGATGCACGCTATCGGTAATCAAGTCTTTAATGTCTTTCGCCGCTTCGGCTGATTTTTGTGCTAGGGCACGAACTTCACCCGCAACTACGGCAAAGCCTCGACCATGTTCACCCGCACGCGCCGCTTCAACCGCGGCGTTCAAAGCCAGTAAATTGGTTTGGAAAGCAATGCCATCAATAATCGTTACAATATCAGCAATTTTGCTACTGGAGGCTTTAATGGCTTGCATCGCGGTGATGGTTTCCTGCATCACAGAAACCCCTTCATTCGTTTGATGCTGAACTTGAGAAGCCAACTCAGAAACACGACGCGCATTGGCGGTATTGGTTTGAATCGCTGAGGTCATTTCGTGCATCGTAGAACTGGTTTGTTCTAATGCCGCGGCTTGCTCTTGTACGCGTCTTGACAGGTCTTCTGAGCCTTGTGACACTTGTGATGCGGCATCATTGACGATATTCGATACCTGAATCACTTCAACTACCGATGATTTGACCTTGTCAGCAGAATAGTTCATCGCATTTTTCAAGTGATGAAAAGTACCTTGATATATGCCATCAGGTAATTCAGTGGTTAAATCTCCTTGCGCTTGTGCTTCAACGACCATCACAATGGACTTGATGATGCGACTAATTTCATCGAGCGATTGATTGAAATTATTTTTCATGACAAGTAAATCGCCCTGCGCCTCTGCTTTGACCTTAGCATCAAAGTTTCCTTTGTTCATTTGATCGACCGCCGTGTTAATATCACCGATGATACCGCTGATATTGTTGAGGGCTGTCTCAACCAATTGGCGGAATGCTGTGGGTACTTTATTGTCCATGCGTATGTCAAATTTACCCGCATTTAAGCCATTCATTACCTTTTCTAACTCACCGATCATGAAAGAGACTGAGTTGGCAGATTGATTGACTCCCTGCTTAAGTTTGTCAAAATCACCAACATAATGCCCCGTCATGCGTTGTGAGAAGTCAGCATTGGCAATCGCACCGATGACCTTATTGGTTTCCGTCATGACTTGATTCAAACTGATCAATAACTGATCCATCGTTTGCGCAATCTCAGAAATTTCATCATCGTCTGTCAGCTGACTGCGACGATTAAAATCTCCCGATTGGATAACCCCTTGTACAAATTTTACCAAGTGATCGACAGGCTTTGTTACCCGAGCGAGTGTAGAAATACCCACCCATAATACCAGTGTAATAATGCTCAATAAGATAAAAATGATTAAAGTGATATGTGAGCTTAAAATACCATCTGATTTAACCGAAAGTGCGTTAAAGTGGTCATTGGACAACTTAACCAGTTGATCAATTTCAGCGCGATGCGCGTCATAAAGTTGATGTAGTTCGGCAATCAGCTTGCCTCCTTCAGGTGTCGCAATGCCCACTTGTTTTAACTGTGCCAGTTTCTGAAAGAATTGATGACCATAATTTTGTGAGGCTTGAAGTGCTGTGCTAATCTCTTTTGATAAGGGTTGCGTTTTCCAAAAATCCTCTCTTTGCTGATACTCTGACTGGAGACGATCCATGGTTTGCCAGTATCGAGCCTGTTTCGTCGCGTTAGCGGTATCACTAAGCTGATATAAGGTTAACTCTGCTTCGATAATGTACTCAGGCGGCGGCAAAATATCAGCTAACAAATCTTTATCATTGATGATCTGGTTATATAGCTGTCCGCCAATACGCAAGTCATTGAGCATCCATGACATCATCCCAGCCGTAACCAGCAATCCCGTCATGCTGACAGTGACCAACGTCAGCAATCGGCTACGAATTTTCATATAAAGACCCTCTTAGTTTTTATGTCATCGTTTGTGTTTTGAAGTAGCATCTATTCAGTAGCTAGACAGATTCAAAAAAATGTATGAGTTATTTGTTAGCTTATCTGTTAGCTTATCTGATAACCGCATCCTTTATCAACCACTGCTTGTTGAATAAACTCGATACTTGATGCAAAACGGGTATAAACCCGATATAAAATCTGTCCAACAACCACTTGATCTCCTATTTTACAATAGAGATCAATTCCTGCCCCAGCATCCAAGGGCGCACCAGCAATGTGTGCTAATTGAGCAATAACCAAATTATCAATAGCCACTACCTTACCTGTAACAGGTGCGCTAATATCCCAAGTGAGCGGAGAAGGTTGTGGCAAGGTATGACGACCTTGAGCTTCAATGATCTGGTTCATCTTTTGTAGCGCACGCCCAGATACCAAAATGTCTCTTGCCAAGTTGTAGCCTTGTCCACCACGTACGTCAGGATGAAACTCTAAAATCATTCCCGCTAATTGCAATGACTTTTCTCTTAAATCGGCAGGTGCATTGGAATCATTAGTTAAAACTTGCAATACATCTCTTGCCTCTAGTACAGGACCAATCCCACGACCGATGGGTTGTTGCCCATCCGTAATGACTACCTCGATGTGTAAGCCCAAATGCAAGCCTACATATTCAAATAACTTACGCAACTGTTGCGCTTCTTTCATGCTAGTAATTTTGGTGTTAGCACCGACGGGAATGTCTAACAGTAAGTGTGTCGCCCCAGCTGAAATTTTCTTGGATAAAATGGAAGCAATCATCTGCCCCTGAGAATCTAGTTTCAACGGGCGTTCTACTGAAATGAGGATATCATCAACAGGAGCAAGTTTTGCTGTGCCTCCCCATGCTAGGCAGGCATTTTCTTGCCGAACAATGCGTTGTAGTTGAAGCATATCTAAATTAACTTCTGCTAACACTTCCATGGTGTCTGCTGTTCCCGCAGGAGAGGTAATGGCTCGACTGGACGTTTTTGGCATCACCAACCCAAAAGCGGCAACAATCGGTGTGATAATCATCGTAGTGCGATTACCAGGTATGCCACCAATACAATGCTTGTCAACCACCATTGGGGATGACCAGTGTAAGGACTGACCTGTTTGTGTCATGGCTTTGGTCAAATAGAGAATCTCTTCTCTGTCCATGCCTGACTGCGCTGACGACACCAGAAAAGCCGCCAATTCTTCTTTGGCATAGCGTCCTTGCACAATGTCCTGACAAATATCCTGATAGTCCTGTTCAGACAAGCGTTCTCCTGCAATTTTTCGTCTGACCGCTTCCATGGAATGTACGGGAGCTGGCTGACGAATCGTCACCCATTCTCCTTCTTGGCAGGCAAAATCGGCAAAACAAGACACGCTCAACGCGCATTCATCAGGTGAGACCAGCATCGCATCATCAACAATGTTCAAAACAGCTAAAATACGATGATCTTGATGGCAAATTTCAATCTTCGATAAGGCTCGAAATCCTTCAGTTTGATACAACTGGCAATTGCGGTGCAAATAGGCAACGTGTTCTTTGTGCGTATCAATTCCGATTGCCTTTAAGCGCAAACAAGCACCCTTGTTAACATTCTGCATCAACAGCTCCTCTCATCTCATGAAAATAGATAATATGTGTTATCATATAGGGCTCTATCATCTTGTAAATAATCATCTGCGTCAAGGCTAATTGGATAAACATCGGGTACATAAAAGACATCATGCGTAAATATCTCATTGCTGGTTTGCTCATCTGGATGCCGCTGGGTGTCACGGTATTATTGCTGAATTTTTTAATCACCTCATTTGATCAGGTGCTGTTGTTGCTTCCCCTTGAGTATCGCCCCGACAACCTGCTTGGTTTCCATATTCCAGGATTAGGCTTGGTGATTTCTTTATTCATCATTTTGAGTACTGGCATTGTCGTTGCTAACTATTTTGGCAGTCATCTGGTGCGATTTTGGGAAAGTTTATTAAGCAAAATTCCGTTGGTGCGTTCTATTTATTCTGCCGTTAAGCAGGTCACGGAAGCCTTTGTGGGTTCAGAGCAATCTTTCCAAAAAGCCTATCTTGTTGAATACCCACGTCGAGGCACGTGGACAATTGCCTTTCAGACCAGTAGTAAAATTGGTGAGGCGCAAATGAAGACAGGGTTAACAAAGGTGGTGAGTATTTTTGTGCCAACCACACCTAACCCAACCTCGGGGTTTTTCTTAATGGTGCCAGAGCATGATTTGATCCCGCTGGATATGTCGGTAGAGCAAGCCTTAAAAATGGTCATTTCGGGAGGAGTGGTCGTTCCCGACTTAACCCCTAACGAACTACAAGAAATTGAAGCGCAAAACGCACTCGCTAACACGATTAAACACAATGCTAACGATCGTACACCCCATAGTACAACCAAAACAAAGGAAAGTTCATTATGACAATGCGTTCTCATTTAGCCAACTCAGTCACCGAAGTTTTAGACGGTCAAACCGTTACATTATGTGGCTGGGTAAATCGTCGTAGAGATCACGGTGGCGTGATTTTTATTGATTTACGCGATCACACAGGGTTTGTGCAAGTTGTGGTTGATCCTGACACAGCAGAAGCCTTTGCTAAAGCAGAACACCTACGCTCAGAATGTGTGCTAAAAATCGAGGGAAGAGTTCGCTTACGCCCAGAAGGCACAGCCAATGCCAACATCCCTAGCGGTAAAATCGAAGTCTTGGCTAAGGTTCTCGATGTATTGAGCATGGCTGAACCGATTCCATTCCAATTAGACGATAAAAATACCAGTGAAGAAATTCGTCTGAAATACCGTTATTTAGATTTGCGTCGTGATGCCATGCAGAACAATATGCGTACTCGTGCTCAAACGGTTCGCATCATGCGTCGTTACTTGGAAGATCGTGGTTTTAACGAGATTGAAACGCCTATTCTCACCAAGTCAACCCCTGAAGGGGCGCGTGATTACCTTGTGCCGAGTCGTACACACCAAGGTGAATTTTTTGCCCTGCCACAGTCACCACAACTGTTTAAGCAGATGTTGATGATGTCGGGTATGGATCGTTATTACCAAGTGGCTCGTTGTTTCCGTGATGAGGATTTACGCGCTGATCGTCAACCTGAGTTTACGCAGGTCGATATGGAAGCCTCTTTCGTTGATCAAGAAGAATACATGACAATTATGGAAGGCTTGTTCAAGCAGGTATTCCAAGAAGTATTGGGTCAATCCTTTGAGGGTGATTTCCAACAGATGCCTTACGCTGAAGCCATGCGTCGTTTTGGCTCTGATCGTCCTGATATGCGTTTTGGCATGGAGTTGGTGGACGTTGCTGACCTATTGCAAGACATCGAGTTCAAAGTATTTGCCGCACCTGCAAAAGACCCTAAGAGTCGTGTCGTGGCAATGTGCGTACCGAATGGCGGTGAAATGTCGCGTAAAGAAATCGACGACTACACACAATTCGTTGGTATCTATGGTGCAAAAGGCTTGGCATGGATTAAAGTCAATGCGCTTGAAAACGGTATTGACGGCTTGCAATCTCCGATTGTCAAATTTTTCCCTGATCAAGTCATGCAGATTCTTGAACGTGTCGGTGCGAAGAATGGCGACCTAGTCTTCTTCGGTGCTGACAAAGCAAAAGTGGTGAATGATGCCTTGGGTGCATTGCGTGTGAAGGTTGCTGAAGACCGCAACATGATGGAAAAACAATGGGCTCCATTGTGGGTCGTTGATTTCCCAATGTTTGAATATGATGACAAGGCTAACCGCTATGTCGCTGTTCACCATCCGTTTACGGCACCTAAAGGTGGTTTAGAATCGTTGGCAGAAGGGGCAGACTTGTCTAACCTCACAGCCAAAGCATATGACTTGGTATTAAACGGTATCGAATTAGGCGGCGGTTCGGTTCGTATTCACGATCCACGTATGCAATCGCGTGTGTTTGAGTTATTAGGGTTATCGCAAGAAGACATCGATAGCAAATTTGGTTGGTTCGTGGAAGCCTTACAATACGGTACACCACCGCACGCTGGTATGGCATTCGGTTTAGATCGCTTGGTGATGATGATGGTGGGTGCACCATCTATCCGTGACGTGATTGCCTTCCCGAAAACCCAATCAGCGGCTTGTGTGCTTACCAACGCCCCATCTGACGTGGCGCAAACACAACTGCGTGAATTGGGCTTACGTCCAAGAGTGGTAGAAGCGAAAGCCTAATCTGCTCCATTTCTGATGACGCTTGTCACTCGCTCAATACTGGGTTAAGTGGCAGGCGTTTTCATTGTTTTCAGTGAGTTTTCTATCATTTTTCAATCAGTCATGGCATTGCCATATTCTTAGGTCGCCTGATCATGACCCGCAAAAAACTCCCCATCGGCATTCAAACCTTTGCGAAAATTCGTGAAGACGATTATTACTATGTGGATAAAACACCGCATATTTTACGTCTCATCGAAGAGGGAGAGTATTACTTTCTCTCTCGTCCACGTAGGTTTGGCAAATCCTTGCTGATGGATACGATTGCTGAATTATTTGAAG
>CAZLOM010000097.1:0-6930 GCA_964561185.1 uncultured Piscirickettsiaceae bacterium
CATGATGGCAGAAATTAATGGCGAGTTACAGATGGAACTGTCGGACGCTTACGATCTTAACGCTTTCCCTGTCTGGTATCGACAACGCACGTTAATCTATTAGCCATAACTGATGAGTTAGGGGTCGTCACAGAAAACGGAATTTAAAGCACGTTAAGACTTCGGAAAGTTTTTTCCTTCTGGCAATGCCTGCAGGCTTTGTTTCTCTGTTTTAGACAGAATCAAACGGCGTGGCATCGTTAATTCTCATAAGAGAGTTGTTGCACAAATGATCGTTTATGCAATTAAATTTATATTTTGTCAATCAGCATCCAAATTTGACCACTTTCTAGCCTAAAAAATCAGTTTGTTTTATTGCGTATTCTTCCACCCGTGTTTGAACCGATAAGAATCATTTTCTGTTTCGATAATATCGCAATGGTGTGTCAGTCTATCGAGTAATGCTGTGGTCATTTTGGCATCACCAAATACCTTCCCCCATTCTCCAAAACTCAGATTGGTGGTGATGATCAGAGAAGTCTTTTCATAGAGCTTGCTCAACAGGTGAAAAAGCAATGCACCGCCTGAATGTGCAAAGGGCAAATACCCCAACTCGTCGATAATAACCGCGTCAATCAACATCAGTGACTTAGCAAGATTACCCGCTTTTCCTGCTTTATTTTCTTTCTCCAATTGTTGAACCAAATCAACGGCATTGTAGAATCTTACTCGCTTTCCTGCCTCAATCGTAGCAACCCCTAAAGCAGTCGCAAAATAGGTTTTGCCTTCCCCCAAAGCGGCGGCAATATCGAGTTGACGCAAGGCTCACCCAATGAGTGCAGAGGCAATCCCACGCTGTGTCAGCCATGCGGTTAAATCCGCTTCGCGGATGTTGCGATTGTCGGCATCGTGCAGATTGCCAAGGTAGCGGTAGCCTAGTGTTTGTTGAAAATAAGCGACAACGCGATCTTGTGTCGCACGTTCGCGTTGACCTATTTTAGTCATAACTTATTGCCTTTATTGAAATAATAGGTGACTATAAACTGAAACCAGCAAGTTTTTGAATAGCAAACTGTAAACTTTTATCATCAAATAGTTTGAGTTTACGATCTGCCCAATGTTGACCCGCTGGCCACTGCGCTAAACCCGTTTTAACTGATTCAAGTGTTGGTTCACAGCCACCTTCAACCAATAACCAATCAACGGTTGCCAGCAACTCCATGCCATAAGGCGATTGAAAGCCTTCGATCATGCGTGTGGCTTGATCTAGTGCTGGTAAATAATCCTTCGCTTGCGTTTTTAAGTACAGTTCCACTTGTTGTTTTTGTTTATCATTAAAGTAAATCACATCATCGGGAGCCGCATCTGGAATACGCTTGTTAGCAAGTAAGTAAGTTCCATCTAAACTATTTAATAAATGCTGAAGGTTTTGAGAATAAGGACCAAATTTATGTGCCTCAAATCTGAATCGAAAATCGTTTGATAATTTATGAACATTTACAACACGATCTAAAAACCAAGCCAGTTTTTGTACTTCTAACACGCTACACTCAATACCTAACACCCAATAGCGACGGATTAACTCCGCAATCATCGCTCGAGATGGTGTTAAGGTTTTTACACCTTCTTTTTTAGCGACATTTTGATATTGCTTGGTTGGCTCATAGACCACAATATCAACACCGTCTAAATCAGATAATGCCGAAACAATACGCTGTTTTACGACATCCCAGTCTAAACCACCATTGCCTGCACCAAGAGGTGGAATTGCAATCGACTTTACACGGTTTTCAATTAAAAATGTACGAAGATCTTGCAGTCCATCGTCAATCCATTCAAGACGAGAATCTGCTTTCCAATGTTGTTTTGTAGGAAAGTTTACAATCCATTTGGGGCCGATTAAGGATTCGGTGTTGGTGACAAACATATGCCCCGTTTGAACTTGATTGTCTTTACACGCTTTGGCGTAAAGCTGCATATTCAAAGGAAAGCGTTTTTTAAACATCAAAGCGATTCCCTTACCCATAACACCCACGGTATTGACCGTGTTGACGAGGGCTTCTGCGGAAGCGTCTAGCAAGTTACCTTGAGTAAAGCGAATCATGAAAAATACCATCCTGCACGGGCAAGCACTTGAGTTGACAAGTCGCGTTGCGCTAACCATTGTTCGATCTGCAATTTTACTGCATCGTTATAACAAACGATACCCACCAAAGCATCTAATGGGCAATATTGATGCACTAAGGCTTCTGCCTGATAGCGTTCAAACTTTCTAGGATCAGCATCGTCTCGCTTAAAATCTCTATGTTGTAATAGTGACCAATCTACCTTATCCAAATCTTGCAAATCGGTGAAGTAATCTGTCCATTGATAATAGGCATGTCCATTCGTGAAAACAAAGTCTAATCCTAAACTGGCAATACGATGTAAGCTAGAGACTAAAATGACAATATCCTCATTATCACGTTTACTCACACCGCCTCGACCACTACGAATATTCATCAACATTGGTGAAAAAGGTGTAAAGTAAAAAGGGACATAATCGTTCAAATATCCTCCCATGCCAACAGGTACAAGATGCTTGACTCGTTTGTCCGTCAATTCTGGATTGCCAATATGCACCCAATTATCTGATTTAACATCGCTATTACCAGCGTGTAAACCGTGCTCAAAAATCCATGGTAAATTGTCGCGGTGTACGATGCGCCATATTAGTGCTTTATCTGGATTGAGGCTCTTATAGATAGTCATAGAAACATACTTGGCTGAACATTAACATAACACGATAATTTGGCATCTTTAACCAACTGAAAAACGACCTTCTTTATCTCATCAGATTTTACATAAATAGCTGAAAAATTATTAGGTGATACAATTGTTGGTGATAGGCACTCTGCCATACACACACTTTTACATTCTGGATTGTGATAATCTCTTGTATTCATTAGTTCCCAATCTATTTGTTCCATACCTTCCTGATAAGAAAGGATTTTAAAATCTCCAGAAAGTGGGTGCTTAGGAATAATTGACCAGCTATTATTTTCTGCAAATTCTCTTGATATCGCGATCAGCACAAATTGTTTAGTAGGATAAAGCGATTGAACTCGCCCATCAAATGGATTTTTTGCAAAAAAATGAAATGGAACCATTGAATCTAAGTGATGAGCAGACCTTGACTCTAAAATTTCATGGTCGGCAATATCATTAAAATCTGAAAGCTGAGAACGTGGTAATAAGCCACTCAGTAAAATTGATGGCAAGTTTTCTGATGCCGTCAAGTGATATAAATACGATTGTTCCTGTATGTTTGGCAACTTATTTACTCCTAATAACCATTTCAAAGCGTCAAATGACTTCCTAAATACGCCACATATATCCGCTTATTTGCTGCGTCAGGATAAAAATGCAGGCGGTAGCCGTCAGGTAGTTTTGCATGATTCTCGCAATAGACCTGCCGCCCATCATCTAACCAAAACATACGCTCATTTTTCTTTTTAGGATTTCTGATAACACTGTCTGATTCGCCACTAACTTCAGCAGCTAAGCCCAAATCCCTTAAATACTCATGCCTGTACTCAACATAATCACCTGCAAGCCACTTCTCACAAAATAAATCCAACACATTTAGGGCATCACGCGCTTTGGTCAAGATATCTTGTCGAGCAGACCAACTTTGCAAGCTTGTGCCAATTTGATTTGACAACAAGGTGATATGAGGAAATAAATCTGCTCGTTGCAACCAAATGTCTTTAGCTGTACTTAACAGCGCATTGCGACGCATAATGAGATCATCATGATGCACGTCCAAATTCACAGAATTACTCAGATTTAAAAGTATTTCCTCTCTTTGGGCTGGCGACGTGTCGAGATCTAAAACCCAGACTTGAATATGACTATTTAACCAAGCAGATAACGCCGTGAAACTGACAAGAAAAGTATTAAAATAAAACGCTGCCAACAGCACACGATTACCTGAATCCTCTCCATGCAACCCAACTTCCACCGTACTTTCAATATCCACGGTTTCAAAAAGTGGCTGTTTCGTTTCAAGGGATTTAAGAAATCGACACCAATCAGTAAGCTTAGTATCGCTTTTTGCTAAGTCATACCAATCGCGTACAAAATATCTATTGGTCAGTTCTAACCCCATAAGGGACTTGTCTTGATTTTCATCGACCAGCAAAATTTTTAAACCAGCAGTTCGACAAATTTTAAGAACATTAAAGAAAGCTAATAATCCATTATTGGCATCATCTTTACTAGCAAACGGTAACGAGTGATGATTTAGCACAATTCCATTGCTCATAACAGCTGATCCAACTCCTTGTCCCATTGATCAAAGAAACCGTCAGGCCAACAGTCAATACGACCTTCATCATCAATATTTGGATACATTACTTCTGAAGCATGAGTTGAATTTTGCACATCTCGATGTAAGAAAAAGACCTTTACCTCAGCAGCAGCAACGACCCTCTGTTTAACCGCAACGCGTATACCATTGAGAAAATGATCTGAATGTGATTCAACGATTAACTGCACGCCATTCTTTGCAGCAATGGCACAAAGCTTACCCATCAGTGATTGTCCTGTGGGGTGTAAGTGTGATTCTGGGTTTTCAATAATCAGCAAGTCACCTTTTGCTGCTCTTAAAATACTCGTTACGACTGGCAAGACATAACTCAAGCCAAAGCCTACATTCTGAGGTTTAAATTCTTGCGTAGTTTGTTTGCCTTGCTTGAAGGAGTAACTAAGACTTGCAGAATTAAATTGAGGTTGCGCCACTGCTTTTATTTTCAAACCTGGACTAATATCCGACATCCAAGCCTCAATATTGTCAAGTAAGCTACCCGATACTGCCTTTGGATGTCGTAAAGCTTCTATCTCCAAGTCTTTAGCACCATTTACTGCGATAAAGTGAACAGCAAATTCACCATGGTGACCAATGGATTTCAAATCACGAATATGAAATTCAGATAACTGATGATGACTTTGTGGACCTAATCTATCAGCACTCAAGTACTGAAAATTAGAATTAAACAAACTCAATATCGCTGAATCACCATCAACACCAGATTTTCGTAGTGGTAAGAGGTCAGAATCGCGTTGATAGTCAAACTCAAACTGCGAAAGCTGTTCTTTCTCGCTCCATTTAACGGTGAAGATAATCTCTTCTTGCTCACTAAAGCTTGAAAGCGCGTCTTGGCCTGTACCGATATTAACGTAATCACCATTTAATAACAACCCTTTGTTTTTAATGGTATTACGCTCATAGGACTGTCTTAAAAGCAACAAGCTCTGCACCAGAGTCGACTTTCCCATACCATTAAGGCCAGAAAATAAATTCAATGACTTCAGTGGAAAACTTGCATTCAACAAGGTTTTAAAGTTCTTAATATTGATAAATTCAATCATTCAACACCTCAGCAATCAACGTATTTACTTTTTCATAGCGCATTTCAACATGATCCTTTTTCTGCGTCGAATAAGTAATGGCATTAAAGAATTCGCCGTCTTTAAGCAATGCTCGCGCCTTTTCTTGAAGGACGTTTTTCTCATTCAGAAGGCGATTAAATTCCGTGTTCGTCAGCTTGGCCAGCGACACCATCCACACTTCGTACAAAGTTGAATTCTTTGAGCGTTTGCGAGAATTTGAAGACGGATCTTTCTCAAATCCAGATTTTCCTAAAAGTTGGTAACAGCGCTTAATCGCGGTTGAATACCTAGTTTTAAACTCTGCGCGGTAGGCATCATCGCCTTTTTTGATGTCTTCCATTGCTTTATCTAAAAATGAGGCAATTTCTTTTTTATTTTTAGGGTCTAGATAATCAAAACGATAAAATGCCCAAAAGCGCAACACCAACTCATGATCTTTCATTCGATTGGAAAGATCACCCAGCATCTCATTTGAGTATTCTAAATTAGCCAACTCTTTCAGTAATTCTCTATCTCTTGGCTTAGCGAGCGCGTTACGTATCTCTTGGTTGTTTAGAGTCAAGCCACCCGTATTAATGCGACGAAACACTGAGTACTTAACATCTTCAGGAGTACCTGGCTTAATCATGTATACAGTGACAGGACACTCTTCAATACGGCGTTGATACTGGCGATGCAATTTGTCGAAGGTTTTACCGTTAAGTTCTGTCAAAAACTCCAAACCATTCAGGCGAAGTTTTTTATCTAAGACAAACTTACGGATAGTTGATAAGCGCTGCAAACCATCTACAATTAACCAATTATTTTCATCAGAAGCATCAAAGTAGAAAGCTGGCATCGGAAACCTAATCAAAATGGATTCGATTAATCTGCTCATCTTGCGGTTGTCCCACAACTCCGCATGACGCTGAAAATCGGTATTCATATCGATTTCATTGTGTTGAATGCGCTTAATCAAGGCATCTAACGACTTTGGCTCAACTACAATATCTATGTCTGTGGGGTTAAATGGTTGCATTACTTCATCAAGCAGCTCTGGTTCTTCTTCATCAACTCCATGAGCAACCAACTCTTCATCGAGCTCCGTTTCTTGAATGTCAGTCATAGTTTTCTCCTTTAATTAAACGCACTTTCCCCGTTAGCAACACCTGCATCATGCCTTGCTTAATCTGTGTCGGGTTGTTTTTGTCACATAACCACCCCGTCAGGAATACCTGACATCCCTCCAATGGAGGGGAATTATCCTGCATAAACAATATATTGATGAAATTGGTTACAGTTTTTACCATTTTTCATGACACCTTGGGTGTTTGGGGGTTTACATTCCCCTCCGTTGGAGGGGTCGCCGTAGGCGGGGGTGTAAAACTGACCTTTGCTCTTGCCCGATTCGGTGGCAAAGTGGCGCATCAAATACTCGTAGGCATCACCCAATAGGTCATCATCTTCAGCACGGTTGCTCGACAAATCCAAGCCAGAAAAAATCGACACCAGATCGCTCAACCGATCGACCATCTCCTT
>CAZLOM010000098.1:0-6787 GCA_964561185.1 uncultured Piscirickettsiaceae bacterium
AATGGCAGAAGCCTATACGAAGTGCAGAAAATTCTAGGTCACACCCAAATCAAGACAACCCAACGCTATGCCCATCTTTCACAAGGTACACTTCTAGAAGCTGCTGATGTCGTTGCTGACTTTGTTGTGCATGGCATTAGAAATGCGTCGCCTAAGAAACGCACCGTCAAAGCAAGATAACAACTATCTCTTTTGGTCTTTGGCAAGAAGACCATTTCTTTGGTGCGGACAGGCATTGTTTTTAATTTGGTTGACAACTCAATATAAAGATTCTCATGTAAAAGAAATACAGCAAACAGATCAGGATAAAACCAGCACCTACATAATGTACAATTGATTGTTATTTTGTTGGTAATGGTGACAGAGTAAGATTTGGCCAAAATCGAGGAGCCAATCTTTCAAACACTTCAGTGATAGACCAAGAGTGTAGTTGAGACTCTGAGCCATTGGTTACCCATGTAAATATACCAGTTTTATAGTAAGGGTGAGAAAATCTCCTACACTGTCCATAATTGAATATTCTAGTGTTGCCTCATTATCCTTATCAAAAGGATCGGTTGCAGAAAAGTGCGCTGAAACTTTATTGCGCCATTTATAAATTTCAGGAGCAACACTTTCGACATAAGTTCTACAATGTTTATTAATTGAATCTTTATTGTTTTTATCAGTTAAATCAATAGATTTCCAGTTATTACGCTGCATAATATCTATTAATGCAATAAGTCTTAAGTAATTGTTTAGCGTTACCGAAAACCAAGAAAAGGCATTTTTTACCAAAAACGACGTATCGTCCCCCATAATTTGTAAACAGACGATATCTTGCGATGAACTTATTTTTCTAATTTCTTCCTCTCTTACTGTATGTGCTAGAGAGTGAATACCGCTCAAGCAAACTGATAGTGCATGAATATTATTCATAGGAGGGTTTGTGGTATTCAATACAATTTGAGCGTTACTCTGATAGTCTAATATCATAAATAATCCTTTAGCTTATAAACGGCAATTTCTTATAACGGGGTTCACTCCATCACCAGATCTACCAAGGATTAGTGATGAGTACGATAATCCAAGTCGTCATTAATACCTTTCATCTTTAAAGCTTCTTGTTTGCTTTCAATATCATCATATTTTGCTTGAAGAGTATTAGAATCAAAAACTAAAATTTCTGAGATAATGTCTTTGGGAAACGTGCCGTTATTTCTATAGACAAGAATTATTTCGCTATCTTCATGGGCTGCGATATCTTCTGGGAAGTCACTTAACAATTCATTAACATTAAATTCCTCTATATCAAATTCTGAAAGAAGGTTACGGTCAATCTTTGCAATGATTCGATTCCGTTGTGCATAAAATTGTGCACGAGTAAGGTGAGGGGTTGTTGATACACCTCTAGTTGGATATCCTCTTTGCTTCCATTGATGTTGCCTTACTACATACTCCGTTGTTGAACCAAGCTTAAAGGGTAAACGAGTGTCTATGCCTAATCTTGGGGGAGCATGAAAAGGTTCTGAGGATTTTGGGATTAATAAATTACCAGAGACAATCTCTTTGGAACAAAGCGCTCGATATAGAAAATTATTGGATTGCATTTCTGAGCCTTAACACTTTAGCTTTAAACACGAAAGTGCCAAAAGGAATAAACGAAGCAACTGTGCCTAACAATGCTTGTTTGCCTGTTAGATTACCATTGCTTGAGTTGATCATTAACATGGCATTGAATGCTAAAAACAGCATACCGTGAATAGGACCGATCATTTTAACGGCTTCTGGAATACCAAAATATGCTTTGAGTGGCACAGCAATGAAAAGCAGGATCAATAAGGATGAACCTTCAAGAAGTGCCATGAATCTTAAATAACGCATTTTCAAACCTCAATAAATCCTAAATTTAGAAAACTTCGCACATCTTGAGCAGAAGGGTATTTTTTACCAGATTCCTTACTGACTTGCATCATAACGAACTCTAAAGCTGATAAACCTAAAGAAACCAACTCAGCATCTCTTTCTGACTTAGATCGAGATAGTCTGTTTAGTTGAAGGGAGGTTTCTAGGATATCTGCCTTAATGACATCATCCCCCTTAAGTTCAAGGCTAATGCGTTTTTTTGGTTGATTATCGGGTTCTTGCATAATTTCTGCGCTAACAGTACCGCTCATGGTTTTTTATTCCTAAAAATTAATTTTATTTGATTTTACGTTTATTTTATCACAATACTCATAGATTATCGAGATAAGTATTATGATAATAATTTATATTTTAACGGTGTTTTGATCTGGGGCATGGAGCTATTTAGGTGATTAGATCGGGTATAATTATGATGATAATATGTTATTATCATCATTCTCATGCAGTTTTAAGGGGGTATTTTGTGGAACAAGACTTGTGGAACGAGAAAAAAGAGGCGTTTTTGGCGTGGATGGCACATCCTGAAAATGGCAATTCCTACTCAAAACACTCTATTCGTGCCTATTCTGGTCAAATTGATCGTTTTATTGCGTTTATGCACGAAAACGATATAAAAGATGCAAAAAGCGTTAATTCTGCATGGATTGGTGCTTTTTATAAGTATCTTTCTAAAAAAGCCTTATCTATTGCCACTGTTAAGCATAGTCAAGGTGTTTTGTTTGGTTTTTGGGAGTTTATTATCCATGATGATATGACATGGGTAAACCCTGTTAAACAGTTTCTGGATGAACAAAAACGGTCTTCAAGACGAAAAACTAAGTCTATTAAACGAATAACGCCTGTTTTATATCGTCACGAGCAAGATGCGCTGATGGATATGGTTTTTGCTAAAAATCATTCTGTTCGCTCCAGAGATCTTGCTATGATTGGCTTAATGCTGGATTCAGGGTTGAGAACAGAAGAGGTGTGTTCTTTAACAATAGGGCAATGCCGAGATCTTTTACAGGCGGGTATCTTTAGGGTTATTGGCAAAGGCAATAAAGAAAGAGTCATTAAGCCTTTGGACATCCATCGCCATTGGCTGAGGGATTTTGTTCAAAGCTGTGCTTCTGAAGCAAATGATGCTTTGATGTTCACGACCATTCGTAAAACACCTCTCACACAACCTGCCTTGTATCAATTGGTCAATAAATACCTTGAGCAAGCCAATATCAATAAACCACAGATGGGTGGACATTTATTAAGGCACACAACAGCAAGTATGATGCTTACCCAAGGCTTAACCATTCGCCAAGTTCAGGAAAATATGGGACACAGTTCGATGATGATTACCGAGCGGTATGTGCATTTGTTGTGAAACTTCCCCCAGCCGCAAGTACAATGCTTGCATCTGGGATAAACATTCGAAAAGTACAAGAGTACTTCGGGCATTCATCCATTGTAACAACAGAAAACTATTTGCACTTGATTGATTAGTCATTTTTTCTAGGATTTTGTATTATCTTAGTATAGGTGCTTCATTTGTTATTTTCTTCAAATTTTATTGAGTAACTTATTTTATGCCTCCAACTATTTTTCTTATCGAGTCCAGTTTAATCGCTGTAGCGAATACCGAACGAGCAGTAGCAATGTCTTCCTATATGCGCGATCAATTTCCATTTTTAGGGATTCCAACCCCTCAAAGACGGCTGGCAGTAAAGGAGATCATTGCTACAAAGATGTCTGCACAAAATGCTATCGATTTAGCGTGTCAATTATGGTTAAAACCAGAACGTGAATATCGTTATGTGGCTATTGATCTCTTAACCAAACAACACAAGCAACTAACGCCAGATCACATTCCTACACTGTTGACGTTAGCTAGGACGGGGGCGTGGTGGGATACCGTAGATAGTTTGTCTAGCGTCATCAACAAAATCATTCGACACAACCCGTTCGCACAATCGATGATGGATGATGCGCTCGTGCATGATAACTTTTGGACACGACGAACGGCAATGATCCACCAACTTGGATGGCGAAATCAAACAGATACCTCACGCTTATTTCACTACGCCTTGCATCTCTCAGGTGAAAAAGAATTTTTTATCCGTAAAGCGATTGGCTGGGCATTTCGTGATTACGCCCGTTGGCAACCTAGTATGGTTAAGTCTTTCGTATTAGAACATCAAGCTAAATTATCTTCGTTAACTGTACGTGAGGCGTTGAAACATATCGCTTGATATTTTCGCTTAAACCAAATCATAAGTGTGATAAAATCAACCTTAAACTAATAAGGTATGAGTTAAGGTTCAAAAAATGGATATTAAAAATCTAATTCTCTCAACTCGCATTAAAAAAATATGTCACAGTAAAAAGTCATTCAAGCGAACTTGCTAGTGTGTCGCTGAATTCAACCATTGGGGGTTTTATGACTTATTGCGCTGGATGGAAATATTCGAACTTTGTGTATCTGTTCGCAGATACAGCGGTAACCAAAAACTCGCCACCCATTGCAATGTATTCAAGTTTCGGCGAATTTCACGCTCAAGTCAGAGGTAAATATGTCGAAGAGTCACTCTTGAAAATAGTTCCACTTTCTGATGGTATCGCCGTTGCTTTTGCTGGTGATGTACAACTCGCGACGCATATTATTGAGTTTCTTCGCGAGAATATGGAAGCAAATGCAAGCGATCTAAAATCTCTTTTGTCTTTGGTAACTACAAGCCTTGGCCCGTTCTCCAGAGAGCGAGAGGTCAAGCTTCTACTTGCTTCATCTGACCAGCTTCGAGAGCCGCAACTTCTTTGCTGGAATACTGTTTCTGGATTGGATACCTCCGAGTCTGACTTCCATCAAATCGGAAGCCTTACGTCCTACCACTCAGATCTAACTCCGCAAGTTCTGTCACTGCTCGCTGGAGGAAAATTGGCTCCTGATCGACTTCTTTCTGTTCTTACCGCAGTAGTGCAGTCTTATGGAGTTCACGATAATCTTATCGAACAGAATATCGGTGGTCTTATTTTTGGTTTACGCACTCACGCTGGTCAAATCATATGGCAGGAAGATACGAATTACGTGCTCTATAATCCTCAGATAAAAAAACCGATCTGGATTTCTGCTTTTGTTCGAGACAATGTAGTCGTTCTTAATTCGTCACAAACTAATGAAATTCGTTGTCTAGCACATTCCGTTTCCACTGCATCGATTCAAACTTGGAGCGATAAATGGCAAGACTATGTCAAGAGCCATCTGGAAAAGGATCAATATCGATACTGGATCTTCATTAGCACACAAGGAAAAGTGATTACTATAATTCGGCGAGACAATCTTAACGAAGATAGTCGTTACGTATTATTAAAAAAGACAGGTGACGGGGAATTCGACATAAAAATAAGTGAACAATTGATGTCCTTGCTACAGCAACCTCTGATAGGCAGGAATGATGGTAGCCTTCCGTTTCGGTTAAACTTCCGAAATGATTGACGACAGGTGGTATCTGATGAAACTGTTAAGACTTATGGCACTTCTTGAAGGTTCATCCTTATTGATCCTGCTTTTCATTGCTGTGCCACTCAAAGCGTATCTTGGTATTCCAGAAGCCGTTAAAATGATCGGTCCCATTCACGGTATGCTGTTTTTGGCATTTAATGTCGTGTTGATGCACAACTCAAGCAATGGCAATCTAACAGGCAAACAAGCGTTATTAGGTACCATTGCTTCGTTTATTCCGTTTGGAACTTTTGTTTTTAAAGTCAAGGTGTTGGGTAAGTAACTTTACCACTAAGTTACTTTGCCAACTCAATGCCGTTTCTTCTGGCTTCGACAACATTTTCTTTGAGCTGAAGACCAGGCTTGAAATGCACTTTTCTTGATGCTGGAATGGAAATTGGTTCGCCAGTTTTAGGGTTGCGCCCTAGTTTTTTTTAGTATCTACTACCGAAAAAGCACCAAAACCGCGAATTTCTACCCGTTCTCCTTGCGCCAACGCATCAGATAATTCAGAAATAATCGTATTAACAACCGTCTCAACATCTTGAGTGTTGATTTCGTTGTGCTTGCGAGCAACCAACTCTATTAACTCAGACTTTGTCATTTGATCAAAAACTCCTCTCTTTTACGACCAGCCGCTTCATAACGTTGCAACCATAGCGGTGCAATGCCACGACCAGACCAAGTATTCTCGGAAGATATAGGATCTTGGTATTTCACCGCAACAATTCGTGAACCATTATTCTTGCGCGTTGACGTTGATCTTCCACCAAACTCCTGCACAACAATTTTAGCAAAAGCCGTTTTTGATACCTTGTCCTGCAAGCTTAATCCTTGATGGATCATTTCTAGAATATCCTTAATCCAAGGCGTATCTTTTGTGAGCATTCGGTTAATTTTTTCCTGCTCAAGAGTGGCCAACTCAGCCTGCATTTCAGCAATTTTTTGCTGTAATCTAGCTTGTTTTTTGTCAATTGATGTTGTCATGAACTACTCGCTTTTAGTTGATTTCTGAAAATTGTATAACACTGTTTCTTTTTTTTCAAGATTATTATTTGTTATTGTTTATTATGGCTTTTTAACAGTTTTCTCTTTCAAAAAATCAATGCCTGTTGCCTGCACAAACTCGCTATAATCAATCGGTGCTAAGTTTGTGGGATGATCACTATTTTCATATAAAAATACCCATGATTTTTCGGTTGTTGTATCAAAAACAACTTTGAATAAATGGGTTGGCACCCAAACTTTGTTTTCACCTATGGTTTGATTTTTTGTTTTCGCAAATACTGGACCTGTGAAAACAAACACATCACCATGAGCACGTTGAACGTACTTGCGAGTATCGCCTTCTATTTTTGACGTGAATCCATATAATAAGTGCAATTGAGTGTAGCAAAGAGTAAGTTAGCTGTC
>CAZLOM010000099.1:0-6473 GCA_964561185.1 uncultured Piscirickettsiaceae bacterium
CGGCTGGCAAGGCTCGCCCTTTCACCACCGACATAGCGTATTCTAAATAACAGCGTTCCGCATAGCTTGGTAAATCGACGCTCGCTCCATCATTGTCATCCAAAACAGTGCTTGTTGTTTCTTGATGAGCGACGGGCTTAGTAGATTCAGTGAAAAAATCAGGGATTAACGCATCGGGAAAATGGGAGGTAGTATGGCTCATATCAACTCACTAAAACAGAATATATGAGAGAATTATACCGCACTCAGTGCCCAATCGAACAAAGAATCAAGCAACGAGATGATCAGCATCATACAAATAAGTTTGAATAAATCTTGACAAATAAAGGCAATCAACATAAAATTGAAAAAATAACGCGGGATTAGCTCAGTTGGTAGAGCACAACCTTGCCAAGGTTGGGGTCGAGAGTTCGAGTCTCTTATCCCGCTCCAGATTTGGCCGAGTGGTAGACTGGTTATACATCGCATTGCAAATGCGCGGAAGTCGGTTCGATTCCGGCCTCGGCCTCCAAATCAAAAAGCTGTCTTAATGACAGCTTTTTTTATGCCTATCACACAACCATAACCTTTTCAGTTAGCCTATTCATTGCAAAGCAACCAAACTAAACACAAGAAATGGGTTGCGGATTTTCTATGGCACTAGGGTCGCTGGCTTCCTTGATCGCGGTGACAAATCCTGTCAGTAACTGATGACGCTCCGATCTGGTCATGGTGTAGGCTGGGGTAAGATATGCCCAATGCCCAAAAGGTCTTACCCAAATACCCTGATCAAGAGCGTATTGTTGAACGGCACTCGCTATCTGTGGTTTGGTCAATTCTACCACGGCAATATGTCCCAGTACGCGAACCTCTTGAACCGTTGACAGAGCTTGTAATGGTGCAAGCACTTGTCGCATCTCAGCTTGCCAAGTCATTACCCTTGTTTGCCAGTTAATCTGTTCTAACAAGGACAAGCTGGTATTGGCACAAGCACAAGCCAGTGGATTTGCCATATAGGTTGGACCGTGCATAAAACGATAAGGCGGATGTTGACTGATGGTTTCAGCGATTTCCAAGCTTGCACAACTCGCCGCCAAGGTCATCATTCCCCCCGTCAAGGCTTTACCTAAACAGACAAGATCGGGACGAATATCAGCATGCTGATGGGCAAAATAAGCCCCTGTTTTACCAAACCCCGTGGCAATTTCATCAACAACGAGGAGCAATTGGTAGTCATCACAAAGCTGTCGTACTGCCTGTAAATAGGCAGGTCGATAAAAATTCATCGCACCAGCACCTTGCCAGATGGGTTCTAAAATAATGCCCGCCAGATGCTGATGCTGTGCTTCTACCAACTGCGTCAGTGCGACAAGGTCTTCATCCTTGTCTTCATTTAATTCAAAACCATACAAAGGTGCAGGCGCAAAATAGGTCTCAGCACTGGCAGAACGAAAGCTTTGGTGTAATCCTTCAGGATCAGTGACTGACATCGCCCCCCAGCTATCACCATGATAGCCATTTTTTAAGGCGATAAAGCGATGCTTTTGTGCCATGCCTTTGGCTTGCCAGTATTGACGCGCCATTTTCAAGGCAACTTCTACGGCAATAGAACCTGAGTCGCTCAGAAATATGGCGGGCGTATGAGGCAATTTCTCGGCTAGGCTTTGCGTGAGCTGTTCTGCGGGTTCGTGGGTTAGCCCTGCAAACATGATATGTGATAATCGTTGGGATTGTTGCACAATGGTTTCAACCAATTGCGGGTGCTGATAACCGAAAATGCTCGTCCACCAAGAGGCAATACCGTCTAGTAGTACACGCCCATCTTGTAAATGAATGTGATGCCCTTGTGCTTTGCTCACCTGTAAAGGAGAGGGACTGGCAGGAAAACTTTGATAGGGATGCCATGGCGCGAAACTGGGTGTTTGTCGCATTTTCTTCTGCCTAGTGTTGCTCGATTTACGGTGAGGGTTGGCTGGTTGGGGCAACAATATTGACTTGCGTTTTCTTCATCAATTGGTCGATGATGTTTGCTTTGCGCTCTTCAACCATGTTACGAAGCAAAGCGGATTTAATCATAGATAATTCAGGAATCACAATATCACGCACGCTATCCAGCTTAATAATGTGCCAGCCTAATTGCGTTTTAATGGGAGTTGGATAAACTTGATCTTTAGGAAGCGTAATCAACACATCGCCTAGTGGGGAAATAAATTGATCGGGCATCATCCAGTTAAGCTGACCACCTTTTGTCGCACTATGCTTATCGAGAGAGTAGGTTTTGGCAAGAAGGTCAAAAGACTCACCCGTTTTCAAGCGTTTGATGAGCTGTTGTGCTTCCGCTTCATCAGATAACACAATATGTCTTGCTTTGTATTCATGCGCGTTCTTGCCTGACTTTGCCAGTTGAACTTGACGCTGATACTCTCGTTGAATTTGCTCGTCGGTAATGGGCTCTTTAGCCAACTGCTCAACAAGCCAAGCCTCTGCAAGCAGTTTCTTTTGCATCGCCTGTAAGGCACGTTTGACATCGTCTTTTTGCGATAACTGATCTTTCTGTGCCGCCTGATACATGGCTTCGGTCACAATTAAGTCATCGAGAACGACTTCTTGTAGGTGATCATTATGGGATTGAGAGGTATTCTGCATTAAAGCCAACTGGACAGCATCTTGAAGTGCTTGTTGACTAATGGAAGACTTATTGACTTGAGCAACAATGGATTCTTCTGCCATCGCAGGGCAGGTCAACAACAGACTAACCAGCGCAAACACCAGCCAGACTGTTGTTGTTTTTAATGCTATTTGGCGAAGATCACCAAATAGATCACCATATAACGACTTACGCAGAAGCACGTTTACGGAATTCTCCTGTACGTGTGTCGATTTCAACCATTTCATCCGTCTCGATAAAGGCTGGAACCATCAACTCAAACCCAGTCGATAACTTAGCTGGCTTCATTACTTTACCAGAAGTATCACCACGCACAGCCATTTCAGTGTAAACCACTTTGCGGTTAATGATGGTTGGGAATTCAACCGAAATTGGCTTACCATCATAGAAGGTTACTTCCACAACATCAGGCATGCCATCTTCGATGTAATTAATTGAATCACCTAGGTTGTCTTTTTCTACTTCGTAAGGTGTATAGTCTTCGGTATCCATGAAAACATACAAAGGATCAGCGAAATAGCTATAAGTACATTCTTTACGATCAAGGATGATTTGCTCGAACTTATCATCTGCCTTAACAACCGTTTCTGTACCTGCCGCAGTTAATAGGTTTTTGAGTTTAAGCTTAACCACTGCCGAGTTACGACCAGACTTGCTAAATTCTGCTTTAAGAACAACCATCGGTTGACCATCTACTGACATCACATTGCCAGCACGAAATTCTTGAGCTGTTTTCATGAAAACTTCCAAATAGTAACAAAAAAAGCACTAAGGCTTAGGTAAATAATCAGTCAACCATTATAAAGGGTTTTAACCCGTTTTGACCAGTAGTTTGTGGCGTGTTACAGCGTCAGCTCATCTGGTTGGGTGATGAAAGCATCATAATGCGCTTTGTGACAAGATGCTTGTTGCGCTTGATGATCCGCGTAGATAACGATCTGTTTATACCCCGCACTGTGTAGTATTTTTTCAGTATTAGGATGACAAATCAAATCGTAATGCACCAACAGACTGATCTGTTGATCCTTATTAACCAGTCTATTGGCTTTGTGAATGTCGTTGGTAATTTGAATGCGAGCACGAGCATTGAGTGCCTTTGCCCAGATTTTTAATCGTTCGTTATTGGTGTCACAGAGAATTAAAGCAGGAAGCTTCGTATGATTCTCTTCCTGTGTGCTCACTGGATTGGCGGTTTCTGTTGGCTGATTGATTCCATTCGTTTGATAAGGAAGCCATGCTTGCAAACTCATAAAAAGTTTATTGATTTCAATGGGCTTTAATAAATAATCTTTCATACCAATGTCGCGCACTTGGTTCATTTCTTCATTGAGAGATGAAGCAGTCAAGGCAATAATGGGCAGATTAGGATGCGAAGCTTGTATGATTCTAGTGGCTTGATAGCCATCCATCACTGGCATTTGTAAATCCATCAGCACCAAATCAATCTGTTGCTCTGTCAGTCGCTCAATCGCCTCCTGTCCATGACTCGCCACAATAACGTTTAATCCCAGTTGTCTTAATTGTTCGTTGGTGACTTCTTGGTTAATCAGGTTATCTTCGACCAATAGTACCCTGCCTGTGAGTTTATGTCTATCAGGTGATAGCAACTTACTTTCCTGCGCCAATAATCTTTTTTGTTGTGCATTGGGCTCATCAAATGGCAAAGAAAAGTGGAACAGAGCACCTTGATGATCAGCACTTTCGATTTGAATGCCATCAAGACTACCCATGGCTTTCGTTAAGCGTTGACTAATGACCAAACCAAGCCCTGACCCACCATATATACGCGAAATGCCGTTGTTCGCTTGCGTAAAGGCTTGAAAGAGTTTTGCTTGTTGTTCTTGTGATAAGCCAATGCCAGTATCTTGGACACGAAACATCACCCACTGCTTGCTTGTGTTTGGAGACAAACAAATATGGCAAGGGTCTATAGACAGTTGAACCCCACCTTGATCGGTAAACTTGATCGCATTGCTCACCAAGTTGATCAACACCTGCTTTAATCGTAACTCATCTCCAAGATAGCAAGCCTCTAAGTATGGGTTAAGAATGATGTCAAACTGAATGCCCTTACGCTGTGCCGTATCGAGCATCAATTCACTAATTTCGGAAACGAGTGTCGTAAGACTAAAAGCAACAGGAACAATATCCAAACGTCCAGCTTCTATCTTAGATAGGTCTAAAATATCATTGATGATGTTCAGCAATAAACTGCCCGAGTGATGGATACGATCTAAATAATGCGTTATTTTGGCTGGGTCTTTTTCAGAGAGACACAGTTCACTCATCCCAATAATACCGTTCATTGGGGTACGAATTTCATGACTCATCGAAGCCAAAAAGTCAGACTTAGAACGATTGGCTTGTTCTGCTTGTTGTTTTGCCTCAGAAAGGGCTCGTGTTGCCTGCTCTAATTCTGAGATATCCGTCAAGGTGACAATATAGTAAGCCATCTGTTCTGGCTTATTAACGGTGACTTGAAAAATAGACTCTTTCACCAAATGACTTAATAGCATTTTATGCGTCTTCTCAGGCATGGACAATGCCTGCTCTATCCAGATCATATCTCGCGTGGCATAAAGGCAATCTGGGCAAGGTTTCAAAAAGTTAGCCAACTGTTTATGCGCTTGCTGAAAAGCGGATAAATCGGCGTACTCAGGAAAATAACGGAAAAAATTACGACTGACATCGGTAAAGCGATTGCCATCATGAATGAAAATGATGCTCCCCTGAGCATTCAATATTTGACTATTATAATTTCTTTGTTCTATCGCGCGGCGCGTCATCATGATAAGCAGTAGACTACTCGCGATCAGTAAGAAAAAAAATAAACTCGCTAGCAATGTCCAAGGATAAAACTGTTGCCAAATTTGCGTTAAAGATACTGTCTCTTTTTGAGCAAAGGGAGGGAGCTTTAAGGCACGAGATAAGTCTTCAATGACATGATAATCCGCTGGAATGGAAAAACCCTCTATGTCGGTATCGGCAAACAAAGGATTTTTATTGCTAAAAGCAAACAAAGCCGAAGCAACTCGGCGTTGATCTGCTTCAGCAACATGAGGTAAGGCAGATACAGACCACTCGGGATAAAGCCGTGTTGACACAAGGTAGGGAAAGTTAGGCGCGTACTGTGCATTGATGATTTTTAAGCGTGAAGCGTCTATTTTACCCGCTTGGCTAAGTTGTTCAATGACACCGCTACGGATAAAGCCAACATCTGCTTTACCTTTAAGTACCGCATCAATAACGGCTGGATGTTCGCTGTATTCGGTAATGCCAGCAACATCCTCTGGTAGATGAATGTTAGCAAGGTGCAACTCATATGCAGGCGCACGATAACCGCCTAAAAAATTATATGCAGGTATGGCAAGTTGTTTGTGTTTGATGTCACTAAGACTGCTGATGTCGTGTCTGTCTATGCGCGTAATGATGACCCCGCCCAACTGTTTTAGCGGTTTATGATGGTTACTTCGTACGAGGGTTGCCATCGGTCCTGAAAGCTCTGTTTGATGGCGAATCATGAGCTGGTGAATCGGATTGGTAATGATAAAATCCAATCTTTTCTGATGGATATTTTCTTGTAGCTCTTCTTGAGATAGGCTGTCTAGTACAAAGACTATGTCGCTAAATTGTCCATTCAGATAGTTAATAATTGGTGTAAATTGCCTGTCTGTGTCGCTTTTATTGATGTGTGCAAAAACACCTAGGTGATAGGTGGTTACTTGAGCCTGAACAAAACCAGAGAAAAAACTGGTGAACATGACCAGCCACAAAGTGAGCAATGTTTTTTTTATGAATGTTATCATCATGGTGTTGTGTGTTGCTA
>CAZLOM010000100.1:0-3484 GCA_964561185.1 uncultured Piscirickettsiaceae bacterium
CATCATAATCATACACGACTTGTACGGCTTGTTTGAAATCCGCTAAGGGGATATCCCATGTCCAATCAGGATGACGATAGAAGAACACTAAATCAGCATCACGTAAAGAATCAGCCAACTGATTTTTGAAGGCTCCTGCCCGCATTGAATTAGAACGAGGTTCAAGAATTGCCAGAATACGTCTGTCAGGATAAGCCCCTCTTAACGCCGATAGGGTCGCACGAATGGCAGTCGGATGATGGGCAAAATCTTCATAGAGGGTAATATCATCGTTTCTTAACTGTGTCAAACGACGTTTAACGCCTGCGAAAAAATTCAATGCCTGACAAGAAACCGCAATCGGTACGCCAGCGTGTCGTGCCGCGGCAATGGCTGACACCGCATTATGCACATTAAACTCGCCCATGAGCGACCAACTCACCTCTCCTACCTTCTCGCCATGCCAATAGAGTTCAAAGGCACTGGCAGTGGGCGTTAAGCGTCGCCATGACCAACCCTGCGTGCAATGGGCAGACACCTGCTCACGCCCCGACCATAAGCCCATCTGCACAATCTCATCGACATTAGCATCGCCATCAGGGGTGATCAACAAGCCTGAGGCAGGCATCATCCGTACGCCGTGATGAAATTGACGTTGGATTTGTGCTAAATCGTCATAAATATCCGCATGATCAAATTCGCAATTGTTGATGATCCACGTACGCGGACGATAATGTACCAGCTTGGCTCGCTTATCGAAAAAAGCACTGTCATATTCATCCGCCTCAACCACCACAAAATTACTGTCCGCGTTAAAGCGAGCTGAATAGCCAAAATTTTCAGGCACACCACCGATTAAAAAACTCGGTGCAAGGTTGGCTTCTGACAAAATCCACGCCAACATGCTGGTGGTGGTGGTTTTACCATGTGTCCCAGACACAGCAACCACCCAACGCCCTGTTAACACATATTTTGCCAACCACTCAGGTCCTGACATAAAAGACAAACCTGCCTCTAACATGGCTTCTACCGCAGGCATACCGCGGGTCATAACATTACCTACCACCAGCAGGTCATAGTCTTCATATAAAAAAGTTACATCATCCATCGCACGAACCTGAATGCCAATTTGCGCCAGTTGCGTGCTCATGGGAGGATATAAGGGTCGGTCTTGACCCGTCACCGTCCACCCCATCTGCACCGCCATTTGTGCGATACCACCCATAAAAGTGCCACCAATACCGAGAATATGAATGCGCATGGCTTGATCTCCTCACCCAAAAAAAGTATTCTAACCTATTATACTTTATGAAATAAACCGATATGACGACGAGAGACTACCACTGGGTCGAAACCACCGAGCAATTAGCCGCCTGTTTGACCCAATTAACCACGGCTAACTTCATTGCCATCGACACAGAGTTTGTACGCAGAACCACCTATCATCCTGTGTTGTGTTTGGTGCAGATGATGACCGATCAAGGTCAGCTGTATCTTGTTGATGCTTATCGTTTACCTGATTTAACCCTCCTCTGGCAATGCCTAGAAAGCACCCCAGCGGTTAAGGTATTTCACGACAGCAGACAGGATTTAGAAATTGTGTGGTATCTTTCAGGTGGGCTTCCGAGTCCCCTATTTGATACCCAACTGGCGGCATTACTCTTGGGTTACGGTGAGTCTTGTGGTTTTGCGCGGTTGGTAGAGGGAGAGTTAGGCGTTAGTCTGGCAAAAGATCAAACCGCCAGCGACTGGTGTCATCGCCCTTTGTCTGAGGCACAAATTCAATACGCCATTGATGATGTGCTCTATTTGGCGCAACTTTATCCCTTGGTTAAACAAAAACTAGCAGACCAGCACAAGCTTGAGTGGTTAGTGGCCGATCATCAAGCCATGACTGACCCACAACTCTATCAAGCAGACATTACCAGCTTGCGTAAAAAAGTCAAAGCACCGCCCTTTTTCACCCAGAGTCAACGCGCCAGATTAGATGCCTTATTGTTGTGGCGAGAAGAGATTGCCATTTCCCTTAATCGCCCAAGACAATGGATTGCTGATAATACAGCCCTATTAAAACTCGCCGAACGTCAACCCCGATTTATGGGGGATTTGAGTAAAGCCAATATTCCTGCGCAAACCTTACGTCAGTATGGACAGAGCATTATTGCATTACTGGCATCACCGCCACACTACCCAGAAGCCCCGAAACTGCCCGAAATCCAACAGCATTTAATGAAATCGGTACGCTCCGTTATTGATCAATTGGCTGAGGAATATCACCTGCGCCAATCCAGCGTATTAGCCTCTAAAGAAGATTTAACTTGGTGGTTACATACAGGTGTACGCCCAGAAAGATTGAGCAAAGGGTGGCGTAATGCTGTTTTGACACAAGAAGGCGTTGATTTATTGGTACAAGGGTTACATCAAGACAGCCAATTGGTCATCAACTTTGATGAATTATTAAGTTAGGTATTAACACGCAAGGCAACACCATGTATCACGAAATACTAGACTCTTTAGACACGGCGGTGATGTTTGTCGATATGACAGGACAAATTCATTACATGAATCCCGCAGGTGGTGAGTTGCTTGCCGTCAGCACGCGCCGTATTCAAGGCACGCCCATTGCCACGCTCTTGCCCGAAATTGCCAAACAAATCGCCCAACATCCAGAACCCTTGCGTCTCACCTTGCATGATGTGGAGGTTTTACGTGCCGATCAGAAACAATTACGGTTGAATTGTAGCCTTACCCCTTTAGATCAGCCCATCAGTGGATGGATTTTGGAACTTCTACCCAAAGCCAAGTTTGAGCGCGTCACCCAAGAAGAAGCTCTGTGGGCGCAATATGAAGCCAGTAGCTTACTTGCACGTACCCTTGCTCATGAAATCAAAAACCCCTTGGCGGGCATTTCAGGATCAGCACAACTCTTGGCGCGTCAGCTGACGCATCCCAGTCAGCAAGAATTTGTGGATGTCATTATTCGAGAAACCAGTCGCTTATCAGGTCTATTAGATCGTATGCTCGGAGGGAATCAACCTGCCCATTGGGTCACGCATAACATTCACGCGGTATTGGAACAGGTGGCGAATGTCGTTCGTGGGCAACTGCCTGCCCATATTCAACTGATTAAAGACTATGATCCCAGTATTCCCGAGTTTACCATCGATTTTGATCGGTTGGTGCAAGTATTTTTGAACCTTGTTCGTAATGCGATTCAAGCGATTAAGCAAGAAAAAGGGCAAGTTACCATCAAAACGCGGATTCAAAGCAAAGTCACCTTGGGAAATCACTTACATCCCCTCGTGGTTTGTGTTGAGGTTATAGACACAGGTGAAGGCATTCCTGCTGAATTGATGGAAGCGATTTTCTTACCCATGATCACCAACAAACCTGATGGTACAGGGCTTGGCTTGCCGATTGCACAGAGTGTGGTACACCAGCACGGTGGCATGATTTTGGTCGAAAGCCAACCACAACACACGGTATTTAGAGTCTATTTACCCCT
>CAZLOM010000100.1:3584-6307 GCA_964561185.1 uncultured Piscirickettsiaceae bacterium
CCAAAGAGTTTACGCTTATCGGGGGTTAGGGCAAGAAAGGCTTCTACACCTTCTCTTTCTTCAGGAGCAAGTTTGCTATTTGCTCGATAACTGGTCATATCTTCTTGCAATCGATATGACGCAAGATGTTCGCCGAATCTGAGCCAATGAGGATCAACAGCCAGCCAATCCGCTAAGACTTGCAGTCTATCTTGCGTGGGTATTGCTTCACCGTTTAACCATCGCCTGACTGCCTGAAAAGAGACCGAACGCCCCCAATAGCGCAGATTAAATTCGCGCTCTACAATGACGGGGCGGATGTCATAGCCTGCATTCCGCATGGATTCTTTTAGCCGTTCGCTAAATCGTTTTGCTTCACTCATGCAGCAAAAACTACATGAAAAAAAGCCCAATTTATCACTTGTGTTACAAAATCAAACATACTTGATCATTATTTAGTGAACCACCTCCCTATTTTGATCTCGTTTTACCATAACTTTTGACCCTAATGCCTAAAAAAATCGATCCTCACCCCTCTCTGCTCAGCGTTTGCGAAAAAGACCGAGAAAGATTACAATCGGCACCATGAACACACTCATTACCCATTTCCTTAACACCCAAGACTATGCCAAGACTTGGCAAGCCATGCGTGACTTTACCCACACCAGAACCGAGGCAACACCCGACGAACTGTGGATTTGCCAACACCCTGCCGTCTTTACACAGGGGCAAGCAGGTTCGGCAGACCATGTTGGACAGATTAAAGACATTCCACTGGTACAAACCGACCGTGGAGGACAAGTGACCTATCATGGGTTGGGACAATGGGTATTTTATCCCTTGATTGATCTGAATCGAAGAAAATTGGGCGTTCGCGCCTTTGTACAACTGCTGGAACAGGTGACGATTGATTTGCTCCAACAACACAACATCATTGCAGAACGCCTTGAAGGCGCACCTGGTATTTACGTGCAAGGCAGGAAAATCGCCTCGCTAGGCTTAAAAGTGCATAAAGGACGTAGCTATCATGGACTTGCGCTCAACATCGCGATGGACTTATCGCCCTTTCAACGCATTGTCCCTTGTGGCTTAAAAGGCATGCAAGTGACGCAATGGCAGGATCATGCACCTGCACCCTTGTCACCCAATGACATGAACCACATAGCTCACACTTGGGCGACGCGCCTAGAAGACGCACTCAACAACAGCACGCCATCATGACAACAGCAAACACAACAATGCCTAATCTCGTGTTGATACACGGTTGGCTTGCCAACAAACAGCTGTGGCAAACCTTTGCTGAAACATACTTTTCGTCTTTTTGCGTCATTCTACTAGAATTACCAGGACACGGCAGTCGCCCAAGCCTTGCCAATGACATCGCCCAAGAAAGCCTATTAACCGCTTGGCAAAACGATCTACTCACCCAACTGCCTGAAAAATCAACGATCATCGGCTGGTCACTGGGCGGTCTATTGGCGCAAAGCCTTGCCATTAACCACCCTAAGCGCGTTGAAAAACTCATCCTGTTGGCATCGAGTCCCTGTTTTGTGCAACGCACCAATTGGAAAACAGGTCTTTCTGCGCATGACTTTTCGCGTTATCTGACCGACATTCATCACAATCC
This sequence comes from uncultured Piscirickettsiaceae bacterium, assembly GCA_964561185.1. Classification (GTDB taxonomy): domain Bacteria; phylum Pseudomonadota; class Gammaproteobacteria; order Thiomicrospirales; family Thiomicrospiraceae. The sequence continues at coordinate 5,191 of CAZLOM010000100.1, forward strand.
AGAAGGATTGTTTAAGTCCTTCATTCTGCTAGAGTCTCTGGGTAGCCCTAAACCTAAGCAGACCTTCAAACAGGTAACAGAAATTCTGTTCCCCATCACAGCCAATCATCATGCTTTAGCGCAGGGATTAGAGCTACTGGATCAGGTTGACTTACGCGCCAAGCTCGCGCAATTGACGATTCCAACCCTGTGGTTACTGGCAGAAGCCGATGCCATTGTGCCTATCGAACTGGCAGAACAACTTACGCAACTGCACCCTCAGGCACAAGTTCACCGTCTCAGCAACTGCGGACATCTGGCATTTTTAACCGAGGCAGAACAAACCGCACAAGCGATTAAGGCATTTCTAGGCGATGACGTGCCAGCCTGAGTTACAAAAACCCATGTTGTGCCAAAAACTCAGGCGTTAAACGAGAGGTTTCTTGAGCCATTGCCCCACCCTGTAACAGACGCTCTAAATAACGCGCAATCACATCCACTTCAAGATTGACTGAGCTACCGACAACCAAATCGCCTAGGTTGGTTTCTTGCAAGGTATGAGGCACAAGATTGACATCAAACTGATCTTTCGTTACCCCATTCACCGTTAATGACACCCCGTTAATGGTGATCGAGCCTTTGGCAGACACATAACGCGCCAAAGCTTCTGGCAGAGCAAAGACATAACGCCATGAACGACCATCAGCCGTAATGCTCATCACCTGCCCGACCCCATCGACGTGACCGCTGACCAAGTGTCCACCCAAGCGATCAGCCAAACGCAATGCCTTTTCTAAATTGACACGACTGCCCTGCTTCAAGCCCACAAATGCCGACACAGTGAGGGTTTCATTCGACACATCAGCGGTAAAACTGGTTGAAGTCATCTCAACCACCGTCAAGCACACGCCATTCACGGCTATCGAATCGCCAAGCTGAACATCGCTCATATCCAATTTGCCGACGGAGATCAGCAAACGCCAATCTCCCCCAGCCACCGACTGAATACCGCTTACCTGTCCAACCGCTTGAATAATCCCTGTAAACATATTGTCTTACCTAAGTTATCTGTTATTTACCCAACCGAGCCTGCAATGCGATTTATCACCAGAATATATCATTAGCAATGATTTTATCA
>CAZLOM010000101.1:0-6282 GCA_964561185.1 uncultured Piscirickettsiaceae bacterium
AATAAACGCTGAATAGCAAAAAACCAGCATTTAAGCTGGTTTTTTTAATTCTGGCTCCCCGACCTGGACTCGAACCAGGGACCTGCGGATTAACAGTCCGTCGCTCTACCGACTGAGCTATCAGGGAATCGATGAGGTGTATTATAGCAGAGATGAGACAGATTGCAAGCAATTTATGACAAAAATTATTCATATTGTTGACTTAAAAAAGCAGGGTATTGATTTTTGTTGTTTTTTGGTCGTTATCTAGGATAAGATTCTCTGCTTTGTGGTGAGTGATCTGCCCTCATTTTGGGTAAGATACTCCTTTTCCTCTGAACAATAACAACAAAGGATAACCTTGGATGAAGGTGATTGAACAATTCATGTCACGTCTTGGTGGACTGCTCGCATGGCTGATGATCGGCTTAGTCGTGTTGGCGGTAAGCGTGTTAGTGTTGCGTTATGGCTTTGGTGTTGGCTCCATTGCCTTGCAGGATATGGTTACTTATCTCAACAGTCTCTTGGTCTTATTAGGACTATCCTATACCTTAACGGCTAACGCACACGTGCGTGTCGATGTCTTGTCCGCACGCTGGTCAGAAAAGACACAAGCCCTTCGTGATTTATTGGGTGTGATTTTCTTACTCCTACCCATGATCATTGCCATTGCTTGGTTCTCGTGGGATTATGTGCTTCGCGCGTGGATGATTCACGAAGGTTCAGGGGATGCAGGAGGATTCGCCTACGTCTATCTGGTTAAAACAGTCATGTTGCTGGGTGATGGGTTGTTACTCATGGCGGCATTGGCGTTCGGTTGGCGAGCCTTGCTGGCATGGAAAGGCGTGGCGCATGAAGCCCCCGTTGAACGTCAGCATGAACTGTAAGAATAAGTAGGATATTATTGATGGAACTCTTAGCTCTCCTGTTTTTTGTGTTTACCTTTGCGATCTTGATCATGGGCTTTCCTGTTGCCTTTACCTTAGCAGGCGCATCACTCATCTTCTCGGGGATTGCCTACGGATTCGGTTTTTTTGATGTGGCTTTTTTAAGCGCATTACCCAATCGTATCTGGTCATTGGTGACTAATGCGCAATTACTGGCTATCCCCTTATTTGTCTTAATGGGTATTTTGCTCGAAAAATCACGCTTAGCCGAAGACCTCCTGCTGACCACCTCAAAACTCTTAGCGGGTGTTCGCGGTGGCTTGGCGTTGGCGGTGGTTGGGGTAGGGGTTCTGCTTGCCGCGAGTACGGGTATTGTCGGTGCAACCGTGGTTGCGATGGGGTTGATTGCCCTTCCTGCCATGCTCAAAGAAGGTTATGACCAACGCTTATCCTGTGGGTTGATCTGTGCCTCGGGAACCCTAGGGCAAATCATTCCGCCTTCCATTATTTTAATTTTATTAGGCGACATTCTGTCTTCTGCCTATCAACAAGCACAACTCAAGCAAGGTATTTTTAACCCTGAAACCCTCTCTGTTGGTGATCTGTTTGCAGGTGCTTTGATTCCTGGTGTGTTATTAGCCGTTTTCTATGCGGGGTTCATGATGTGGCAGGCGCGTAAACAACCGCCGATTGCCAAGGAAGATTTGCCCCCCAAGCCTGATATGGTCGAAATATTCTCGTCGCTGGTGCCACCTGTTCTGCTGGTTTTGTTGGTATTAGGATCCATCATTGGCGGTTATGCTACTGCGACTGAATCTGCGGCAGTAGGGGCAATGGGGGCGTTATTACTAGGGCTTCTGCGCAAACGCCTCAACCTAAACCTATTGCAAGCGTCAGGATTGGAAGCCGTTAAAGTCAACAGCATGATTTTTGCCATTCTTATTGGCGCGATTTTCTTTTCGCTGGTGTTCAGAGGACTGGGTGGTGATGATGCGGTACGAGAACTCCTAACGGGGCTACCTGGCGGTGTCTTTACCGTGATGTTCTTGGTGATGCTACTGCTCTTTGTCCTTGGATTTTTCCTCGACTTTATTGAAATCACCTTTGTGGTGGTGCCCATCATTGCTCCTGTGTTACTCATGATGGGCGTTGATCCTGTATGGTTGGGCATTATGATCGCCATTAACCTGCAAACCTCATTTTTAACGCCACCTTTTGGCTTTGCTCTTTTTTACCTACGTGGGGTGATGCCTGCACACATTCCTTCAGCTGATCTCTACCGTGGTGTGGTGCCGTTCATTGGTATTCAGTTGTTGATGCTGTTATTGTTGGCGATTTTCCCATCATTGGTGACTTGGCTACCTAAGGTGATTTATGGGTGAGCGCAGGTGGCATTGACCTGTTTTCGGCAGGTCAAGTCATCGATCATCTTGTGATACAATAAGCGGTTTATGTTTTCATGGGGCAGATTTCATGCGTGTTGATACCATGCGTTCACTCGATTATTGGTTGGGGATTCCTCTGACTTTTGTTGCCAGTTTACTGGTTTGGGTTCAAGACCGTTTTCGTTCAGCCGAGGCACCAGCCCTGCGCAAGATTCTCTTTGTTGAGTTGTCTGAAATGGGCAGTACCATTTTGGCAGACCCTGCCATGTGTCGTGCCAAGGAGAGACTCAATGCAGAGCTCTATTTTGTGATCTTTGCTAAGAACCGCCCGAGTCTTGAACTGCTAGATACCGTTCCGCGTGATCATGTCTTTGTGTTACGCGAGGACAGTTTGTTCACCTTGTTGGTGGATTTTACCCGTTACCTTGTTTGGTGTCGTCGTCAGCACATAGATACGGTGGTCGATTTAGAACTGTTTTCACGGATCAGTGCCTTGATGACGGGCTTGTCTGGTGCGTGGCGACGTGTGGGCTTTCATGCCTTTCACAATGAAGGCTTGTGGCGTGGTTTTATGCTAACGCACCGCGTCAGCTATAATGCGCATCAACATATTGCCAAAAACTTTATTGCCTTGATTCATAGTCTTGAAGTCGATCAGCCTGAATTGCCTTACGCTAAAATTCAGATTGGTGATGATGACATTCGCCTGCGTCAACGTGCCTTTTCAGCCGAAGAGTTGACCGTCATATGGGCGAATATTGCTGAGGGAATCGCCCCTGTTTCTCTTGAAGGGAAGCGTATTGTCTTGATCAACCCGAATGCTTCAGAGTTGTTACCACAACGTCGTTGGTCGAAGACACGTTATGCAGAGCTGATGCGTCAGCTGTTGGCAAAGCACGAGGACATCATCATTCTGATCACGGGAGCACCTGCCGAGCGAGAAGAGGCAGAGCAGTTAAAGCAGGCTTGTGGCGATGAGCGGGTGATTAACTTTGCTGGCGCGGTGAAGTTCGCGGAATTGCCTGCCCTTTATGCGGTCAGTAGCCTGATGGTCACCAATGATTCTGGTCCTGGGCATTTTTCTGCCATTACGCCCTTGAAAACCTTTGTGTTGTTTGGACCTGAAACGCCAGCACTCTACGGGTCATTGGGTAACAGCACACCGATTTGGGCAGGATTGGCTTGTGCGCCTTGCGTGTCTGCCAGTAACCACCGTAAAACCCCTTGCCATCAACCTGCCTGTATGGATGCCATCAGCGTCGAGCAGGTTGAGGCAGTGGTGAGCCGTTATCTTAACGCTTAACGGTTACGCACAACAACCCCATATCTAACCTAGATAAATAACGAGAAATTTTCTGATCGTTTTTGAGCACACGAGACCTTTTTATGAGTATTAAGCAGATCCTAACCCTTAGCATTGCCTCAGCTGAGGCGCACCTGATTCAAGCCGAGTTGACCTTATCTCTCGACAAGGCAATGACCTTGACCTTGGCTTTGCCACGTTGGATACCGGGTAGTTATCTCCTGCGTGATTTCGCCAAGCATTTGCAAGGCTTATCAGCGGTAGATGCGCTGGGTAATACTGTGCCCTTGTATCGCACCTCGGTGAGTACATGGAGCATGACAGCAGACGCTGGCGTTGTCACGGTTCGTTATCAGGTTTATGCTTTTGATCAGTCTGTCCGTGCTTGTTATGTGACCTCCAGTTATGCCTTTATCAATCCAGCGGCTTCTGCCTTATATGTCATGGAATGGCGAGATCAACCCTATCAGCTGATCTTACCGCAACCCGTGGTTAGCCCTGACAGTCCACAAGCGACTTGGCAGGTGTTTACCACCCTCAACGCGAAGCTGATTAACCGTTCTGGTTTCGGGCATTATTTGGCAAGCCACTATGATGAGTTGATTGAACATCCATTGTTAATCGGTAAAGGCGTGGTGATTGAATGGCAAAGTGCGGGCATCACGCATCAGATGGTCTTGATGGATGAGGCACCCTTAACACAGCTAGACACGGTCAAAATGGCTACTGATTTGCAGGCGATTTGCCAAGCGCAACAGGATTTTTGGGGCAGTCCCGCGCCTTATTCTCGTTACCTCTTTCAGGTGATGGTGACGACAGATGGTTATGGTGGTTTGGAGCATACCAACAGTACGGCATTGCTCACCAGCCGTAAAAGTTTGGCCTATCTTGCCCAACCTGATGGCAAGCACTACGAAGATTTTTTAGGCTTATGCAGTCACGAGTATTTCCATGCGTGGATGGTAAAGCGCATTCGCCCACAAGCCTTTGTTCGCCCCGATTTGCAGTCGGCGGTGATCACCAGCTTATTATGGGTTTTTGAAGGTTTCACCAGTCTGTATGATGATTGGTTCTTGTTCCGTAGCGGTCGCATTGGCAGTCAACGGTTATTAGAACGTTGGGGGGAAACGCTATCTCGTGCCTTATTGGCGCAGGGCATTGGCGTACAGTCGGTGGCGGATGCCAGTCGTGAGGCGTGGATTAAATACTATCAGCAGAACGAAAACAGCATCAACAGTCAGGTCAGCTATTACACCCAAGGGGCAGCCTTAGCCATGGCACTGTTGTGTGAATTGTTTGCTAAAGGCGTGCATCTGGATCAGTTAATGGCGCATTGGTGGCAGGCATGGCAGGCACAGCCTCAGGAGGGCTTACAAGAAACCCAGCTCGCCAGCGATTTGGCACAATTGGTTTCAGCAGACTGGGCGGCTTGGGTAGAAGACTGGGTAGAACAGCCTGCTAATGATCTCGCCAGTTATTTACAGGACCAACTGCCTGTATTGGGGTTGCGTCTTGTCAGTAGTCTCGCACAACAAACGGGCTGGAAACTCAAGCAAGAACAGGGGCGTTTGGTGGTCAAGCAGGTGTTGCTCAACAGTCCAGCGCAGATGGCAGGTGTTCAGGTGGGTGATGAATTGTTGGCAATCAACCAGTGGCGTTGTTACTCGGTGGCACAAACGGACGAATTGCTCGGTCAACTGGCGCGAGAACCCAATGCCTTATTGCAGTGCTTGGTGGTAAGGAAAGGCTATGTGATTCCCTTAACCCTAGCACAATCCTTAACGGTAACGGCTTATCACGTGAAGTTTGATGAACAAGATCATCCAAACTTGACTTGGTTGCAGGGCGATATGGAGCAAGGCACAGCGGAAAGCTCAGATCAGGAGGACGGCGAGTTATTTGCTGACGACAGTCGTGACACGCGATCAGAAACAGAGACTGCCGAGGATGATCCAGTCACGGATACCGACCCACCCATCGTTAAAACACGCAGTCAACGTCAGCGAGAAAGACGGCGCATGATGCAGGGCGATTTATTTTAACCATCTTCATCTTATCTTAAACTCGGTGTCATTCAGCTAAGCTGTGTTATAGGAACGGAACCATCTGCCGATAATACAGCTGTTATGATTAAGATAGGTGAATAGAAAATGAATCAACAGATCAAGCCTTATCAATTGATTGGGCTACGTATTTTATTGATGTCGGTTGTGTTGGGTGTTTTGTTTGGTTGTTCTTCTTCAGGGGTTAAGATCAATGCCGATAAGGAACGACTCGCCGCGCTCAAGGCAAGCATGACGGACAGTCAGGCGCGTCAAGTCGTGGTAAAATCAGCGATTAAACAGTTAGGCGTGAATTATCGTTTTGGTGGCATCAGCCCCAGCGAAGGCTTTGATTGTTCAGGATTAGCGTTTCACGTGTATTTGAATACAGGACGTTGGTTGCCACGTAAGTCGCAGGATCAGTTTACCTACGCGAATAAGTCGGCACAGCCTAAACCGGGAGATTTGGTGTTCTTTTCCTCAAAAACCAAGCTCAGTCAAGTTGATCACGTTGGCATTTTGCTTAAGGATGATTTGTTTATCCATGCTCCAGGAAAAGGGCGCGAAGTCAGCACCAGTCGTTTGAGTGATCCCTATTGGCAAAAACGCTTTCAAGGCAGTGGCAGTTATATTGATTAGTCAATCGTGTAACAGACAACCCGCTCCGCTAAAGAACCGCAGAATAC
>CAZLOM010000102.1:0-6150 GCA_964561185.1 uncultured Piscirickettsiaceae bacterium
GGTTGACAGATGATGATATGGCTACTGTGTTGATCAGATCTTGGAAGAGAACCAAGATGCCGAGGTCTGAAAGGTGCAAGAGGTTTCAGCACATTAAAGCAAGAAAAAACGCCGATCTTTTGGCATGATTGAGTGTACGGAACAGGTGGTAATTAGGATGCTTGAAGGGCTTACTGGGCATGTTCTTTTGACACGTCCCCGCAAGTCATTATGAGCGATTGTTGCGCTCAACGCCCATTCTGCGCGATTTGTTGCCCCGCAACCGACAAGCCAAATTGGTGTACTCTTGTGTCTAAAACACCCATTTGATCGCACACATAGCGTGCTGATGCCGCCGTTTGTTCGACTAAAGCGGCAGACTGCTGTGCCACTTGATCCATGACACCAATCGCCTTATTCACCTCGTCAATGCCCTGCTCTTGCTCTCGCGAAGCTTCCGATATTTGTGCGACTACCGAGGACATATTATCCACCGAGCCACGCACCTCCAACAAGGCCGATGAGGTTTTCTCGACCAAGACAGTACCATGCGAAATTTGACTCACACTGTCTTCGATCAGGGTTTTAATGTTTTTTGCGGCATCTGCTGACTTTTGCGCCAAGGCTCTAACCTCTCCTGCCACAACGGCAAACCCACGACCATGCTCGCCTGCTCGTGCCGCTTCTACGGCAGCATTGAGTGCTAATAGATTGGTTTGAAAGGCAATACCATCAATCAGCGCGACAATTTCACCAATTTTACTGCCCGAGTCATGAATAAGCCGCATTGCGGCTAAGGCTTGTTGCATTACCTGATTACCCTCTTCAACCCGAAAATGCACCCCCCGAGCTAATTCATGCGCATGATGTACGTTGCGAGAATTGCTTCTTACCGATGCCAACATTTGTGCCATGGTGGCAGAGGTCTGCTGAATCACTGCGGCTTGCTCTTGAATTTGATCCGAAAAATGACCAACCCCTGTGTTCAGTTGACGCATAGACTGAGTCACCTCCCGAGCGATATACTGCACCTGCCCAAGCGTTTCATTTAGGGTGTGAATGGCTAAGTTAACCGCAGACTGTACCTCCGAATAGGCACCCTTAAATGATCCTCGCATTTCAGTGTCTAAACGCGCAGAAGACAATGCCCCAACAGCGTCCGAAATACTGCTAGTAAAGCCTGATAAGACCTCCAATAGGGCGTTGATGGTTTGACCTAACACCAAAGAAAGCCCCTGCTCATGACGCAAATCTATGCGACGATCCAAAATCCCCTCTTCGGTTGCGGTGGTAATCTTGGCTAATTGTCTTTCTAGTCGCGCATCTTGCGTTTGATCATACCATTCCACAACATAGCCTGTTTTTTGATCGCCCAAATAGATGGGGCTTACCGTCAAACGAAAGACCAGCACGCCTAAGTCTAATACACCAGTCCAGGGCTGTTGCAAGCGTTCCATCATGGCTCGTTGGTGCGCAGGATTTTGATGAAAAATGTCCATATTACTGCCAACGACTGTGTTCGCGTTAAAGTGGGGTAGTAACGACTTGAGCCTTGCCTCATTGGCACGAAACATGTCTTGTAGTGCGTTATTGATAGTGATGATGTTAAACTCGGTATCGGACACCATCAGGTTGGTGCTGGCGACGTTCATTGCGGTGTTCAGCACTGCCGCCTCTTTTGCGGCATCGTATTGACGCGCGGCGGTTTCTGCCACGCGCGTGCGAACGACGTTAAGCGCGGAGATCCACAAATCATCGCCCTCAAACTGGTCACGGAACGCGCCACTGCTCAAAGACTCAATGGCGGCTTGATGCGCAGGACCAGGCTTAGACAATCGCTGAACCTGCCACCACAGATACCCCATACCAACCAGACCAATCAGCCCAGTTACCATCGTAGCTGGCGTTAGCTGATCATATCCCAACCCACCTACCAACATCATGCCAGCAACTGCGCCTGATATGACGTAATTGACCCAGAGTGTGTTGGTGTTAAAGCGCGTTAAGGGTAGGTGTTGTCCACGATTGATCGCCGCATACCGTGGCTCGATGGTGGCAATTTGTTCGCGTGTCGCTGGGTAGCGCACGGATAGGTAGCCTGTGATTTTTCCTGCCTTGATAATGGGGGTAGCGTTGGCTTGCACCCAATAATGATCGCCATTTTTGCGTCGATTTTTAACGATACCCGACCAGGGGTGTCCTGCTTGGATGGTATCCCAAAAATCCTTAAAAGCGGCTTTAGGCATATCGGGATGACGTAATAGATGGTGTCCTTTGCCCGCCAATTCTGCATCGCTATAACCCGAAGCATCTCGAAAACCAGCGTTATAATCGACAATGTTACCTTGTAAATCCGAGGTGGAAAGGATCACGATGTCAGGCGGTAAACGATACTCTTTTTGGGTGGTGGTCATCAGGAAGCCCTTCCTTATCACAGTTAACTCTGGCTATTTTTTTGCTATTTTTACTAAGACAGCGAACCACAAGGTGAGCGACATCGCCTAACAGGGGGGCATATTTGTCATCGTCTTGTCGATCAATCAAGGGGATCATCATACTGGACGTTGAGGAAAAAATATACTGCCCCTAGGGACAGTAGACAGTATATCGAGTAACTTAATGATATTGATTGTTTTAGGACTCGGTAGATTCGAGGTGTTGGTGGATGCGTACGAGATCAGCAATACTAATGATATTAAGTTTTTCGTAAATGTTTTTACGATGAAACTTAATGGTACGTGGTGAAATAGAGAGGGTTTGCGCAATATGAAGGTTAGATTTACCAGCCGCCAGATGCTGTGCGACTTCACGCTCGCGAGCGGTTAATCGTGCCAGCTGGTCACAGGAGTGCTGCACCGCAGTTTGTGTGGATAACTGCTGTTGATGCTGTGCTAACATTTTATGCATCAGTATCAGAAAAGCCTCTATGCCAATGGGTTTGACGAGAAAATCATGAATCCCCGCGCGAAATCCGCGAATGACATCTTTGACGTTGGCATCACCACTCATTAACACCAATGGGATGTGTTGATCAGCGACCTGCTCTTGAAATTCCAGCCCTGTTAACCCTGGCATATTCACGTCGCAAAAAATACACCGAGGCAGAACCGCCTCTTGACGCATGACAAGCCTTTCATCTCGCGCCAATGCCGCTTGATAGGCAGTTGCACTGCTGTAGGTTTCACAAAATAAGCCTTCCATGGTGACTAGGGTGTTGAGGGTTGCAAGGGTATCGTCATCATCGTCAATGATGATCACTGTCCCCAACATTGGGGGCGTTTGTGTCTTTTCTGTCATCGTCCTTCATCCTGATGAATACTATTCGATACGCCACGGCTTCAGAATGCGTTGTCGCTCATTTTGCCTTGACCCATTCTGGTAGTTGAATACTCACCCGTGCGCCCATTACCCTCGTGCCATCAGGGCTCATGATGTTTTCAAAATACATTTGCCCTAGATGATACTGCACAATGGTTTGAGAAATACAGATGCCTACGCCCAGCCCATCCGTCTTGGTGGTTAAAAAAGCTCGCCCAATCTGCGCCAATACTGCCTCAGAAAACCCACCACCAGAATCCTCAACCACCAGAGAGACTTTATCATCACTGCGCTTAAGGCTCACCTGAATAAGACGTAAGTCTTGCCCTTGCACCGATTCAATCGCATTACGGATGACGTTAAGCAACACTTGCGATAAGGCAAGCGACTCCCCTTTAACCAATAACGCTGAAGGATCGGGGAAGAGCTCAATTTCAATATCTTGAGCCATCGTGACGGGTTGAAGCAAATAACACACCTCCTCTGCCAATCGTCTCAGCTCGATGGGTTGATACTGCGTAGAACTGGGTTTGATGTGATCGCCCAATCGCTGCAAAATATCTTTAGCCCGATGGACATTCACCACGACCCTTTCCAGCAGTTCTAGGTGCTGTGCTTCGGAGAGGTGATGTTGGCGCAAGCCCCGTAAGGCAACTTCACTGCTCAAGAAAATACTGTTTAGGGGTTGATTCAACTCGTGACTAAATGACATGGCGACCATGCCAAGTGATCTTTGTCGATCGAGGTGCATGATTTGTCGATTTAAGCGATAGGCTTCTTCTTGTCGCGCTTTCTCGGTTTGGTAGTGAATTTCGTTTTTTTTGTTACGCTCAAACATCAAGCCAATAAAGGAAACGTGTCCGATCACTGCGGACATCACGATAGACAACACCAACAGCATTTGCGAGGCATCGTTTTCGAGCAGATTAACCCCTCGTTGTACGCTGATAATTTCAATTAAGCGAAACAGCATGGCGGCAATTACCATGAAATAGACACCTGAAATCAAATAGGCGTTAACGCTGTGTTCTTTTTTACCAATCCGATAGGCTGACCAAGCAATCACGCCGTATAACACCAAACTAATCGACGACATCAATCCTGCACGTAGTGCCGTGTTCTCTAACACCAGTGTGACATAAGCATATAACGTAACCATTAGAATAAAAATACCCCATAGCAGAACAGGTGCATAGTGTTCACCCATATCTAAACGCAAGGCGTATGCCCGCAGACCATTGGCTAAGAAAAACAAGCTAGCAATAATGACCAACGAAATAGAGTTTTCTACCGAATGATTCAGCGCAAAGAAAATCAACGAGAAGCCTGTGAGTAAACCGCCTAAAATCCACATTAAAATCGAGCGTGTCATTTGCTTTTGCAAGGCAAAATAGGTCAAAATTGGCATAATAAGGTACAAAAAACCGATGATAAAAATAAACGTATTTAGATCTAATGACTGCATAATCGGTTAACTCAAGATAATGAATGACTCAAATGAATGACTCAGCGGACAACTGAATAGGCAAGGTGTACGGAAAACGGTATTTCCAGCCCCATTTGCTGGTCTAAGTCTCGCATAACCACACCTCACTAGGCAAGTTTTTTGTGAAACTGATCTTAGAATGTTAAAATGATGTCTTTCTAGTTCACTCAACTCACTCAAAAGAGATTTTAAGATATGGATGCTACTATCTTTCGTGCTTACGATATTCGCGGTATCGTAGATAAAGCCTTAACCGAGGCGGTGGTTTATCACATTGGTCGTGCCTTAGCAACGGAGGTTCTGGCTGAGGGTGAGCGCAAAATGGTCGTGGGGCGAGATGGTCGCTTATCTGGCGAACGCTTACAAACCGCTTTAATGAAAGGCATTCAAGAAGGTGGTGTAACCGTTATTGATATCGGGATGGTGACTACGCCGATGGTGTATTTTGCCTCAGCAACCCTAGAAGGGGTTAATTCTTGTGCGGCAATTACAGGGAGTCACAATCCTCCAGACTACAATGGCATTAAGATGGTCGTCAATGGCACAACCCTATCAGGTGATGCCATCCAGCATCTACGTCGTCGTATTGAAAGCAATGATCTCTCACAAGGGGCTGGTGGCTACGAACAAGCCGATATTTCCACCGCCTACCGTGAGCGTATCGTGAGCGATATTAAGCTCTCGCGTCCCTTAAAAATTGTGGTTGATGCAGGTAATGGGGTGGCAGGGGCTTACGCGCCAGAGATTTTACGTGGTATTGGCGCAGAAGTCACCGCGCTTTACTGTGATGTAGATGGTACTTTCCCGAATCATCATCCAGACCCCTCTAAGCCTAAAAATTTGGTGGATCTGATCGCACAGGTTAAAGCGCAAGGTGCAGATTTGGGATTGGCATTTGATGGTGATGGTGATCGCGTCGGCGTGATTGATGAAACAGGTAATCTGCTGTACGCGGATCGTCAAATGATGCTCTATGCTAAGGATGTCTTGTCGCGCAATGTTGGCGCACAGATCATTTATGACGTGAAATGTTCTAGCACCCTCACACGCTACATCGAACAGCATGGAGGTGAGCCACTGATGTGGCGGACAGGTCATTCCTTCATCAAGGCAAAACTGAAAGAAACGGGTGCGCCCTTAGGTGGCGAAATGAGCGGTCATATCTTCTTCAAAGATCGCTGGTATGGCTTTGATGATGGCATCTATGGTGCATGTCGTATGCTTGAAATTGTCGCCAACAGCAACCAAAAGGCTTCAGAATTGTTCAATGCGCTACCTGACAGCCATTCAACCCCTGAAATCGACTGGCATTTTGAAGAGGGTGAGCATTTTGCGTTCATGAAACGTATTTTAGAAAAAGCACAATT
>CAZLOM010000103.1:0-6029 GCA_964561185.1 uncultured Piscirickettsiaceae bacterium
TCAAAATAAACCGCTAGATCGTGAATGTCTTCATCCGATAATCCCGCGGCAAAAGCTGACATGAGAGGGTTTTTACGTTCCCCACTTCTAAAGTCTTTCAGGGTTGACTCCAAATAAATGGCGTGTTGACCAGCCAATTTTGGAAAGGTTGGTACCAAACTCTTACCAGCAACGCCATGACAACTCACGCAAGCCTCGGCTTTTGCTTGCCCTTTTGTGGTGTCTTCAGCAGACCATGCTGAAACACTACCGAATACAGCTAAACTGAAAGTGGCGATGAGGATATGATGCTTCATAATGAACGTCCTTATTCAAACGGATAAACAAAATTTTCGCTGACTATGATAGCACAAAAATGAAATGCATAAGCGTGTAGAAAAACACAGAAAAGGACATAGAAAAACATAAGGGGAGCATAAAGCTCCCCCTACATATCGAACCAACGACAGAATTACTTCTGAGCAGCTAAGAAAGTTGCTAGGTTGTCGATATCAGCGTCAGAAAGACCCTTAGCCTGTGGAGACATCATAGGGTTAGTTTTCTTGCCTGTTTTGTAGTCTTGCAATGAAGCAGTTAAATAAGCCACATCTTTACCAGCCAATGAAGGGAAAGCTGGAGACGCACTCTTACCGTTAGGACCGTGACAGCCAGCACAAGAAGCATATTTAGCTTTACCAGCCGCTTCATCACCAGCGTGCGCAGTTGCACCGAATGCTAAAACAGACATAGCTGCAGCAACGATTAATTTTTTCATGGAATTTCTCCTGTGAAGTCATCTTTAAGGGCAATTTTGCCACTGACTATTACAATAGATTATGCGCTAAGTGTCAAGATTTAAGTCATCAATATGCGCATTTATTTGGCATTAGCAACCTAGTTTTGCTCAGAAATGACTTGTAAATAATGATGATAACGATGTTCTGCGATGAAGCCATTTTCTACGGCTACTCGTATCGCACAATCAGGTTCATGCGTATGAGTACAGTTATGAAAATAACATTTTCCTAAATAAGTGCGGAAATCGCGCCAATAACGATCGGGATGATCAATAACAAATGCGGATAAATCAAGATTACGAATCCCCGCAGAGTCGATGATATTGCCTCCCTGAGCGAGGGGATAAAGCGTCGCATTACTGGTCGTATGCTGTCCTAATCCTGTCGCTTCTGATAAGGATTGCACGCGAATGTTCATCTCGGGCAGAAGGGTTTGCGTCAAGGATGACTTGCCAACACCAGAATTACCAATCAACACACTCGAATGATTTTGGCATTGTTGATGTAAAGCCTCAATACCTTCTCCAGAATAGGTAGAAACATTCAGCCACTGATAGCCCATTTGCTGATAAGGTTGAGCGAGAAGGTCAATTTCGGCTCGATCTTCTGGTGTTAATAATTCTACTTTATTTAAGACAATAACCGCTGTTAATGACTGCCACTCACAATAACACAAACTGCGATCTAGCAGTGACAAATCCAAATGCGGGGTTGGTGCAATCACGAGCAATACTTGGTCGATATTAGCACAAATGGGTTTGATCACACTGCGAAATCCTGGACGAGACAATTGCGTCTTACGCGTTTCACAATGCTCGATTACGCCTTCTCCCTGTGCATTTTGACGAATCTTAACCCAATCCCCTGCAACCACAACAGATAAGCTCGCCCGTTGTTGACAACAGATAGGCGTATCAGAACCAATATCTACCCATGCGCGTCTCCCACTGTTCATGACCACCAAGCCAGAAATTAAGGGGGCATCCTCATTCTGTTGCATAACCACTTTACGTTGATTATCGGTCATGCGCCGTTGTTGTTGTTGAGAAAGATGTCTTTTTGCCATAGTGTTTAGTTAACCAATAATGCTTCAATTTTTGCCGCCATAATCATGTCATTCGTGGTTACACCATTGACAGGTTCTGTGCGTAATTTCAATTTCACGTTATTATAGCGATATTCAACACTTGGGTAATAGTCTTGCTGGTGACACAGGTAAGCTAAAGCGTTCAAAAACGCCATGACATAATGATAGTTTTTGAAGGTAATTTGGCGTTCTATTGCCTTATAGTCAAAGGACGCTTGCCAGTTAGGTAACAAGCTGAGATGACTTTCAATGGTCGGTATCAGCATGGCTTTAGCATCCTTGGTTACAGGGGTACAACGACCTTGCGTAAGAGACTCGAGTGACAACATAAACAGCTCCATCGGTTAGTGTATGGTTGGTGTATAATAACCTTACAATGGTAGCATGATCACGGAACAATCCATAGATCATCCTGTGAAAAACATCATTATATGTTGGTAATTAAGCACGGTGGAAAATGAAAAACACGAGTCGTAGGGCGTAACATGTTAGATCAATCGGTTCAACAAGCAGAAAAACATTTGCGAGCCTTAGGTGAAAGGGTAACAAGTGCAAGGGTGTTGACACTTGCACGTCTGATTCAAACGCAAAAACCCTTAACACATGATGAAATCTTATCCGAAAGTCAAACCCCAATGGATAGAGTAACCCTGTATCGTGTCTTAGACTGGTTGGTGAAAAAAGGATTGGTGCATCGTATTACCGCAGACGATCGTGTGTGGCGATTTATGGTCGGTGATGGTCGTCATGAAGGACAACATCCTCATTTTTATTGCCAAAACACAGGAAAAATGATTTGCTTGCATGATCTTCATATTCCAGATATTCCTTTACCAAAGGGGCTAACCGTGAAATACATTGAATTGGTATTTCATGGAGAATGCGAAAACGACTTTCAATCCCATTGATACCATTCGTTATATTAAAAAGAGACTTGTCAGTCTCTTTTTTTATTGCTACTATATGCAACAAATAGGCAAAAAGCAACTTATTGCATATTGAGTTGCAAATCAATACTCACTTGCATCAAGAGGAAAAAATCAAGATGTTTTCTAAAAAATTATTACCTTTTGTGATTGCCAGTTTGTTGGCTGGTCAGGTATTGGCTAATGACGATCTCAATGCGCTAAAAGCGCAAATTGCCCAGCAACAAGCTCAACTTGAACAGATGATGCACAAGCTGCAAGCCCTAGAAACCAAAACACAACAAGCTGAACCGTCAACCGCACCCACCGCTTCGGCAGAAAAAGGGAATGCGTCATCAGGTTATCAAGGCAGTTTAGACCAAGCTCGCGCCGCCAGCCGTAAACTTTCTGACCCTGTTAAGGTCGGTGGATTAACAGGCAACCCCTTTGCAGGCAATCGCATGAACCCAGATGTGGCGGTGATTGTCGATGGCAGTTACATCAATCGTGGCAAGTCGAACACGCAGTATGGTGCGTTGAGTTTACCGAGTTTTACCCATCCATTTGGCGAGTCTCATGCGGGACACAATCATGGTGGCATGAACATGAACAATGGCTTTAACCTCAATTATGCTGAGTTGGTTTTCTCCGCCGCGGTTGATAACTACTTTGATTTGTTTGCGGTGGTTCACGCTGGTGAAGAGGCTAGTGAAATTGAAGAGGCTTATGCCAATACCCGCAGTTTACCCTTTAATACTCAGGTGAAGTTTGGTAAGTTTTTATCTGGTTTTGGTCGCTTAAATGGTCAACATCATCATTATTGGGATTTTGCTGATCAACCACTGATTTACCAAGGTGTATTTGGCTCTCATGGGTTATTGGAAAAAGGCATTCAAGCCACTTGGTTAGCTCCAACTGACACTTATCTCCTTTTAGGCGTTGAAGCCTTGCAAGGTGAGAATGAGCAAAGTTTTGGCAACACTGCTATTGCGATGACCAATAAAGGGGCAGTTGATGGTGCAGGATTAGTGGTTGCTTTTGCCAAAACGAGTTTTGACCTAGGTAAGTCTAGCTGGATGGCAGGTGTTTCTTACGCCACTGGTCAAGCTCGCCATAACCATGCTGATGATGAGGAGAATCCTCACGCTAAGGGCGGCAATCGGAGTATTGTGGGTGTGGATTTGACGGGTAAATACTTCCTGGATGCAACGCGTTATCTGATGTGGCAATCGGAATACATCAAGCGTGACTTAACCAATGGGGTAGTTGCTAACTATGCGACTACTGATGCAGATACCTTATCCCAAGCGTTGCGTACCCGTGCTGAAGATCAGTCTGGCTATTATTCACAGTTGATTTTGAAATTTGCACCACAATGGCGTACAGGGGTACGTTATGATGCGATTGATGCAAACAATAGTACAACCAATGGTGTTTCTGGTTCTAGCTTACACGGTGATCGTAATACTTTAATGGTTGAATATAACCCAACCGAATTTTCACGTATTCGTTTACAATATGCACAAAACTCAGCTTACGCCCCAGAAGGCGCAAGCAAGCTAGAAAAATTTGATGAAGTGATGTTGCAGTTTAACATGGCCATTGGTGCTCACGGAGCGCATAGTTTCTAAAAACAGTAAGGAAATGCTGAGTGAAAAAAATGATTTGGGCGATGTTGATCGCCCTTTTTTGTTATCAAGGAAACGCGAATGCCGCTCTTAATGTTGTCGCAACCTACGGTTGGATTGGTGACTTGGTGAAACAAGTCGGTGGTGATCAGGTTAAGGTGAATGTGTTAGCGCAATCGGATTTTGATCCGCATTTTGTCCCGCCAAAACCCTCTTTAGCGGTTAAATTGCGTAATGCAGATTTACTCGTCATCAATGGTGGACAGTTAGAAATTGGTTGGCTTCCACCGATTTTACGTCAAGCATCGAATCAACGAATTAATCCCGAAAGCACAGGGTTTTTAGACCTATCTGCCTTTATGAAGCTGACCAATCCTCGCCCTAATGCCACGCGAGCTGACGGTGATGTTCACCCAGATGGAAATCCTCATTTTGACCTTAATCCTTATAATTTCTTCCACCTTTCGCAAGTGATGGCTGAAAAACTCTGCCTGATGGATCAAGATCATTGCCAATACTTTCAACAAAATCAAACGCAATTCACTCAACAATGGCAACAGCATATCGAAAGTTGGGAAAGCAGACTCGCGCACCTAAAGGGTAAAACACTGGTTCAGTATCATGAAAGTTTTGATGATATGGCTGGTTGGCTAGGCATGAGCATTGCCGCTAATGTTGAGCCTGTCCCCGGAGTTCCACCCAGTGCAGGACATTTAGAATCATTACTCAAAACCCTCTCGCAACAATCCGTTGTGATGGTCATTCAAGAACATTTTAGAGATAAGGATGCAACGGAATGGTTAGCACGTCAAAAAGGGATTCCTTGGCATGTCTTGCCTTGTGATGTTGGCGCGGATGATCGAGCGAAAGACCTGTTCTCATGGTATGACGCAATGGTTGAGGAGTTGGCAAAATAATGCTTGAATTATGGTGGCCAGCCTTATTATTAACGGCAGGATTAGCCATCTTGCTTGTGCCTTACGGGCGAGAAGTCGTTGGTCGAGGTGTGATTTTTTTAGACTTGGCGGTGGGACAATGGGCGGCACTGGGTGCGGCTTTGGGTTCGATTGCCTTTGGCACTCAGGGCTTGTGGTTAGGGGCTTTGTTGGGTGCGTTTGTTGCCGCATCGTGGGTCAGAAGTTTTGCCCATCATGCCGAACGCATACAGGTTTTAGAAGCACCGATTGGATTGCTTTACGCGCTGGGTTTGGCGTTGTTTATGATCTTGCAAGCCAATGCAGGCAGTCAGCGCGAGGTATTATCTGCTTTGGTCGCTTATGATGTGTTGTTTGCGACACCAGAAGAAGCCCTTTTTGCGCTTGCTGTTGCTTTGGTTTCTGGGTTGCTATGGTGGCATTGGCTATGGTTACGAACTTCTGGATTTTATTGGGGATTTGCATTAGTTTGCGCGATTGCCGTGAAATTAGCAGGGTTGTTGGTCGTGTTTGTATTGTTGCTCGCACCAGCTTTTTTATGGCAGATCAAACAAGGCACGGCCTTATGGATCATAACATCCTCTGCAATTGTGTTGGCTTGGTCTGGCTTGGGCATCGCATTATGGCTTGACTATCCTGCTGGATATACATTGGTAGCATTATTGAGTAGCATCACCTTGATCATTCGTTGGATTCAT
>CAZLOM010000104.1:0-5957 GCA_964561185.1 uncultured Piscirickettsiaceae bacterium
TTTTCCCTTTGCATGGCTTGTGTGGTGTTTGGGGCGGGATTGCCGCTGGTATTTTTGGCTCAACGCTGTTTGGCGGCATAGGCGGCGTGAGTCTTACCTCTCAAATCATCGGCAGTGTGGCTGGTGTGATGATCGCTTTTGTGGGCGGTTATCTGGTGTATGGTGTGCTGAAAAAGACCATGGGGATTCGTTTAAGTGACGAAGAAGAATATGATGGTGCTGATATGACCATTCATCATATTACCTCAACGCCAGAAAGAGAAACGCGTTGGTAATCACCTTACTACTTGCCCGAAATCCTGTTAGATGTTTTTCGGGCGAGCAGATAAGCAAGCTAGGCTTTTAATAGCGGTTGCAAAATGACGCAAGGTTAGCTAGTCTATACAGGATATGCTTTCAGTTAATTGAGGACAGTTGTTATGCGCTATATTCGTACCTTTAGTCAGATTCGTCTTGCTGATCTTCCCCTCGTGGGCGGGAAAAATGCTTCGTTGGGCGAAATGTATCAGCAACTTACGCCTAAAGGCTTAAAAATACCCAACGGTTTTGCGGTCACTGCCGATGGTTTTTGGGCATTTTTAGAACACAATCAATTAACCGATCACATCCATCAGTTGTTGTCGAATCTGCCCAAAGATGATTTAGCGCAATTACAGCACACGGGTCAGTTGATTCGCAATTTGATCATCAATGGGCAAATGCCGACAGATCTCAAGGATGAGATTATTCAAGCTTACGCGCAACTAGAGCAAGAATACCAACCGATGATTGAGGTGGCGATTCGTTCTTCGGCGACCGCTGAAGATTTACCGGGTGCCTCTTTTGCGGGTCAGCAAGAAACCTACTTGAACATTGCAGGTGGGCGTAACATTGTGCACAGCGTTAAGCGCGTGTTTGCCAGTTTGTTTACCAATCGGGCGATTTCTTATCGTATAGACAAAGGCTTTGATCATACCAAGGTGGCTTTGTCGGTGACGGTACAAAAAATGGTGCGTGCAGACAAGGGTGTTTCTGGGGTGATGTTTACCCTTGATACGGAATCGGGCTTTCGCAATGTGGTGCTGATTAATGCCGCTTACGGTCTAGGCGAAAATGTGGTGCAGGGTGCGGTGAACCCTGACGAATATCTGGTGCATAAACCAACCCTCGCTGAAGGTTTCTCTCCCATTCTTAAGCGTCAACTGGGTGAAAAAGCCATTCGTATGGTTTACAGTGATGATACGGTGGCAGGCAGCTCAACCAAGAACATCAAGGTATCACGCAAAGAGCGTCAACAGTTTGCTTTGCAAGATGCCGAGGTATTGAGTTTGGCAAGGCAAGCCATGTTGATTGAGCAACACTATTCCCACTTGCATGGTCGTAGTATGCCCATGGATATTGAGTGGGCAAAAGATGGGGTTGATGGTGAGCTTTATATCTTACAAGCGCGTCCTGAAACGGTTCATGCTGAGAAGGTGACTTCTGCCATGGCAGAGCGTTATCAGCTTAAACCAACGCAAGCAGAGATTTTAGCAACTGGTCGGAGCATTGGGGCTAAAGTCGCTACGGGTAAAGCCAAAATCATTGATACCCCTGCACAAATTGATCGTATCCAAGCTGGGGATGTTCTGGTGACTGACATGACCGACCCAGATTGGGAACCGATCATGAAAATTGCCAGCGCGATCATCACCAACCGCGGTGGTCGTACTTGTCATGCCGCCATCATTGCCCGTGAATTGGGCATTCCTGCCATTGTCGGGACGCAAAATGCGACGCTAACGGTTCCTGATGGGGAAATGGTTACTGTCTCTTGCGCACAAGGCGATTCAGGTTATGTGTATCGTGGCGAAGTGCCTTTTGAGGTGACGACGGAGACTTTTCCGAGTGAATTGCCGACCCATACCAGCATCATGGTTAATGTTGCCAATCCAGAGTTGGCTTTCGTGCATGCCAGTATGCCTGTTAAAGGGGTAGGCTTGGCGCGACTTGAGTTCATCATCAATCATGCCATTCGCATTCATCCGCGAGCCTTGCTGGAGTACGATACGCTGAATAAAAAACTGCAAAAGCAGATTGATGAAATCATTGCAGGCTATGCCAGTCCGCAGGATTATTTTATTAATCGCTTGGCTGAGGGGGTTGGCGCGATTGCCGCCGCTTTTTATCCGCGTCAAGTGATTGTGCGTTTATCAGACTTTAAGTCAAACGAGTATGCCGCTTTAATTGGTGGGGCTCAGTTTGAACCACAGGAAGAGAATCCGATGATTGGGTTACGGGGTGCCGCGCGTTATTTTGATCCCCGCTTCCGTGCTTCTTTCGCCCTAGAGTGTGCCGCTTTGAAGCGCGTGCGTGAAGACATGGGCTTAACCAATGTTTCTCTGATGATTCCATTTGTACGCACCGTACCAGAGGCACAATTGACCCTTGGTTTGATGGCGCGTCATGGGTTGGTTCGTGGGGATAAAGAGCTGAAAGTTTATTTGATGTGTGAAATTCCCGCGAATGCGATTTTAGCCGATGATTTCTTACAGCATTTTGATGGCTTTTCAATTGGTTCTAACGACCTAACACAGTTAACCCTTGGGGTCGATCGCGATTCTGGCTTGCTCGCTGGCTATGATGAGCGTAATCCAGCGGTCACGGCACTGATGGATATGGCGATTGATGCTTGTCATCGTCATGGTAAATATGTGGGCATTTGTGGGCAAGCACCGAGCGATTTTCCAGAGATTACCAAGCATTTGGTAGAGAAGGGCATTACCAGCTTATCACTCAACCCTGATAGTGTTGCTGAGATGATGGCGGTTGTTTATGAAACGGAACAGAGTCAACAAGTAGCTTCGCACTAAGCATCAGAACCGCTACACATCATCGGAATTGAGATGCGTAGCGGTGTGCTTTTCTTCGTTAACTTGGTTAAAAGCGATAACCAAGCTCTAGCTGGTGAAAATCGGTTGCGGGGTTAGGCAGTTCGATATTGGCATTTGAAATGTGTAAATAGCGATAACCGACTCGCAGATCATTGTTTTCCCAACCTAATGCCAGTTGATCACCAAATTGAAACTGGGTCGATTTATCATCATTTCTTATCTGCGTGTTTTCGAGCAGATGTACCCCTACACCAACTTCCGCATAGAGATGCGTCCAGTCAGTCGATTGCCACTTAAAGAGCGGTGTTAACCCAATATCCTGATTGTGGTTAGGGTGATAGCGATCAGGTACTTGCCAGTAACCATAGCTGGCTTCTAATGCGGAAGAAACTTTCCAATTTGCTGTTTGCCACAGGGGTAGGCTGTGTTCCCAACGCAATGCCAATCGGCTGATGCTGAGTTGATCATCTTGTCTGCCGTGAAGTAAAGAAACTTGATGCTTGCTGGTAGCAGAGGTCATGGTGGCTAACACTGAATTGCCTTTCAACTCTCCTAATGTAATCGATGCGATACTGGCAAGGGCAATGGCATAAACTGGCGCGATTTCACTTTCAGCTTGTGCCGACGGTGCGCCAATCATGAAGGATAGTGGAATGAGCAACCAAGGTGAGCGAATAGACATGGTAAAAGTCTCCTGTGCGTTGTTTTGTTAGCGGATGATTGTTATTGGATTAAAATGCGTTGAGTAAGCTTCAGTAAGTTGTGTTCTTGATCTGGTGTAAATTGGGTGCTCACCACCAATGCCCAGTAATGAGGTGGTATATTATCAGTAGGGCAACGCATGGCATCTTTCATGGTCATGATGGTTGTGTTTGACTGGGTTAATCGTGCAGTAGGAATGGCTTGGTGGTCTGCGAGGGCGACCCTTTCTGATATATTAATACCTAAATTTTCAAGCGTATTAAAAAATCGTTCAGGATTACCGATGCCTGCCATAGCCGTTACATCTTGTTGATCGATAAGCGAAAAGGGCGAGTCTTCATTTAACTGTTCATTCAGCGGATAGTAACGCTGGGTTGCAAGATGATACCAGTGAGTAGGAACCAGTTGAAAGTCTTTTCCCTGAGTAAGCGTCATGTCTGCTTGACCTAGGTTAGCTGGTTGACGAAGCGGTCCAGCAGGAAGGCAATAACCATTGCCATAGCCTTTTTGTGCGTCAATGACTTCAATCACCGCATGGCGCATCATGGCTAAATGTTGCCAACCATCATCAGCAAGAATCAGGTCTAGTTCTGGATAATGGTTCAGCAGAGTTTGAATGGCTAGGCTACGTTGTTTGGCAACGACCACAGGGACTGAGAGCGTTTTTGCCAATAACAAGGGTTCATCGCCCGCTTGTGCGCTGGTATCGGTAGCTTGTACCAGATGAACGGGCGTTTTATCGGTTCGTCCATAACCACGACTGACAATACCAACACGCACACCTCGTGCTTGGAGTAGGGCGACCAGTCCCAAAATAACAGGGGTTTTTCCCGTACCGCCAACCACGCGATTACCCACAACCAGCACAGGGCGTTCAGCTAAGTAACGACGACAATACCCCATCTGATAGCAGGCATATCTCAGTCGAATGACCGCGCAATAGACAACGGATAACACCCGTGCCCACAAAGGAGGTTTTTCAGCTTGCAACCAAAATGTTGGCCAACCGTTAGCAGACTTTGTTAAACGCACAAATCCCATCGAAGCTCGTTATTTGGTTTTGAACTTGTAATGCTGTTGATTAAGGTAATCAACAACAGCAGAGGTATCTTCAGGAAACCAACCTGTGCCAATCTGTGTGTTACAGGCTTCAACCTGTGTGTGCAAGCCCATCAGATTTTTAACCTTACGATTGTCGCGGTTATAAACCTCCGTTGTATGACACTTCATACAATTGCCCTCCAGCAACCCCTTTGCTTCATTGGCAAACAGTTCTTGGCTCGCGAATAGGCTGAGACCAGTCATTAGGGTGATGAGTCGATGTGTTGTGTTCATCATGTTATTATCCTTATTTCAACGGATTGATCAGGTATGTTGCGCGGTCGTTTTTCGTTATGCTTGGCTTTTTTAAGCTGTGATAACTCAATATAACCAGTTATACTATACCGAAAAAATGCCCTAAAAGGAAAGAAATGTGCAGATTTTTGTCGATGCTGACGCTTGTCCCGTCGCGCTAAAAGAAATGCTGATTCGTTCAGCGGAACGGACAGGCATTAAAATGACCTTTGTCGCCAATCATCATTTGGTGATTCCTGTAAGACAAAATATTGCTTTTATGCGGGTAGAAAAGGGCTTTGATATTGCAGACCATCATATTGTGAGTCGGGTGGAAATGAATGATCTGGTGGTTACGCAAGACATTCCGCTTGCCGCTGAGGTGTTGGCAAAAGGGGCGCAAGCCATTGGGCTTCGCGGACAAGTACATACTGCCGATAACATCAAAGGACGGTTGGTCGTGCGTGATTTTATGGAGACCATGCGAGCCAGTGGCGTGCAAACCTCTGGACCTGCGCCTTTATCCGCAAAGGACAAGCAGGCATTTGCTAAAGCCTTAGATGCTTACTTATTGTCTTATGCGAGAAGCCAACAATAAGCGTCATGCCCAGACATTTACGCCTTGGGTGGTCAGTGGACCATAGTGCATTCTGATCAAGGATTGTCCTGCCTGCATATTTTGTGCAATTTGTTGTGTAATCGCTTGACGTTGTTGTTTTCCCTGCTCTTCAGCAAAGGTCACAGGTCCTTTGGTGTGATCAGGTAGGTTTTGAAAGTCTTCCCATTTCGGTAATGAGACGATCCCTAATCCAAAAACAGGTTCCATCTTAGACTCCTTTTGTGTCGCAATCTATGTCGCCATCTGTTACTTGTTATTTTCTGTATTGTAACCCTTATCGGCAGAGCAGATGTTTTCTAAACCTGAGAATCTTCGATATTGATATATACCGCTTAAGCATCATCTTAAGCATCATCATCGCCAACAGGGTTAGATAGCAGTAGCTGTGACCACTCTTCACCTAAGACACTATTTGTCAGAGGGTATCCTATAATGGCTCATGAACAGGC
>CAZLOM010000105.1:0-5784 GCA_964561185.1 uncultured Piscirickettsiaceae bacterium
TCATGGCGACCTGTTTGACAGGCGAACCTGCATAAGACTCAACAAACCAAGCGTCCCAATCCACTTGAAAACCACCATTAGCAGGTAACAAGGGCGTAACCGCAATCCCTTGTTGACGAAAAAGATCGACCCACTGCCCATCAGAACCCAAGTGCGACCAGCTTGCACCGCCCAAAGCAAACACCACCTGCTCAGCCAAGACTGATTTGACCTGACCTTGATGCTCGAAGACCAACGCCTCATCTTGCCATCCCACCCAGCGATGCTTGGTATGAACAACCACCCCTTGTGATTTAAGACGGTGTAACCATGCACGCAATAGGGGAGCGGCTTTCATATCGCTTGGAAAAACACGACCTGATGAGCCAATAAAGGTATCAATACCCAGTTCGCTTGCCCAATCACGCATGGATTGCGCGGAAAAGCCCTGTAAATAAGGTGAAAAAATCTCAGAATGGTCAGCAGGCAGAGAAAAAGCAGAAAAACGGTTTAGAAAGGCCGAAAAAGGCTCACTGTGAGTCAGGTTTAACCCGCCTTTTCCTGCTTGTAAGAATTTACGTCCAAGGGTTGGCATACGATCGTAGAGATGTACACTGACACCCTGTGCCGACAAACGATCAGCCACCATTAACCCTGCTGGACCCGCGCCAACAATGGCAACAACAACCCGCTCAGTCAAGCTGAAACACGCCCTATATGAGGACACAGGGTTTGCCATAACTGAGCCTTGAGTGCTGGATTGACCAACATTTCAGACAGCAAGGGCAAATGAACACCATCAAATTGCCACACCTGACTTGAGTCCTCAGGAAGATCATCAGGCTCTGCTGGCTCCAGTGCGGTCAGATCAACCCCTAAGGCTCGCGTGATGTTAGACAGCAACTGCCAACGAGGGTCTTCCTCACTGTACCAGCAATCAGCCAACTCCTCTCCCACACAAAAAATAACAGAAGGATCAAGGTAGGTGGCATCTAAAGAAGTGGCATCAAGGGATTGCCAATCGGTAATCCCTAGTGCTTGCTTGAGATTCACACGCCCTCCTGATATTGTGGGTGCGCTCGTTTTGCTTTGCTGGTCAGCTTGTTTAGGGCATTGATATAGGCTTTAGCAGAAGAAGCCATAATGTCCGTGTCTGTGCCTTGCCCATTGACCACACGCCCCCCTTTTTCCAAGCGCACAGCGGTTTCACCTTGGGAATCGGTGCCATTGGTCACATTAGAAACAGAGTAGAGCAAGAGGTTCGCGCCTGAATCCACCATTTTTTCAATGGCTTTGAAAGTAGCATCAACGGCACCTGCGCCTTGAGAATCGGCTTTCTTTTCAATCCCATTGATCCACAAGACCACTTCTGCTGTTGGCAATTCACCTGTTTCAGAGGTGACTTTGAGCGATACCAAACGGAACTGATCATTTTCTAATTCAACCGTTTCATCAGCAATCAGAGCCAATAGGTCTTCATCATAAATCTCATGTTTCAGATCGGCCAATTCCTTGAAGCGAACAAACACACGATTCAATTCTTCTTCGGTATCACAAGTCACACCTAATTCTTGTAGGCGTGCGCGTAGGGCATTACGACCAGAATGCTTGCCGAGTACCATTTTGTTCGCTGTCCAACCCACATCTTCTGCACGCATGATTTCGTAGGTTTCACGATGTTTCAACACGCCATCTTGGTGAATGCCAGACTCATGTGCAAAGGCATTCGCGCCAACAATGGCTTTGTTCGGTTGAACAGGGAAGCCCGTAATCGCAGACACCATGCGCGACGCATTCATGATTTCTTTGCTGTTGATACGGGTATCCACCGAGAAGAAGTCTTGACGGGTACGAATGGCCATCACCACCTCTTCAAGCGCGGTGTTCCCAGCTCGCTCACCCAAGCCATTGATGGTACATTCAATTTGACGCGCCCCATTCTGCACTGCCGCCAAAGAATTGGCGACGGCAAGCCCAAGGTCATTATGACAGTGCGCCGAGAAAATGGCTTTGTCTGAATTGGGGGTATTAGTGATCACATAATGAAACAAGGCACCAAACTGTTCTGGTAGGTTATAACCAACCGTATCAGGAATGTTAATGGTGGTCGCGCCTGCATTGATCACCGCTTCAAACACGCGACACAAGAACTCTGGATCGGAACGTCCTGCATCTTCTGCTGAAAACTCAACATTATCCGTATAGTTTCTGGCACGTTTAACCGCATAGATCGCACGCTCAACCACCTGATCTGGTGTCATGCGCAGTTTTTTCTCCATATGAATGGGCGATGTCGCGATAAATGTATGAATACGACCTGAATTTGCAGGACGAATGGCTTCACCTGCTTGATCAATATCACGATCCAAGGCTCGCGCTAACCCACATACGGTTGAATCCTTAACCGCTTTTGCGACCGCCTCAACCGAGGCAAAGTCACCTACACTGGCGGCTGGAAAACCTGCTTCAATGACATCGACATTCATTTTTTCTAAGGTCTTGGCAATGCGCACCTTTTCTTCTTTGGTCATGGACGCACCTGGACTTTGTTCACCATCTCTAAGCGTCGTATCAAAAATGATAACCGTATCTTTTTTCTGACTCATCATGCTTTCCCTCATAAATAATTACTGCTTTGGTATCATGGACTCTGTGTTGTTTTCTGAAGAAGCCACGGGGTGTTCTGCACCTACCTCTTCATCTTTCTTTGCTTTTCTCACTCGACGACGTTCTTTTAATCCAACAAACGTGACCACTGGACCAGACAGAGCGTAGAGCAAGAGGGTAATGAGTAACAAGCTGGCTGGATCGATAAGAATCACAATCCCAACACCTAAGATGACTAACAAGGTCATGAAGGGAACCCTGTCTTTCATCTGGAATTCTTTGAAACTATGATAACGGAAGTTACTGACCATCAACAATCCTGCTATCGCTGTCATCCCTGCGACGACCCAGATCACCATGAAAGAAACAGGCTGACTGCCCAACATCCAAATACAGGCGGCCAAAACACCCGCCGCCGCAGGACTGGGAAGCCCTTGGAAATAACGCTTATCCGCTGTCCCAACTTGCGTGTTAAATCGCGCCAAACGCAATCCCGCGGCGGCGACATACACAAACGCCATCAACCAGCCTATTTTGCCTAACTCATGTAATCCCCACACATACATAAGCATTGCTGGTGCCACACCAAAGGAAACCATATCGGATAAGCTGTCATATTCTGCACCAAACTCACTGGTTGCATTGGCCATTCGCGCCACGCGCCCATCTAAGGCATCAAAAATCATGGCAACGAAAATCGCAATGGCACCCTGCTCGAACTCTTGGTTAAAGCCCGCAATAATGGCATAGAAACCACAAAACAATGCGGCAGTGGTCAATAGGTTTGGTAGCCAATAAATCCCTTTTTTGGGCACTTGCATAGCCGATACCTTCCCGAGAAACAGTGTTAAAAGTGTTATCCTAGCATAGAACGAATCAACCGTGTGTTGGATTTTGAGATTCGATGCCTTACCGCTTCTGCCATACCGTGACTTGCACTAACTTAATCTCAAAATGACGCGCGTCAGAGCGTAACACCAGCGGCAAATCAATGGGAGTCTTCAGCAAAGAAAAATTAGCGGATAAAATGTCCTGCAACCGAGCCTCACTGCTGACATTTTCACCGTCCTGTTTGAATCCACCCAAACGATCAGCGTCCAGCGTGCGCTGTGCATCAACGCCATAATGACTGGCAATAACCAACACACCAGACGCATTCAAACGCGTGTGAATCTCTGCTAACCATTGGGCTGGATGCGCCAATCGTTCAATCGTTTGATTCAATAGCATCACATCATAACCCGTAAACATCGGTTTAAGATTATTCGGGTCTTGTTGCAAAAATTGAATATGACGGAATGCCTCTGCTGAGAAGTTAGGCAAACTTTGCTCAATAAAATCAGGAATATCGCCCTCTATCGACAAGCGGTAACGCATACGTCCGTGTGTCTGCATCTGATGGGCAACCTGAATCAATCGCGCGGTGGTGTCCAAACCCGTGATGTGATCAAAATGATCTGCCAACAGTAAACAAGTCCGACCTACCGAACAGCCCAATTCTACAAAACGACCTGATTTAGGCAAGGCACGAATCTGCTCTGCTAAGGCTTGTGGATAAGATGGCTGGTTAAAATAGGCATGTCCATAATGCAATTCACAGGCTTGCACCACATCGGTTTCTGTTTCGTAAGGATCAAATTGAGTGATGACGGGATGTTCTGAGGCAATGTAGCGGAAGCCAGCGTGTTGGAAGAAATGCCGACGAAAAGCATAACGTGAATAAAGGTTCGCTTCGTTGCCTGTTGAAATCCATGAACCCCCTTTGAAAATATTGTGTTTATTGTCAAAGGTTGGTGTGGTGAAATCATCATACAAAGGATGCACCTTAAAGCCTTCAAAAGGATAAATCGGCGTTTCTGTCCATTGCCATACATTACCGACAATGTCATAAACATCGCCAAAAGGGTTAGCGTCAACTGGGGTGGAGGACGCATATTGCGCAAGATTCAGATTGGCTTGTAACCCAATCGCGGTATCCTTGGGCAGGTTAAGCGTTTGACGTAAGCGTAGGTATTCGTCTTCGCTGGGTAGACGAATGGGATCGCCCGTCTGTTCGGCTTTCCAGTTACAAAAGGCTTTGGCTTCTAAATAATTGACCTCCACTGGCCACGACCAAGGCATCTGGATTTCCTCTGTCATGGTGCGTAAGTAAAAATCCTCGCCTTTTTTTCGCCAAAAGGTTGGATACTCCGCCTGAGTAAAGCCTAACCACCCTTGTCCTTCTGCTGTCCAATACTGTTGAGACTGATAGCCACCTGCTTGCACAAAACCGAGAAACTCAGCATTGCTCACCAACATCGCACCTGCCTTAAACTCACCCACTTGCGCCTGATGATACCCATACTCATTGTCCCAACCGTAGAGGTTGGCAGGGTCTTGATGATCAATCACCACCTCTCCAGCTGGCACACTTACCCAACGATTTTCTGGGGCTGGTTTCGTTTGATCGGGACAAATCGGAAACGCAGGGTGTGCTTGCACCTGATCAAACGGCAGTTGGCGAATCAATACGGATGAGGTTTCTAAATGAATGCGCTCATGCTCGATGCCCATTAAAATCGGCCACACAGGGCTTTGCCACGTCATCGGGAATGAAATTTCCACGCGATCAATGAGGGCAAGGATGCTTTCTTGTACCTGACGACGATAGGCACGCACCCGATCCACACTTGGCCAGTGGTAATTCGCTTCGTTCAAATCATCCCATGACATTTCATCTACGCCAATTGCAAACAT
This sequence comes from uncultured Piscirickettsiaceae bacterium, assembly GCA_964561185.1. Classification (GTDB taxonomy): domain Bacteria; phylum Pseudomonadota; class Gammaproteobacteria; order Thiomicrospirales; family Thiomicrospiraceae. The sequence goes on from CAZLOM010000105.1 coordinate 5,323, forward strand.
CGACTCTAACTCTGGATCAACACGCGACACCAGTTTTGCCAACACCAACTTATTCATAAAGAAGGTCGCTGTGTGACCGAAATAGAAAATCAAGGGGTGACGTAAGGAACAGGGTCTTTCATAATAACTAGCGTCTGACTTAATCACTTCAAACAACTGCTCATAGCCCAAATAGGTGTGCAGAAAGTAGTCTTTTAACTCAGCACGGAACTCAGCGACATCACGAGCTTGCAGGAAAAAAGCAGGGTAAGACAAATTTGGCGTGATCTGGGTTGACGACATGGCTACTTATCCTTGGTAACAGAAAAACAGCTTGCACAATACCTGATTGAAGATGATATTTCAAGTCAGTGGACAAATTCATGGATCAAGCCTTGCCTAACATGTCAATCAGCTATCTTTTGTTTAAGCACCTCAAACACTTCCCCATAAAGTTGATTTTGAGCAAACAACATTCCCTCT
>CAZLOM010000106.1:0-5772 GCA_964561185.1 uncultured Piscirickettsiaceae bacterium
GCTCTTGTGATGCTTCTGCATACAACCCCTCACTCACCAACTGAGCGGCTTTGAAGATGGCGCGAGACTTACTGAGGGTTTCTTGCCATTCTGATTCTGGTACTGAGTCGGCGACAATGCCTGCACCTGCTTGCATATTAAGGGTACCATCTTTGACAACCGCTGTGCGAATCGCAATCGCCACGTCCATGTCACCATTCCAGCTCCAGTAGCCCACTGCACCACCGTAAACCCCACGTTTTACGGGTTCTAGTTCGTCAATGATTTCCATCGCACGAATTTTAGGTGCGCCAGATAAGGTTCCTGCTGGGAAAGCGGCTTTGAGGGCATCCATTGCCGTTATGCCTTCTCTTAGCTTGCCTGTGACGTTAGAAACAATGTGCATGACGTGAGAGTAACGCTCAATAATCATCTTTTCGGTGAGTTTAACGCTTCCCGCTTGGCTGATGCGACCGACATCGTTACGCCCTAAATCAATGAGCATGAGATGTTCAGCGATTTCCTTGGGGTCTGCCAGTAAGTCGAGTTCGTTAGCAAGGTCTTCCTCTGGGGTTGAACCGCGTTTACGTGTCCCTGCAATAGGACGCACTGTCACCTCATCATCGGAGACACGCACCAAGATTTCAGGCGATGAGCCGACGACTTGGAAGTCGCCAAAATCAAAATAAAACAAGTAGGGCGATGGATTCAAATGACGTAAGGCACGGTATAACGACAAGGAGGATTGATGATAAGGAACGGTCATGCGTTGTGATAGCACCACCTGCATGACATCACCTGCAAGAATGTATTCTTGAATGCGTTTAACCGCCGATTCAAATGCCTGCTCACCAAAGCCCGACACAAAGGTTGACTCATCAATCTGTTCAGCCTTGTCTAGCACAGGCAAATGCACCGCTTGACCGATATGGTCTGCGATCTGGGTTAATCGTGTTTCACCTGCTTGAATCTGTTCAGGCGTATCCTCAACATGAACAATGATCTGTGTTAGCCCTGATAGGTTATCCACCACCAAGACTTCATCTGCCACAAAGAGGTAAATATCAGGCACTTTCAAGGTGTCTTCAGGAGCTTTGCCTTGCAAACGAGGCTCCATCCAACGAACGCTATCATAGCCCCAATAGCCCACCAAACCACCCGCAAATCGCGGCAAGCCTGCTGATTCACTGGCAGAAGCATACTGCTCGTGAACTTCGGTTAACCAATCAAGTGGATTGTCACAGGTAAAAGACTGCGCTTGATCGCCCGTTTCAATGGTGACTTGAGAGCCTTCCACCTTAATTCTGCGATAAGCAGGCAATCCAATGATCGAATAACGTCCCCATTTTTCTCCTCCCTGTACTGACTCTAGCAAGAAAGAACCGAATCCTTCTGCTACACGAGCATACAAGCCCAGCGCGGTATCGCAATCGGTTAATAGGGTGCGTGTTAAAGCGCGACGGGGACGAATATCCAATTTCATGAATCTAAGCACTCTCAAGAAAGTTTGGTAGTTCTGCCATGCTGTCAACAACGGCATCAGGAGTGGCAAGACGAATGTCTTCGCCATGATTGTAGCCATAACTCATGCAGATGATATGAAAGTGTGCGGCACGAGCGGCTTTAACATCAGAGATAGAATCTCCAAGCATCAACGCATTCTCAGGCACCACGCCCATTTTTTCAGCGGCATAAAGGAGCGGAATCGGGCTGGGTTTTTTTTCGGGACAGGTATCACCACTGACGACCAGCTCAAATAAGTCAAACAAGCCTTTGTCTTTGAGCAATGGAACGGTGAAGGCTTCTGCCTTATTGGTGACACAGCCTAAGCGATAGCCTTGCGCTTTCATCCATTCAATGCCTTCGACCACGCCATCATACACACGAGAGCGTTGCGAGTTATTGGTGAGATAAAGACGTTTGAAAATCGGTAAGGCTTTGGCAAATAACTCAGGATCAGCCGTTCCATCAACTGAACCAAGCAAGGTGCGCTCACAAAAACGCTCCACACCATTGCCTACCCAGTCTCTTGACGCTGTTTCACCTCTTGGTGCTAGCCCTAACTCACGCATCATTTCATCACCGCAGTAAGCAAGGTCTGGTACGCTGTCAATCAGCGTACCATCCAAGTCGATGAGAATGAAATCGGGTTTTAATTTGGTATTCATCAACGAGCCTTTTTGCGTTAAGCCTTAGCCAATGCTTCGCGCATTTGACGAATAATGGTGTTGTAACGGTTCGCATCGTTCGCATTTGCTTTACCGAAAATCCCTGAACCAGAAACAAAGGTATCACAGCCTGCTTCAGCCACTTCACGGATGTTTTCAGCCTTAACACCGCCATCAATTTCCAAACGGATGTCATAACCTGACTCATCAATCATCTTACGTGCTTGACGTAGTTTGTTCAAGGCTTGTGGAATAAAGCTTTGACCACCAAATCCAGGGTTAACCGACATGATCAAAATCATATCCACCTTATCCATCACATACTGTAAATAGTCTAATGAGGTTGCTGGATTGAATACCAAACCCGCTTTACAACCAGAATCTTTGATCAAGGCTAATGAACGATCAACGTGTTCTGAGGCTTCAGGGTGGAAAGTGATGTAGTTCGCACCCGCTTTGGCAAAGTCAGGGATGATGCGATCAACAGGCTTAACCATCAAATGCACATCAATGGGTTGTTCCAAACCATTTTTGGTCATGTAGTTTTTCAAGCTATCACACACCAAGGGGCCGATGGTTAGGTTAGGCACGTAATGGTTGTCCATCACGTCAAAATGCACGATGTCAGCACCCGATAACAACACGTCTTTAACGTCGTCACCTAGGCGTGCAAAGTCAGCTGATAAGATCGAAGGGGCAATCCAGTTCTCGCGTTTCATCGTAATATCTCCTAAAATGGACAAAAACTTTTCTCATTTTAACAAAAAAAATGATTCTGTCATCTTTTTCCATACATAGGAGACGTTATGAACTCAAACTCAGCATCCTCAAAACAAGCCAATAAACTCTTACAGCCGATACTTCATGTGATAGAAATCATAGGCTTAGTGGTTATTACTCTGGTAACAATCTTGGCGGCAGTACAAGAAGTAAAAGCGATGATTGATCTACATCACGTACAGGTTGGTGATCTTTTAATGATGTTTATCTATTTAGAAATTATCGCTATGGTTATTGTGTATTTGCAATCTGGAAAATTGCCGATATTGATGCCACTCTTTATTGCCATTGTCGGTTTGGCGCGTCATCTCATTATCAGTGAAAATGTCACCGAGCTGAAAATTATGGCCATCGCAGGGGCGATTGTACTTATTACCATTTCTGTCATGGTGCTACAATACGGTGAGAGCCATTTTTCACGCAAAGAAGACAATAACCTAGGAGAAGAACCGAAATGACCTGCTTACATACGAGTCATATTGCACAACTCAAGCAAATTCATCAGGGAAAAGTGCGAGACATCTATGATCTTGATGACCAGCATTTGCTGATTGTGACGACGGATCGCATCTCTGCATTTGATGTGGTCATGCCGACGGCAATCCCAACGAAGGGAGAACTTTTGAGTCGCATGACGCGCTTTTGGATGACGAACACCTCGCACATTGTGCCGAATCAGTTAACGACGGACATTGCCTTGAGCGACGTGCTTACGCCTGAGCAGTTGGCTGAGTTGGGTGATCGGGTGATGATTGTTAAGAAGTTCAAGCCGTTGCCAGTGGAAGCGATTGTGCGCGGTTATTTGGTGGGTTCTGGGTGGAAAGACTATCAACAAACAGGAACGGTTTGTGGTCATCAACTGCCCGCTGGGTTGCGTCAAGCGGATAAATTGCCACAGCCCATTTTTACGCCCTCAACCAAAGCGGCTGTGGGCGATCATGATGAGAACATTTCCCGTGTTGAGTTGGTCAAGATCATGGGCGAGGAAAAAACCGCAGAAGTCGAGCGTTTGGCATTGGCGATTTACCAATTCGCGGCAGATTACGCGCTTCCTCGAGGCATCATTATTGCCGATACCAAGTTTGAGTTTGGTGAAGATGCTGATGGTCGTATCCATTTGATTGATGAAGTCTTAACGCCTGATTCTTCTCGCTTCTGGCCAGCCAACAGCTATGCAGTCGGTAGCAATCCACCGAGCTTTGATAAGCAATTTATCCGTGATTATTTGGAAACATTAGACTGGGGAAAAACCGCACCAGGTCCTGAGTTACCTGAGGATGTGGTCAATCAAACCCTCGCTAAATATCAGGAAGCAGAGCAGTTACTCACCGCAGAACAACTTTTGATGGTTTAAGCGTCTTGATGACAGGATTCTTCATCACAGGCACAGATACGGATGTTGGTAAAACCTACATCACGGCACGCTTGGCTCGTGAGTACTTGGCGCAAGGAAAACGCGTGGCGGTTCGCAAGCCTGTTGCCAGTGGTTGTGGCGATCAGTTAGATGCCTGTGCAGATGCTCGCATTTTGGCGGAAGTTAGTGGTGAAGATGAATGGTTGGTTTGTCCGCACCGCTTTGCGCCCGCAGTATCACCAGCGCGAGCCATGCAGGAAGCCCAACAGAGGGTGCTGGTATTAGACGATCTCGTTCTAGCTTGTCGGCAAGAGACGCAAGAGAAAATCACGCTGGTTGAAGGGGCAGGGGGCTGGTTAAGCCCGTTAACCCCCTCTGCTTACAATGCCGATTTGGCTAGTGCCCTAGGCTTGCCTGTGATTTTGGTGGTGGCGAATCGCTTGGGTTGTATCAATCATGCGCTACTCACCTTACAGGCGATTCAGCAGTCAGGTTTAGCTTGTCCTCAAGTGATACTGAACCATTCCACGCCTTCGCAAGACTATTCTGCCTATTCAGAACTGCTTTTCCACGTCAGCAGACTTGCGCCAAAAACTACTGTTATTCGCGTGGACTTTGAGTAAAATAACAGCGATTAACCATATTTTATTGATTTCAAACCCTTGCCACATTGCTTGGCGATGGTTTATTTTTGCATACTTAGGTCATATTCATGTCAGATAAAAACGAACCGATTATCCTCAAAACGCCTGAACAAATTGCAGGCATTCGTCGTGCCAGTCAACTCGCGGCTGAGGTGTTGGTGATGCTCAGTGAACACGTCAAGGTTGGGGTTACAACCGATACCTTGGATAAACTCGCACACGATTATATTGTGAATCAACAGGGTGCGATTCCTGCCTGTTTGAACTACTTAGGCTTTCCGCGTTCGATTTGTACGAGTGTCAATCATCAGGTGTGTCACGGGATTCCAGGAAATAAAAAGCTGGTCGATGGTGACATCATCAATGTCGATGTGACGGTGATTAAGGATGGGTTTTTCGGTGATACCAGCATGATGTTTGAAATTGGTAAACCAACCATTCGCGGAAGTCGTATCTGTCGCATTGCGCATGAGTGTCTCTGGGTTGGCATTGATATGGTGAAACCGGGGGTAACGCTGGGTGATTTGGGTTATGCGATTCAGCAACACGCGCACAAAAATGCTTGCTCGATTGTTCGTGAGTACTGTGGTCATGGGGTTGGTTTGGCGTTCCATGAACCGCCTTTGGTCATGCACTATGGCAATCAAGGCGAGGGTGAAGTGTTACAAGCTGGTATGACCTTTACCATCGAACCTATGGTCAATCTGGGTAAAAAAGACATTAAGGTCTTACCTGATGGTTGGACGGTGGTGACAAAAGATCGTAGCCTGTCAGCTCAGTGGGAACACACCCTTGTGGTTACGGAAACAGGCTGTGAGGTTTTGACGCTTCGTGCAGGGGAAGAAAG
>CAZLOM010000107.1:0-5766 GCA_964561185.1 uncultured Piscirickettsiaceae bacterium
TGGCTGGCTACGTGTTTGAGATTTTTTAGATCGCGACGTGAGGTATTGTTGGAATCTAAAAAATTATGTTTAATACTGTGGAGCAACGCTAAAAAACCGTCATTCCCGCAAAGGTTGGAATCTATCTCATCAATTTTATAGATTCTTGCCTAGGCTAGGATGACGAAACAGGAGTGATTAGAGATGCTATATGAAATAATGATCAAAAGTTATAACCAATCTTCAACCGCGTTTCACGCATTTCATGATCGACCAGATGTACATTACGGTTTTGTTGGAAATCAGCAGGTGAACCAGAAACTTGTGTAAATGCCGTAAGCGTTGCCCACCATTGTTTACCACCGTAATGGATGGTTGGACCTGCCCATAAATCCCAATGATCAAACTGCCATTTGTCTTGCTTTGTCCATAAACTCTCTTGATCAAGATGCGCCTCAACCCCAGCATACCAACCATTTGCCACACGATAGGTTAAACCAGAAGTAACCTTAGGCGAAAAAGCATCGCTACGCTCACCATTGTATTTCAACTTATCCGACTCATATTCAGCAGTAATGTTACCTGCCCAGACCAGCTGTCCATCCCACCAGTATTTTTGCAAAATCAATTTGGCTTCCATTGAATAACCATTTACTTTTTCACCTGTTAATGGATCAACGAAAGAAATACCGGGTTCTAAATAAATAGACAAACCAAAATCATCTTTTGCTGGCGATAAAAACATACGTTTGAAGGCAACTTGTAATCCACTCACGTCAAAGCCATTGGAGTTAAAGTCTGTCTTTCCATCAGCACGAACAGGCGTTGTACCACCGCTTCCATTATCATCAATAAAGTTTTTGAACTCTGTTCTTGCTAGGTTAACGTAAGTTGACATCTGCCACTTGTCCGATAAACCATACTCTAATTCCAAGCGAACACGATCTGACACATACTTGCCACTATCTTTACCTTCGTGACGGGTCATCCACACATAGCCTTCTAATGCACCCTTAGGAAGCACATCAGCTTCTGTAACATAACCGAATAAGTTTTCTCCCGCCCATACCGATTGAGATAAGAGAGCACTCGCAAGACCCACAACGAATTGTTTTTTCATTTTACAACCTCTTAAAGACACACACAGTGAAATACAAATGAGAATCAGTATTATATAGAAACAAAAATCAGAGTCAACAACTTTTTTGTGCAATGATTGATTTACACCCACGAAAACACCGCCTATAATGCCCTTTCAAGCATTGACTATTTGAGGAGAACATCATGAGTCGCATGGTTTATTGTGTTAAATTACAGAAAGAAGCTGAGGGATTGGCTTATCAACCCTACCCAGGTGAATTGGGGACGAGAATTATGCAGGAAATTTCTGTTGAAGCGTGGAAGCAATGGTTAGCGCAACAGACGATTTTGATCAACGAATATCGTTTGTCCTCAATGGACCCCAAGGCAAAGTTGTTTTTACGTGAACAGATGGAAGAGTTTTTATTTGGTAACGCACAGATTGCGATGCCAGAGGCTTATAAACCAACTTAAGTGATGACAGATGGATGGCGCACCCGAGACGATTCGAACGTCCGACCTTTGGCTCCGGAGGCCAACGCTCTATCCAGCTGAGCTACGGGCGCAGTACAACGCGTTGGTGATTATAGCATAGTCATCGCTCAAAAACTTATCGTCTCACGAAAAACAGCAATCAGGCTAAGCGTAAAAAGGTAATTTCTGTGTCTATTAGCATCGTTTCATTTAACATTAACAGCCTACGCGCTAGATTACATCAACTGAGTGCGTTGATAGATCAACACCAACCTGACCTTATTTTATTACAAGAAACCAAAGTACAGGATCACGACTTCCCACTTGTGGACATTCAGGCATTAGGCTATTCTGCTGTTTTTCATGGACAGAAAACGCATTATGGTGTCGCCACGCTCTCTAAACTACCCTTGCTGTCATCACAACTAGGCTTTAGCAGTGATGATGAAACCGCGCAAAAACGCTTTATTCACAGCCAATACCACTTGCCCAATGGTCAGAAACTGCATGTCATGAACGGCTATTTTCCTCAAGGCGAATCGCGTGATCATGAAACCAAATTTCCTTACAAGCGCAAATTTTATGAAGACCTGAATCACCATATTGCACAGATTCCAGCCAGCGACTTAGCGGTGATGGGAGGAGATTTTAACATCTCTCATACCGATATGGACATTGGCATTGGCGCACACAATGCCAAGCGATGGCTACAAACAGGCAAATGTTCTTTCCTACCAGAGGAAAGAGACTGGATGAATCATCTGCTCTCTTGGGGCTGGACAGATACTTATCGCACCCAGCACCCAGAGGTTCTCACAGAGGATCGACAATACTCTTGGTTTGACTATCGCTCAAAAGGATTTGAGGATCAACCCAAGCGTGGATTAAGAATCGACTTGCTTCTTGCCTCTCAAGGACTGATGCCACACCTATTGGAAACGGGCATTAACTATGATGTCCGAGGTATGGAAAAACCGTCTGATCACGCGCCTGTATGGGCAACCTTTAACCTATAACATTTAACGGATAAGAGCCTTTTGACATGACTGCACCAGAATGCACACTCACCGCTCAACTGATTGAAGTGAACTCTCTGCACCCTGAAATTATTGAACTCCTATTAAGTTGCCCCGAAGGTTTCACGTGGAACGCAGGTGACTACTTGTGGTTAGAAAACGCAAAAGGTATCGCTAAACCTTTTTCGATTGCCAGCCTACCCTCCGAAAACCGTATTCGCCTACAAATCGCACACGTTGAAAGCATCTGCGACTGGCTCGATGATTTACTCGATGAAACGCAAGTGAAGATCTCAGTAGCAGGCAGTCAATTTCGCTGGCCACAGGGAAATGCGCCACTGGTGTTGTTTGCTGGGGGAACGGGAATTACACCCATCATGACCCTATTGAAAACACATTTGGCTCACAGCCATCGTCGTGTCATGCTTTATTGGGGGGTTAGAAATCTGAGTCTTGCCTACCTTAAATTGGCACTCGATACCCTCGCAGAGAAACATCCTCACTTCGCCTACCAACTCGTTCTATCGGCTGATGCGAGTCCTCAAGGCAACAAATGCTTACACGGACTCATTCCTGATTTGCTTCAACAGAACCAAATCATACTCCCGCAAGAAGCATCAGACCTGATGATTTGTGGTCCTTGGCCAATGGTGACCAGCATTAAATCCGTCATCGCCGAGCGTAAGATTCATAGTTTACAGCACTAAGAGACAAGACTCAGTTTACAACCAATTAGGAAACCGATCATGGAAGTCATTTATGGACTCATTCCCAGTGTCATTATCGTTGGCGGCTTGGTGGTCATTGCCATTATCTGGGCGGCAAAGCGTGGACAATTTGACGACTTAGAAGGATCGGGGAGCCGCATCTTAATGGAAGATGACGATAAGCCTTTTGCTTACGATCTTCCTTCAGAAGCACCTACAGAGTCACCAAACAAGCCATCTCCTCAACAATCTTCTCATCAATAGCGAGTTTTTATCATGCAAACCCTAACCTCTCTTACAGATCAATTTGCTCAAGACAATAACCTCACCTTTGTGCAAACTGGGGATCTACTCATCGCAGAATTGCGAAATCAACATGGCTTTGCCAGTGTTGCCTTACAGGGTGCCCAAGTGTTGCAGTGGTTGCCTACTGGACAAGAAAAGTCGGTGATTTGGGTGAGTTCTGCCGCGGTTTATCAAACAGGAAAAGGCGTGCGTGGTGGAGCACCTGTTTGTTGGCCATGGTTTGGTGCCGTCGAAGGTAAACCAGCACATGGTTTTGTCAGAACCCGTTTATGGCAAGTCACCTCGACCCGTCATACAGAAAATGAAACCGCTATTACCTTGACCATTCAAGATGATGATAGCTCAAGAGCACTCTGGAATTATGGTTTCACGTTAAACCTTACCTTAACGCTCAGTACAGAATTAACCATTGCATTGGAAACCAATAATACTGGCAGTGAAGATTTCACCATCACAGAAGCTTTGCATACCTATTTCGAAGTGGGTGATCTGGCTAAGATGCAGGTTGTGGGCTTAGATGGCGTGAGCTATTTGGATAAGGTTCAAGGTATGAACGCCTTTACTCAATCTGGCAATATTCAAATGAATGGTGAAGAGGTTGATCGTGTTTATCTGGATACCGACAGCGATGTGGTGATTGAAGACACACAACTTAACCGTCAGATCATGATTGGTAAACAACAAGCACCCACAACCATCGTATGGAATCCCGGTGTTGAAAAAGAAAAAGGCTTTGCTGATATGGCTGAAGGTGATTATCGCAAGATGCTATGCGTTGAGTCAGGTACTGCTGGCAATACGCAGGCAAGCGTTCCAGCAAATTCACAACATTGTTTAATGGTGGTTTATCGCTTACAAGCACTGTAATGCTTCTGTTTCTACACGCTCCGTGAACGAGGAGCGTGTTTTGTTCATCTCTAGTTAATAACGACCGACCTCATTATGAATACACATACCGCCCCCCTCGCCTACGAAAACGGCATCCTAACCCTAGATCATTTCCCACTAACCGACATTGCTCAAACCTTTGGCACCCCAACCTACGTTTATAGTTATGCGGGTATTGTGTCTCGATGGCAAGCCTTTGACCAAGCTTTTGAGCAACAACCTCACCTTGTTTGCTATGCCGTGAAAACCAACAGTAACATTGCGATTCTACAAAGCCTCGCACAACAAGGCGCAGGATTTGATATTGTTTCTGGAGGTGAACTACAACGCCTACTTAAAGCGGGCGCAGACCCTAAAAAGATTGTATTCTCAGGGGTTGGCAAAAGTCACGAAGAGTTAACCCTTGCACTGACAACGGGGATTAAATGCTTTAATATCGAATCATCGGCTGAACTCTATCGCTTAGAGCAACTGTGTTCCACGTTAAACATCAAAGCCCCGATTTCAATTCGCGTCAACCCTGATGTTGATCCTAAGACGCATGCTTATATTTCAACAGGCTTGAAAGAAAATAAATTTGGGGTTTCTTTCGACACCGCTTTTACGCTTTATCTTCACGCTCATCAGTCTGCTCACCTTGAAGTGACGGGGATTGATTGCCACATTGGCTCACAACTGTTAGACATTTCGCCCTTAAAAGAAGCCGCACAAAAAGTCATCCATTTCCAACAACGCCTAGCGAAAGAAGGCATTCACATTCATCACATTGATATGGGTGGTGGCTTAGGCATCAATTATACAGATGAACATAACGCGCCCTCGCCTGCTGAGTACGTGAAACTTTTGGTAGAAACCATCAATCAACCAAACGTTGAAATTTTGATTGAACCTGGTAGAAGCATCATTGGTAATCAAGGGGTGTTGTTGACCAAAGTGGAATACCTCAAACAGAGTGAAGACAAGCATTTCACCATTGTTGATGCGGCGATGAATGACCTGATCCGCCCTGCCCTATATGGTGCATGGCAGGAAATTGTCCCTGTTAAAGAGACTAAAGACATAACGAACCAGCAAACAGATGTTGTCGGTCCTGTTTGTGAAACAGGTGATTTTTTAGGTAAAGGACGCAACCTTAATGCTGAAGAAGACGACCTGTTAGCCATTCTCTCTGCGGGTGCTTACGGTTTTACCATGAGTTCCAATTATAATTCTCGCGGTCGAGCGGCTGAGATTTTAATTAAAGATGGCAAAGCCATCTGCATTCGCAGAAGAGAAACCTTTGATGACATTGTTTCGAATGAAACCTTATTGGGTGA
>CAZLOM010000108.1:0-5699 GCA_964561185.1 uncultured Piscirickettsiaceae bacterium
CCTCTTTTTTAGCATTAAGGTGACGAGTGTTTATGTCTAATCAGCCCAATTTATCAGCCTCTGCGGTGCGTCCCAGTGGGCGAGCGGTTAACCAGTTAAGAAACATTCACATTACCCCCAACTATACCTGTCATGCCGAAGGGTCTGTGTTGATTGAATCAGGTCAAACTAAGGTGTTGTGTACCGCATCAGTCGAAGAAAAAGTGCCTCCTTTTCTGAAGGGTAAAGGACAGGGTTGGGTGACAGCTGAATATGGCATGTTGCCACGCTCTACCTCAACACGCATGGATCGTGAAGCGGCAAGAGGCAAACAACAGGGGCGTACCCAAGAAATTCAGCGGTTGATTGGTCGCTCCTTGCGCAGTGCTGTTGATCTCACCGCTTTGGGCGAGCGCACCATTACCTTAGATTGCGACGTGATTCAGGCAGACGGTGGCACAAGAACCGCGGCAATTACAGGCGCATATATTGCCTTGTCTTTGGCAGTGCAGAAACTATTATCTGATGGTGTGTTGTCTGTTTCGCCGATCATTCATCAGGTTGCTTCAGTATCAGTTGGTATTGTGAAGGGGCAAGCGGTGTTAGATTTGGACTATCAGGAAGACTCGCAAGCACAGACAGACATGAACGTGGTGATGGTTGAAGATGGGCGATTTATCGAAGTGCAAGGTACTGCTGAGGGTGAACCCTATTCTCAAGCGGAGTTAATGGCAATGCTCGCCTTGGCTGACCAAGGGATTCGTGAATTGTTTGTGGCGCAACAGAAAGCACTTGAATCCTAGTAGGTGGGAGATCGGTCGAGTTAAGGTTGCTCTTGAACCGTTTTGGGATTCTGGAAAAGTTGTTTTGTCAACACAAGGTAGGCTTGCCAATGGCGCAGGTGTAGATCGATGGTTTCTTTTTTAGCTTGCCAGTATTGCGTTTGCGCACTGATTAGGGTTAACGCATCAACTGTTCCTGCCTTGTATTGGCTTTGGGCAATGGTTAAAGCGGTTTGAGCAGAGCCTAGGGTTTGTTGATGAATGTCAATGGCTTGTTCAAGCATCAGGGCTGTGGTGAGGTTGTTTTCAATTTCTTCAAAGGCAGACAAAATACTCTGACGATAGTCGGCAATCGTTTGCTCATAATCTGCTTGCGCCTGTTCGACCACTGCGTCTCGTTTCCCACCATCAAATAGGGTGTGTGCTAAGGCTGGTCCTATTGACCAGAGGGTGTTAGGCAAATTGAGCAGGTCTTTCCAATCGCGCTGACGTGCTGTTAGGTTCGCACTCAGCGTTAGTGTTGGTAGAAAGGCAGTTTGACTATATCCCAAGCGGGCATTGCCTGCAATCACTCTGGCTGTCTTTGCTTGTATGTCAGGGCGTTGCGCAATCAGCTGACTCGGAACGAGGTGCGGTATGGGGGCTAGTGTCTCTTGCGTGTGGGTCGTTTTTATCTGCGCTTGCGCCACCAGTGAAGTCAATGCTTCTGCCAACTGCGCTCTTGATAGCCCTGTGAGACCAACCAATGCATGCCACTGTTGTTCACTTTGTGCGCTACGTTCGAGTAATTCTTTCTGACTGTTATAGTATTGCGTTTCGGCTTGTGCTACATCAAGACGGGTTGCGATACCTGCACGGTATCTTGCTTGCGTTAAGTGAATAAAGCGTTGCTGTTCTTGGGCAATTTTTTGCATCAAGGCTAGGTGTTGATAGGATGCCTGTAATTGAAAATAGGTTTGCGCAGTCAATAATTGTGTGCTCAGAATCGCCGCTTGCCAGTCTTGCTTGCTTGCCAGTGTTTCAGCTTGTTGCGCCGCGACTTGTTGATCCAGTTTTCCCCACACATCCATTTCCCAGCTTAATGTTGTACCGAGGCTATAGGTGTCGCCTGTGGGTAGGCTTGTTGCTCCAATGCTCGTCGTGCTACCTATGGTGCCTGTTGTTCGATTCGCGGATAAGGTTGCTGTGGGTAGGCGACCTGCGTTTACTTGCTTCAATAGGGCTTGTGCAGAACGATAGCGTGCGTGTAGTGCTTGTAGATTGGGATTATTCTCTGCGACTGATTGAAGCAATAAGACAAGATCAGGGAAGGGCAGTGATGACCAAGAAGTGATTGGTGCGGTTTGAGTGGCGTTTGTAATGGCTTGCCAGCGTCCATAGCTGTCAAAGGGTGCGTTGGTGTTCTTGTGAGCGAGTATCTCACTAACTGGAGGCGACTTAGTGGTGCTTGTTGTTGACTGACAGCCGAGCAATAGAGAAGCAGGTAATAGAGCAAACAAAAGATAAAAAAGGCTTGCAGACGACTGCAAGCCTTTTCGGCAAATGGGATCACAAGAAGATAGGGCTAACTTAACAGTTAATTTAACCATGCAACTTCCTGAGACCATCGCCTAGGATTAGACATAAAAATCAACCATACCTGGCAACAAACGTTGCTGACTTGTGGTTGCGTTTTTTGCATCTGAATTGCTTGCCTGAGGTTGATCACGTGATTCAACACGCTTTTGCGTGCCAAAATCACGCGTACCAGCGGCACGCTCATCGGCTCTCGGTTGAGAACTGAAAGATGCAAAGTCTTGTGGTGCTTTTGTGTTGCTGATCATGCCAGTGTAAGCATATTGCATTGCTTGCTGGGCTTGATACGCACCGTAGCCACTATTGATAATCATTATTTTTTCCTCCCGTGTGATGTTCACACTTATACGCGATAGCACAAACTGTTCCATCAGGGATTAGCTTACTAATTTTGATTAAAAGATGCAAGCACAAACCTGTAGTTTTTTTGTGATAGGGAGGAAACGTGCTATACTCATCACTTAGGTAAACTAAGTTTAGGTGCTTTGCTGTTGCGACGGAATAAAACCACCACTTTACCAATCACTTGAACCTTATCTGCTTGGCTGGCTTGACACAATGCTTGGATCAATTGAGCGCGGAGTTCACGGTCATCGTGTAGTAGCTTAACTTTAATCAGTTCGTGTGTGTCTAGGGTTTGATTAAGTTCGGCGATCAGCGATTCAGTGATGCCATTCGCGCCAACCCACAAGACAGGGCTTAGGTGGTGGGCATGACTGCGTAAAAATTTACTTTGGTTAGCGGTTAGCATGGCGCGGACATCCTTGTTCAGCGAGTAAAACGTTTATTCTACAACTTTTCATCCACAATTTTTCATCATTTCATGATGATTCGGCAAGAAAGAGAAACATGGCACGTTCAAAATCTTCACAATCTTGGCTCAAAGAGCATTTTTCGGATCCTTATTGGCAGTTGGCGCAAAAGGAAGGTTATCGTTCACGGGCAGTCTATAAACTCAAAGAATTGGATGAGAAAGATAGGCTTTTACGACGAGGAATGACCGTTGTTGACTTAGGCGCGGCACCTGGTGGTTGGAGTCAATGGGCTGGTGAGCGTGTAGGGGCTGATGGTTTGGTCATTGGGTTAGATCTCTTACCTATTCATCCCTTAGAAGGGGCTATTTTCCTACAGGGTGATTTCCGCGAAGAGGCGGTCATGAACCAGTTGATTGACACCCTAGATGGGCGCGAAGTGGATTTGGTGCTCTCGGATATGGCACCCAACACCTCAGGCATTAAGGCTGTTGATATTCCGAGATCAATATATTTATCGGAGTTAGCCTTAGATTTTTCGCATCGGGTCTTGAAATCTGATGGCGATTTACTTATAAAGGTATTTCAGGGGGAAGGGTTTGACGAACTCTTAAAAGAGATCAGAAAACACTTTTCTAAGGTACAATTGAAAAAGCCTAAGGCATCGCGTGGGCGCAGTGTCGAAGTTTATGTGTTGGCGCGTGGCTACCGTGCTGATGCTTCTGCCCTTTGTTTGGAAAATAGAGATGAATAATTTTATGAAAAACCTATTGGTTTGGATGATTTTGGCGGCTGTCACGCTCGGTGTGTTCAGTCAGTTTCAAAACATGGATCCTCAACAGTCACAAGCGGTAGGCAACCCTCATCGCATTGACTATACGCAGTTTATTCAAGAGGTTAAATCAGATCGCGTGGCGCGTGTTGATTTGGATGGTCGCACCATTCATGGGTTTTATACCACGGGTGATCATTTCATGACCTACAATCCTGGTGATCCTGGGTTGGTTGGGGATTTGTTGAATCACAATGTGGTGATTACGGCACCACCACCTGAGCATCAGAGTGTGTTGATGCAAATCTTCATCTCTTGGTTTCCAATGTTGCTGTTGATTGCGGTGTGGATTTTTTTCATGCGCTCGGCAGGTGGCTTAGGTGGTAAGAATGGTCCTTTGTCTTTTGGTAAAAGCAAGGCGCGTATGCTCTCTGAAGACCAAGTCAACATTACGTTTGAAGATGTTGCAGGGGCTGATGAGGCAAAAGAGGAAGTGCATGAGTTGGTTGACTTCTTACGTGATCCTGAGAAGTATCGCAAGCTCGGTGGTAAAATTCCGCGTGGTGTGTTGATGGTCGGTCCTCCAGGTACGGGTAAAACCCTATTGGCGAAAGCGATTGCTGGTGAAGCGAAAGTGCCTTTCTTTACCATTTCAGGTTCTGATTTCGTT
The DNA here is from genome assembly GCA_964561185.1 of uncultured Piscirickettsiaceae bacterium. Taxonomy (GTDB): domain Bacteria; phylum Pseudomonadota; class Gammaproteobacteria; order Thiomicrospirales; family Thiomicrospiraceae. The sequence continues at coordinate 4,531 of CAZLOM010000108.1, forward strand.
GAAATGTTTGTGGGGGTTGGCGCGTCTCGTGTGCGTGATATGTTTGAACAAGCAAAGGCACATGCCCCTTGTATCATCTTTATTGATGAGATTGACGCTGTCGGTCGTTCACGTGGTGTTGGTGTCGGTGGGGGGAATGATGAGCGTGAGCAAACCCTAAACCAGATGCTGGTTGAGATGGATGGCTTCGAAGGCAATGAAGGCATCATCGTAATTGCCGCAACCAACCGTCCTGATGTGTTGGATCCTGCGTTATTGCGTCCAGGTCGTTTTGACCGTCAGGTAACGGTTGGCTTGCCAGACGTGCGCGGTCGTGAGCAGATTCTGAAAGTGCATATGCGTAAAGTGCCTTTGGCTGAAGATGTAAAAGCGGCGGCGATTGCGCGTGGTACTCCAGGGTTTTCAGGGGCAGACTTGGCGAACCTTGTGAATGAGGCGGCCTTATTTGCCGCACGTATGGGCAAGTCAGTCGTTACGCATGATGATTTTGAAAAAGCCAAAGATAAAATTATCATGGGTGTTGAGCGCAAGTCGATGGTCATGAAAGATGAAGAGAAACGCTTAACAGCCTATCATGAAGCTGGTCATGCGGTTGTGGGTTATCTTGTACCAGAGCATGACCCTGTGTATAAGGTCAGTATTATTCCACGTGGTCGTGCCTTAGGGGTGACTATGTATCTGCCGACGGATGATCGCTACAGCTATAGCAAGCGTCGTTTAGAGGGTCAGCTATCGAGTCTTTACGGCGGTCGTATTGCTGAAGAATTGATTTTTGGCGCAGAAGCAGTAACGACTGGCGCGAGTAATGACATTGAGCGTGCAACCTCATTAGCCCGTAATATGGTGACTAAGTGGGGTATGTCAGATAAGCTAGGTCCTCAACTTTACGAAGAAGAGAATAACGGTAGTATGTTTCTGGGTGGTGGCACCTCTCATTCTAAAGCCTTGTCTCCAGAAACAGGTAAGTTGATTGATGACGAAATTCATCGCTTCATTGATGAAGGTTATCAACGTGCAACTCACATCATTCAAGCGCATTTGGATAAGTTACACATCATGGCGGATGCGTTAATGCTTTATGAAACCATTGATGATGTGCAAATTCGTCAAATCATGGATGAAGGGCGTTTCCCCGATGCACCAGCAGGCTGGGGCGAAGAAGATACACC
>CAZLOM010000109.1:0-5614 GCA_964561185.1 uncultured Piscirickettsiaceae bacterium
CAACCAGAAATGCGTCCTGCTTTGATGACTAACATGTTCATCTTTGCTGGTTTGATGGAATCGTTCCCGTTCATTATTCTTGCATTTGCAATGTGGTTCTTGTTTGCTAACCCATTCGTTGGTGCAATGAAAGCTGCACTAGGCGGTTAATTCCATTCTCATTGTTGAGGCGTGAGCAATTGTGCTGTGCGTCTTGAAGGATAATCTAACACCTAGGAGCGAATTGTGAGTATTAATGCTACGCTCTTGATCCAGATTCTTGCATTTATTTTGTTAATCTGGTTCGTGAACAAAGTTTTATGGGGTCCAATTTCCAAATTAATGGAAGAACGTCAGAAAAAAATCGCTGATGGTCTTTCTGCTGCTGAAAAAGGCAAGCGTGAATTGGAAATGGCCGAAAAGCGAGCAAAAGAAGTTTTGAAAGAGGCTAAGGAGCAAGCAGGCAACATCATTGGTCAAGCTGAGAAGCGTGCAAATGAGATCGTTGAAGATGCTAAAACCAAAGCTCAAGAAGAAGCTGATCGTATTAGAGCTGGTGCTAAAGCAGAGTTAGCGCAAGAAGTTTCAGCGGCACGTGAGCAATTACGTTCTGAAGTTTCTGCATTAGCAGTTGCTGGTGCAAGCCAGATTTTGGCGAGAGAAATTGATGCGAAAGCGCATCAGGAAATTCTCGATCGTCTTGTCAAACAGATTTAACGGCTGGGTGGTCTATGGCAGAATCACAGACACTAGCGCGCCCTTATGCAGAGGCTATTTATGGTCTAGCGCGCGAAAAGGGAGATGTCGATGCTTGGGCTGGTCAACTATCTGAATTGGTCAGTGTGACGACAGATGCACAGGTTGCTGAGTTAATTAGTAATCCAAGTGTTCCATCAGCGGTTGTCGCGGGTGTGGTCGTTGCCGCAGGTAGTGAGCTTTCTCAAGAAACGCAAAGACTGGTTGATGTCATGGCGGTTAATCGTCGATTGTCTCTATTGGCTGAAGTCAAGGCGCAATTTGAGGCACTGCGAGCAGAAGATGAGCGTAAGATTAAAGCAGAAGTTACTTCTGCTGCTGAAATGAGTGCTGAGAATAAAACTGCGATCAAAGCAATTTTAGATCAGCGTTGGTCAGCAGATGTTGACATCAGCTATCAGGTAAATCCTGAATTGATCGGCGGTGCGATTATTAAATCGCGTGATTGGGTAATTGATGGATCGATTGCCAGTCAACTTCGCAAGCTAGCCACAGTTATTGCCCAGTAACGGTATATAAGGAACCAAACATGCAACTGAATCCTTCTGAAATCAGTAGTTTGATTAAAGAACGCATTGCCGGTTTCGCTGCAGCACCAGAATCTGGTTCTGAAGGCGTTGTCGTAAGCATTGCAGATGGTATTGCCCGCATTCACGGTTTATCCGATGTAATGTATGGCGAAATGGTACAATTCAACGAGACTACCTTCGGTATGGCGTTGAACCTTGAGCGTGACTCTGTAGGGGTTGTTGTTCTAGGTGAATACGGTGATATCGCTGAGGGTCAACGTGTAAAATGTACAGGTCGTATTCTTGAAGTACCAACAGGTCCTGCGATGTTAGGTCGTGTTGTTGATGCTTTGGGTAACCCTATTGATGGTAAAGGTCCTATCACTGGTGAGTCAGTGATGTCGCCAATTGAGCGTATCGCTCCTGGTGTTATCGCGCGTCAAAGCGTTGACCAACCATTGATGACAGGTATTAAGTCTATTGACTCGATGATTCCTGTTGGTCGTGGACAGCGTGAGTTGATCATTGGTGACCGTCAAACAGGTAAAACTGCGATTGCAATCGATACAATCCTGAACCAAAAAGGTAAGGGTGTAAAATGTATTTACGTTGCAATGGGTCAAAAAGCATCATCCGTTAAAAACGTTGTTCGTACCTTAGAAGAAAATGGTGCAATGGAGTACACCACTGTGGTTGCTGCTAACGCAGCTGATCCAGCAGCGATGATTTTCTTGGCTGCTTATGGTGGTTGTACCATGGGTGAGTACTTCCGTGATCGTGGTGAAGATGCGTTAATTATTTATGATGATTTGTCTAAGCAAGCAGTTGCTTACCGTCAAGTTTCATTGTTGTTGCGTCGTCCACCAGGTCGCGAGGCTTATCCAGGTGACGTATTCTATCTCCATAGCCGTCTATTAGAGCGTGCTGCGCGTGTTAACCCTGACTATGTATCAGCATTCACTAACGGTGCGGTAACAGGTAAAACAGGTTCTTTGACAGCTTTACCAATCATTGAAACGCAAGCAGGTGATGTGTCTGCCTTCGTTCCAACAAACGTAATCTCGATTACGGATGGTCAGATTTTCTTAGAAACGAGCTTATTCGCACAAGGTATTCGTCCTGCAATTAATGCGGGTTTGTCAGTATCTCGTGTGGGTGGTGCTGCGCAGACTAAGATCATCAAAAAGTTTGGTGGTGGTATCCGTCTAGATTTGGCTCAATACCGTGAGTTGGCTGCGTTTGCACAATTTGCTTCTGATCTTGATGATGCAACACGTAAGCAGTTAGAGCGTGGTAAGCGCGTTACTGAATTGATGAAACAAAAGCAGTTCCAACCTTTATCTATCGCTGAGATGGGTATTTCGTTGTATGCGGCAGTAACTGGCTACTTAGATGATGTTGAAGTGAGTAAAGTGGGTGATTTCGAAGCGGCATTACATGCTTACATGAACACCAATCACAAGTCTCTTGCTGACACCATTAACGTGAAAGGCGATTTGAACGATGATATCTTGGCTGGTTTGAAAGCTTGTGTTGAAGCATTCAAAGCCAATGGTGTCTACTAAGTATAGAGGTAGATAACCATGGCAAGCGGAAAAGAGATTCGCGGCAAAATTGCGAGCATCAAAAATACGCAGAAAATTACCAAGGCCATGGAGCTAGTTGCTGGTTCAAAAATGCGCCGAGCTCAACAACGTATGAACGCATCGCGTCCATATGCTGAAAAGATTCGTCGTGTGATTAGCCATTTAACGTTAGCGCATCCTGAGTATCATCATGCTTATATGACGGTACGTCCAGTTAAGCGCGTTGGGATTGTTGTGGTAACTTCAGACCGTGGCTTGTGCGGCGGTTTGAATACTAATCTGTTGCGTCGCTTGAGTGGGCGTATTAAAGATTGGCAATCTCAAGGCGTTGATGCATCTTTTTGCGTGCTTGGTAACAAGGGAATGACTTTTTTCAAGTCGTTCGGTGGTACTGTTCTTGCGAGCAAAACAGGGTTGGGTGATAAACCTCATATGGCCGATTTAATTGGCAGTGTGAAGGTGATGTTGGATGCTTATGAGAATGGCGAAATTGATGAATTATGGTTAATGTCTAACCAATTCGTAAATGCTATGACTCAAACACCAACAATGCATCGTATGTTGCCTGTTGCGCGCGAAGAAATGAGTGATGCTAAGCAAAAGCAAGGGCGTTGGGATTATCTGTATGAGCCTGAAGCTAAGGATGTGCTGGATGAATTGCTGAAGCGTTATGTGGAGAGCATGGTGTACAGCGCGACCGTAGAAAATGTGGCGTGTGAGATGTCAGCGCGAATGATTGCGATGAAAAACGCAACGGATAACGCAGGTAAGTTCATTAAAGAGCTTCAGTTGGCATACAACAAAGCGCGTCAAGCGGCAATTACAGCTGAAATTTCTGAAATTACAGCTGGTGCAGCAGCGGTTTCTGGTTAAGGTTTAGCAAATAGAGGTTTGCGATAATGAGTTCAGGAAAAATTTTACAGATCATCGGCGCGGTAATCGACGTCGAGTTCAAGCAGGCAGAAATGCCAAAAGTCTATGATGCGCTGATGGTCGAAGGTGTTGGCTTGACACTTGAAGTGCAACAACAAATTGGTGGCGGTGTTGTTCGTGCCATTGCGATGGGATCATCTGATGGTCTTAAGCGTGGTATGACAGCAGTGAACACTGGTAAGCCAATTGCTGTACCAGTGGGTCAAGCAACATTGGGTCGTATTTTCGACGTATTGGGTAATGCAATTGACGAAGCAGGTGATGTTGTTTCTGAAGAGAAATGGCCAATTCACCGTAAAGCACCTGGCTTTGATGAGTTAGCGCCTTCAACCATGTTGTTGGAAACAGGTGTTAAAGTTATTGATATGCTTGTTCCATTCGCTAAGGGTGGTAAGATCGGTCTATTCGGTGGTGCTGGTGTTGGTAAAACCGTAAACATGATGGAGTTGATCAATAACATCGCTAAAGCGCATTCAGGTTTGTCTGTATTCGCTGGTGTTGGTGAGCGTACTCGTGAGGGTAATGACTTCTACCACGAAATGAAAGACTCTGGTGTATTGGATAAAGTAGCCATGGTTTACGGTCAGATGAATGAGCCGCCAGGTAACCGCTTGCGTGTTGCTTTGACAGGTTTGACAATGGCAGAGTATTTCCGTGATGAAGGTCGCGATATTCTGTTCTTCGTTGATAACATTTACCGTTATACGCTTGCGGGTACGGAAGTGTCTGCATTGTTAGGTCGTATGCCTTCTGCGGTAGGTTATCAGCCAACATTAGCGGAAGAAATGGGTAAAGTTCAAGAACGTATTACATCAACTAAGACTGGTTCGATCACATCAATTCAGGCAGTTTACGTTCCAGCGGATGACTTAACAGATCCATCTCCAGCAACAACCTTTGCTCACTTGGATGCAACCGTTGTATTGAACCGTTCTATTGCTGAGCAAGGTTTATACCCTGCGATTGATCCATTAGACTCAACTTCTCGTCAGCTTGACCCTCAAGTGGTTGGTTCAGCGCACTATGAGATCGCTCGTAACGTACAAAAAACATTGCAACGTTACAAAGAGTTGAAAGACATTATCGCTATTTTGGGTATGGATGAACTTTCTGAAGAAGATCGTCAGGTAGTTGCACGTGCGCGTAAAATTCAGCGTTTCTTGTCACAACCTTATCACGTAGCTGAAGTCTTCACTGGTGAACCTGGTCGCTATGTTTCTTTGAAAGAGACTTTGCGTGGTTTTAGCATGATTCTAAACGGTGAGTTGGATCATTTGCCAGAGCAAGCTTTCTACATGGTTGGCGATATTGATGAAGCCATCGACAAAGCTCAAAAAATGGCGTCCAAGTAAGGAGGGCAGACTATGTCCGCAACCATCCAGTTGGACATCGTGAGTGCAGAAGGTGAATTGTTTTCTGGTAAAGTCAATCGCTTTTTTGCACAAGCGGCAAATGGTGAGGTAGGTATCCTACCGCACCATACTCAGTTTGTGACGACACTGAAGCCTGGTGAAGTACGTTTGGTTTCTGGCGATGAAGAGTTTTTCTTTTATGTTTCTGGTGGTATTCTCGAAGTACAGCCAGACATCGCGACCATTCTTGCAGACTCTGCGCTAAGAGCAAAAGATTTAGATGAGGCTGCAGCGCTCGAAGCAAAGCAACGGGCGCAGGAAGCTATGGAGAACGCTAAGACAGATCTTGATGTTGTTCGTGCTTCTAATGCGCTTGCTGAAGCGGCTGCCCAATTAGCGATGCTAGGTCGATTGAGAGATCAATTGAGTAAGCAAGGTTTAATGCGCTAATTGTTGTTGCATTGTCGAGTATAAAAACGGGCTTTATGCCCGTTTTTTT
>CAZLOM010000110.1:0-5593 GCA_964561185.1 uncultured Piscirickettsiaceae bacterium
ACATGAATTTGGCGGAGGGGAAGGGATTCGAACCCTCGATAGGGGTTTAGCCTATACACGCTTTCCAGGCGAGCCCATTCAACCGCTCTGGCACCCCTCCAAGTACGACCATTATACACCAATTAGTTGTGAGATTCATCAATCGTTTGTGGTGTTTTCTGTCGTGCCAATCGCTTATCTTTTGGTAACTGACACATTTTTTTACCTTGCCAAGTAACACAGCGGAAAGGAACACGTTCAAAACGAACAATTCGACGATAAAGCCAAATATAGGCAGAAATAAATAACAGCATCACCCCGAGTAGAGCTGGTGTGCTATGCCATAAAAAAATAGCAGGCAAGATAGAAACCAATGCCAATACCCACAGATAGGGCGCAGTAGCAGAGTTATTGTAAACGCGGTCAGAAAACTTCCACCGCTTGGTCACGCGACGATAAATTAAGGTGTGTAAATGAAGGGCATCAGGCATGCCGATTTTGGTTTTTTGCACGAATGCACGACGGTAGATTGAAAATACGGTTTCAAATACAGGCAGAGCTAACACAGCCATGACAAACCATGCAGACACCACACCATGACGCACCACCATCATTACGGCAACCTCCGCGAGCATAAACCCAATCAAGTAGGCGCCACCATCCCCCATAAAGATACGACCTTTAGGGAAGTTGAAATACATAAACCCTAAAATACCGCCAGCACTTGCCATACTCACCAAAAAGAGAAAATCATCATCTAACCACCAAGCCACTGCTGCGAACGCGGAAAAGGCAAGTACCGCATAACCAGACATTAAGCCATTAAATCCGTCAATAATATTGACAGCATGTGACACGCCACCTACGGCAACCATGGTTAATAAAAAGGTTAAGAGAAGCGAATGAGCCAATAACCAGTCAATCCCCCAAATATCAACTCGGTCTAAGCGAGCATCCAATAGGAAGAAAGCCAGAGCCGCTGACATGAACGCCAACACGAGACGCACCAAAGGGGTTACTTTTTTGGTCAAATCTTCAACCAATCCCCCTAAAAAAGCAGGAAGCGCAGCGAGTAACAGCAAACCTAAGTTTGTCTTCAACTCATCGTTTTGAACTGCCGCTAAGCCAATGGCGGAGAAAACACCTAAAAAAACGGCCATACCACCCACACGAGGGGTGGGTTTTGTGTGTAGTTTTTGCACACCAGAGTCAGCATCTCGGGTAAGATGGGCGTGAAAATCCTCGTAACGTAACACAAAAAAAGTGACAAACCAAGCGATGATAAAAGATGAAAAAAAGGTTTCCATGTTACTTCCAATGGCTGTTCTGAATAATGTAGTTATTATAAATGACGGTTATAAATGACGGCTATGAATGATTGCACCCTCAGCAATATCAGTCCAGTCTTTAACCTGATCTCGGAAGGCTTTTTGTGAAGCCCATACCTTTGCTGAGAGCGGGTCTTTGGCAGACTCTTCGTCTAACACCACATCAGCAACACGCTTGAGTTCTCTTAGAACCTCATCTGGGAAAGATTTAACCGTCACACCATGCTTTTGGCTTAACTCATGCAATGCCGATTGATTGCGAGCGGTATATTCTGCGAGCATATCGTGGTTCACCAAGCGAATCGCTCCCTTCACAATGGCTTGCAAATCAGCAGGTAAGGCATTAAATGCTTTTTCATTGATCATACACTCCATCACCGTTCCTGGCTCATGCCATCCCGGTGCATAGTAATTTTTTGCCGCTTTGTGAAGACCAAATGCTTGATCATTATAAGGACCAACCCATTCAGTAGCATCAATTGCCCCTGATTGTAAGGCTGTGAAGATTTCACCACCAGGTAAATTGACAGGGATAGCACCCAAGCGTTGAATCACTTCACCCCCCAATCCCGGCATACGCATTTTTAAGCCTTTGAAGTCTTCAAGACTGTTGATTTCTTTGTTGAACCAACCGCCCATTTGCGTCCCCGAATTTCCACCCGCATTAGGAATCAACCCGAAAGGCTTATAGGTCTCCTCCCACAGCGTCATTCCATCACCATAGAATAACCACGCATTCATTTCTTGCGCGGTCAAACCAAAAGGCACAGAGGAAAAGAATTGTGCCGCACGACTTTTACCTTTCCAGTAATAAGCGCCAGAATGCCCTAATTGAGCCGTCCCAGCAGACACAGCATCAAATACTTCCAAGGCACCAACTAACTCTCCTGCCGCGAAAACCTTAACGGTTAATCTTCCTCCAGACATCTGGTTAATCAATTCAGCAATACGATTTGCCCCAGTCCCTAAACCAGGAAAATTGGCAGGCCAAGAAGTCACCATTTTCCATTGAATTTTTTCTTGAGTGTTGGTGGTCTGTTGTGACCCTGCTTCTTTTTGATCGCATCCAGCAATACCTACGACACCGAGACCTGCTACTGCTGAGGTTAAGAGTTGACGGCGATTGATCATTCTTTGCTTCCTTGTACATAAATAAACACGCTTAGTATAGCCGAAAAAAAGAACCCCGACACAAGTTCGGGGTTATCAACAACGGAATAAACGAAATAAGTAGATTATGAGTGCCAAATATCGTTGGTGATACTGTTGTACCAGCCGCTAGCATAAATCGCTTCCATTTCCCTGAAGTTGGCATCCGCATCTTTAGGTGAAACGCCACCAGCCCCTTTAATTTCAACAATTTTGCTGTCAGAGAACATATAAACACCTGCGACAGAAATACCGTACTTATCAGATACCAATGAGTAACAGGTATTCACATGCGTTGGTTGCAAAACATCCTTTCCTGCCAACAGATTTACAATGGCGGCAGCACAGGTCTTACCTTGAGATGATGCCGCATGACCCGATTTAGGCATTGCACCCGCAATACTGGCATCACCAATCACATGAATGTCTTTTTTCAATGTCGATTCAAAGGTCAACATATTCACGGGACAGAAGCCCGAATCATTCGTTAAGCCCATTTTGAATGCCAAGGCACCTGCTTTTTGTGCGGGAATCGCATTAATGACATCTGCTTTGATATCACCTAGATCAGAATAAACGGTCATTGTATTGGCATCTACTTTAGATACCTTTCCGCCATCTTTACCTGGTACCCATTCGATCATATCACCATACACATCCTGCCAACCTTGCAAGAATAATCCTTGCTTAGAGAACTGGTCTTTTGGGTCAAGAATAAGAATCTTCGCTTTAGGATTATGTTTTTTGAGGTACTGTGCAACCATGCCAACACGTTCATAAGGTCCTGGAGGGCAACGGAAAGGATTAGGCGGTGCAATCATGACAAAGGTACCGCCTTGTTTCATATTTTCAATTTGCTTCTTCAGTATCTCTGTCTGTTTTCCAGCTTGCCACGCATGAGGCATTTTTTCAGAGTTTTCTTCCGTAATACCCTCAACGGCTCCCCATTTGAAATCAATCCCTGGTGAAACAATTAAGCGATCATAACTCAGGCTTGTGCCATCAGCGAGCTTAATACTGTGACCATCTGCATCTAAATCTGTGACCATCTGATGTATAACATTGATACCACGTTTTTTCATGCCATCATAGTTATGGGTAATACTGGCAAGATCACGCATACCACCCAAATACCAATTAGAAGCAGGGCAGGTGGTATAACTTGTTTTTGCCTCAATCAAAGTCACGTCAAGTGCTGGATTGTATTTTTTTAGGTATTTAGCCGCTGTTGCACCACCAAACCCACCACCGATGACAACAACTCTACCAGCACCTGAACGTGTTTCACAGCCTGTTAATGCCGTACCAAACACAGGAACCATTGCTGCAAGCCCCGCAACTTTAACAAACTGACGACGATTCATGCTCATAATTCTTCTCCTTATTTCTTATCTTCTCACTGACCTTGCACGCCTAAGAATTTAGCAATCGCCTCTACTTCTTCGTCACTATAGCCTTTGGCGTGACGAACCATCACGGTAGAAGGGCGACTACCATCACGGAATGCTTTCATTTGAGAGACAATCATCGATGCTGGATATTGAGATAAACTGGGAATGGTTGCATTTTCACCCACACCACCATGACATGCAATGCAGGTATCGGCAAGCAACTGCCCACGCTCCACTGCAAATGTATTGGTTGACATAACACTCATCGCTAAGAGCGTAAGGGCATACGCCATTTTTTTTGTCATAATCATAACTCCTGTAAGTTTCTATAACCGCACGATTATCTTATGCTAAGCCTGTTATCTTTTGCTAATTCAATTTTTTTTGGTATTCTATGATAAATTTAATATCATGATGTGTTAATGATTGCTAATGATATTAAATGTTATGTTTTTGTTATTTTATAGAGGTTATTATGGTGACTTATCCTGCATTGCAACTGCTGCCTAAGGCAGATAAACGGTTGAAAAGTGGACATTTATGGATTTACAGTAATGAAGTGAATGTGCAAGTAACGCCGATCAAATCTTTTGAGGCAGGGGAGGTTGTTTGTGTGCTAGGTGCTGATGGCAAGGCATTGGGGCTTGCTGGGGTGAGTCCAAATAACTTGATCATGGCTCGATTATTAACCAGACAGTTGCTTGAAATCGATTCAGTTTTCTTTGAAAAGCAACTTAAACAAGCTTTAGCCTTGCGTGAAATTATGTTCAGAGTTCCTCATTATCGTTGGGTGCATGGTGAGGGCGACTTTTTACCAGGCTTGATTGTTGATCGTTTCGGTGATGACGTGGTTGTGCAATGTAATACGGCGACAATGGATCGTTATCGGGATATGATTGTGCAGGCAATTGTCAAGTTGGTGTCACCGCGTAGCATCATTTTGCGCAATGACAGTCGTGGTCGTGTTTTGGAAGGGCTAACTCAGGAGGTGGTCGTTGTCTATGGTTCTGCGCCTAACACCTTGTCACTCAGTGAAAACGGTGTGCAATTTGCCGCACCTGCGCTAGATGGGCAAAAAACAGGGTGGTTTTATGATCATCGTAGTATGCGAGCACAGCTGAATCCATTGGTTATGAATCGCACTGTGTTAGATGTCTTCTCTTATTTAGGTTCTTTTGGTGTGCAAGCGGCAAGTTTTGGAGCTTCTTCAGTGACCTGTGTTGATGTTTCTTCGCTTTCTGCGGAGTGGGTTGCACACAACGCTGAATTGAATGATGTCAGTGAGAGAGTGTCCTCTATTACGGGTGATGCGTTCGAGGTGATGACACAACTATTATCAGAAGGGCGTAAATTTGGCGTTGTTATTATTGATCCACCAGCATTCATTCCTAAGGCAAAGGATCATGCTAAGGGCTTAGTGGCTTACCAGAAGTTAAATGCCTTGGCGATTCGTCTCACAGAAATGGGAGGCTTTGTCTTTTCGGGCAGTTGCTCCATGCACCTATCGAGAGATGAATTGTTAGCGGTTGCACAAAAATCGGCACGTGCCAATGATCGTCGATTACAGTTGGTGGCAGAAACACATCAGGCTCCTGATCACCCCATTCATCCCGCGATTAAAGAAACGCAATATCTGAAAGGCTTTATATTCAGAGTGTTAGTGGGTTAATTTTTGTTTTTTGAAGTTTTTGATGAAAAAGTGCTTGCAAAGATCGCGGCACTTCCCTATAATTCATCTTCTCGCTG
>CAZLOM010000111.1:0-5548 GCA_964561185.1 uncultured Piscirickettsiaceae bacterium
GAGCACAGACTGCGACATACAGTGCTGTGCCACACTTAGGGTCACGACATTAGTCAATGTTGTGTGCATTGATGTAGTCAACCGCCATACGAAGTGTGCTGATTTTTTCAGCTTCTTCATCAGGAATATCGCAGTCGAACTCTTCTTCTAATGCCATTACCAATTCAACAGTGTCAAGCGAGTCAGCACCTAGATCATCAACGAAAGAAGCGTCTAATGTGACTTCTTCTTCTTTAACACCAAGCTGTTCAACTACTACTTTTCTTACGCGGTCTTCGATATTGCTCATGCTTCTTCTCCAAATATAAAGCGTCTTAATTGCTAACGATCGTTAGTTAAATCATATACATGCCGCCATTGACGTGAAGTGTCTGGCCGCTAATGTATCCACCTGCCGATGACGCTAAAAATAGCACCATACTGGCAATGTCTTCAGGCTCTCCCATTCTGCCTAGAGGAATCTCACGCACCAATTGTGCGCGTTGTTCTTCAGTGAGGGCGCGAGTCATGTCGGTATCAATGAATCCAGGGGCAATGGTATTCACCGTGATGTTTCTTGAACCAACCTCGCGTGCCAATGAGCGACTGAATCCCATAATCCCTGCTTTTGCAGCGGCATAGTTGGTTTGCCCTGCATTACCCATAGCACCAACAACCGATGCAATGTTAATAATTCTACCTTGTCTTGCTTTCATCATACCACGCAAACAAGCTTTGCTAACACGATATACCGATGAAAGGTTGGTGTCAATAATGTCGTCCCATTCGTCATCTTTCATGCGCATGAGTAAATTGTCTCGTGTAATGCCTGCATTATTGACCAAAACACTCACGTTACCGTAGTTGGTGGCTATGTCATCCACTAAGGCTGTAACTGAGGGCGCATCACAGACATCTAGCATCTTGCCAACACCATTCACGCTAGCTTCTTGCAAATAAGCGGTAATTTTCTCAGCACCTTGTTCCGAGGTTGCTGTACCAATAACCACAGCTCCCGCCCGTCCAAGGGTGAGCGCGATGGCTTTTCCGATTCCTCGACTTGCACCTGTAACCAGTGCAACCTGACCTGACAAAGATAACTGAGACATAATGACCTACATATATGTAAAATTAGTGAGGGTAATCATTTAACCTGAGACGCATTTACGATCAGCAACCAATCAATTCGTATTAGGATAAATAGGCTTCTACTGATTTTAGATCAGATAGGGCTACAATTTCAATCTCAGAATCAATTCGTTTTACCAATCCTGCCAATACTTTTCCTGGTCCAAGCTCCACCATTTTTGTAACCCCTTGAGATTTCAATGAAGTTACCGTTTCTACCCAACGAACAGGGGAGTAGAGTTGACGCACCAAGGCTTGCTTAATGGCGACTATGTCTGTTTCTTCTTTGACATCTACGTTGTTAATGACGGGGACTTGCGGTGTTGCAAAAGCAATCTTGGCAAGTCTTTGTGCCAGTTGTTCACTGGCAGGCATCATCAGCGCACAATGACTGGGGACGCTCACGGGTAAGGGAAGGGCACGTTTTGCACCCGCATCCTTACAGGCTTGCATGGCGCGTTCAACCGCTGATTTGGCTCCTGCAATGACGACCTGACCTGGTGAGTTAAAGTTAACGGCTGATACGACTTCTCCCTCGCTGGCTTGCGCACAACAAGCAATGACTTGCTCGTCCGTTAAGCCTAAAATCGCCGCCATCGCTCCTGTACCAGCTGGTACGGCTGATTGCATGAACTCACCGCGAGCCTTCACCAGAGCAAAGGCATCAGCAGGTGAGATGACTCCTGCGGCAGTTAAGGCGGTGTATTCTCCGAGAGAATGTCCTGCCATAAAGCTGGCTGTTGCCTTACCGTGATCCGCTAAAATGCGATAAATCGCTAAACCAGCCGCCAGCATGGCAGGTTGGGTAACTTCTGTTTGGTTGAGGGTATCTGCTGGACCGTCACGTACAACTTGCCAGAGGTCATAACCGAGTGCCTGTGAGGCTTCTGCAAAGGTTTGTTCAATTTGGGGAAATTCTGCTGAAATATCAACCAACATACCCACTGCTTGTGAGCCTTGTCCTGGAAAAATAAATGCTGTTGTCATCGTGTTAACCTTTGCAGAAAATGCGCTTTTAGAGCCTGTATTTGAGGTTGTTAATAACGTACTAACGCAGAACCCCATGTAAAACCACCGCCAAATGCTTCCATGAGGAGCAGTTGTCCACGTTGAATTTTGCCTTGTTGCACACCCGTATCAAGGGCGAGCGGAATAGATGCCGCAGAGGTATTGCCTTGTTCGCCAACGGTTAAGATAACCTGATCCATCGACATGTTTAGCTTTTTCGCCGTTGCCTCGATAATGCGTTTGTTGGCTTGATGTGGCACGAGCCAATCAATATCAGATTTGTTGAGACCATTTGCCTCTAGTGTTTCATCGACAATTGCATCAAGCGTATTAACCGCCATCTTGAAGACAGAGTTACCTTGCATACGCATGGCTGTTTTTTCTTCAAATCCACGAGAAGGACCGCCATTGACGTACAAGAGTTCTTCATAACGTCCATCTGCATGGATGTGGGTTGAAATGAGACCTTGCTCATCGGAGGCTTGTAAAATCACCGCTCCAGCACCATCACCCCACAGCATACAGTTTCCGCGATCCGTGTAATCCGTAATGCGAGACAGCGTTTCTGCGCCAATGATCAAGACGGTTTTGGCTTGTCCTGAACGGATAAAGGCGTTGGCTGTTGACAGGGCATAGATAAATCCGCTACAAACCGCTTGTATGTCCATTGCAGGTGCTTTATTGCTCATACCGAGCTTACCTTGAACGAGGCAAGCCGTACTCGGAAAAATACGATCAGGTGTGGTGGTGGCAACCAATAGCAGGTCAATGTCGTTAGCCGACAAGCCTGCTTGCGCTAAGGCTTTTTCTGCCGCTTTAACCGCCAAGTCACTGGTAAACTCGCCATCACCTGCAATGTGACGCTGACGAATACCCGTACGCTCTTGAATCCATGAGTCGCTGGTGTCGATTAAGCGTTCAAAGTCAGCATTGGTCAGTAAGCCTTCTGGCAAGTAACTTCCAGTGGCAATAATCTTGCTGTTGACCATGGTCATACGGATACCTGCATGAGTTTTTCAAGATCGGAACTGATACGCGCAGGAACCTGTTTTTCAACCTCAATCAGGGCTTGACGAATGGCATATTCAAACGCCAAGGCATCAGCACCACCGTGACTTTTAACCACAATACCGCGTAAGCCTAACAAGGAGGCACCGTTATAACGACGTGGATCAATACTGTTGGCAAAGGCTTTTAATACAGGAGAGGCAATCAATCCGAGAATTTTAGTCCACCAAGTGCGCATGAAAGCCGCTTTCATGTAGTGACGAATCATTTTCGCCACGCCTTCAGCCGATTTCAATGAAATGTTGCCATCAAACCCATCACAGACCACCACATCACAGTCGCCAGCATAGACTTCGTTTGCCTCAACATAGCCAATATAGTTTAATGGCCATTGTTTGAGTAGGGTATCTGCTTCCCAAATACGCGCATGACCCTTCATTTCTTCTTGCCCAATGTTGAGCAAGCCGATACGTGGGTTTTCTTTGGCATCAATGGCTTGTGCTAAGACCTTACCCATCAGCGCAAATTGCAGAAGGTTTTCACCAGACGAGCCAACATTAGCCCCCAAGTCGAGCATTAAGGTATGACCACCAATGCGAGGCAGTAGGGTACAAATTGCTGGACGTTCAATACCGGGTAGAGTCTTGAGTACGAATTTGGCGGTTGCCATTAAGGCACCCGTATTGCCAGAGGAAACAATCGCATCGGCTTGACCATCAGCAACCGCATTGATGGCTAATCGCATTGAGGAAGATTTTTTACCGCGTAAGGCTTTAGAAGGGGCTTCGTCCATTTCAACAACCTGATCGGCGTGGCAAATGGTCACGCGAGCACTGTCATAACGGTGTGCGGTGAGTGCAGAAGAAATGGCAGATTGATCGCCAAAGAGTAGAACTTTGAGGTTGGCGTTGGTGTTAAGCGCGGCAATGACAGCGGGGATGGTTGTCGTTAGACCGTGATCCCCGCCCATGGCATCAATTGCTAGGGTAGCCACCCGACTTACCCTTTGGTAGCCACATTGATAACTTGCTTACCACGGTAGTAGCCATCAGCACTGACGTGGTGACGACGGTGAATTTCGCCAGTTGTTTTTTCTACGGATAATGCCTTACCTGTGATGGCATCGTGCGCACGACGCATACCACGTTTAGAAGGTGATTTTTTATTCTGTTGAACAGCCATGATTAAGACTCCTTGTTCATAAGTGTTTTGAGTTTCAAAAAGGGATTGGGTCGAACCTCTTCTACCAGATCCGTTTCACCCACAGCCATCTGAACAGGGTGCGATTCTGGTTTTACTGGTACCAAAGGCAAAGCCAAAAGTAAGCTATCTTCAATCCAAATACTTGGGTCTGCTCCTGCTTCTTCTAAGGTCATGATCTCAGCATCCTCTGGCCATAAAGCATCCTCTTCCTGTGCAAAAATAAGACAGGCTGACGTACTCAAGCTGTAAGGAAATAGCTCCAGAGATCGTTGACATTGGAGAATCACGCAGACGCGAACCGATAATTCTACCATTGGATAGCTGTTTTCGAAAAGAGAAAAATGCAAATTTCCCTCAGCTGACCCACATAAACCCTGTGAGGCTGATTGAAGTCGCATTAACTTTTCGGGCAACAAAACAAACGACAGGGTTTGTTTGCGCTGTGCTACTAGGTTAATATCTAGGTGTTCAGGTAATGTTTCAGACATGTCGGATATAATACGCGATTCGCCTGCTGAGGTCAAAATCTATTCTCTTTTTTACCATAGGAAATTGTGATGCAAACAGAAGTATCTTTAATGCTAGCCTCTGGCTCAGTCTATCGTCGCGAGTTACTTTCTCGATTGGGTGTGCCTTTTTCGGTGGTAAGTCCTGATATTGATGAGTCTAAGCGGGAAAGCGAAACACTACCAGAAATGGTGTTACGTTTGGGGCAAGAAAAAGCCGAGGCAGTCGCCAGTCAGTTCCCCTCTGCTTGGATTATTGCCAGTGATCAAAGTGCTCTGTGTGATGGCGTTTTACTCGGTAAACCAAAAACTTTTGAGGTTGCTTTGCAGCAGTTGACACATCAACAAGGTAAAGTGGTTTCTTTTTACACCAGTTTGGTGTTGCGCCTACCAGATGGTCAGATCATGACGCATCTTGATGAAACCAAAGTGGTTTTTCGTCACTTGACGCAGACACAACTCATCGCCTACTTGCACCGTGAACAACCCTATCATTGTGCGGGTGCATTTAAGTCAGAGGGTTTAGGTGCTGTGTTGTTTGAACATATTGAGAGTCGTGATCCAACCGCTTTAATTGGCTTACCTATCATTAAGTTAGCGAATTGGCTAACAGATTTAGGGTTGTTGTTAGATGATCATGCACAATCAGATGTCTGATCCTAACAATGAGTTTGTGAACTATCTACCAAGGCTGATATCATGACCCTACAAAAACT
>CAZLOM010000112.1:0-3922 GCA_964561185.1 uncultured Piscirickettsiaceae bacterium
ACACAAACCAACAGCCTTTTCAATTGCTTCCGCGCTGTTGGTGAGTGAGTAGGCGAGTTGGCGCACTAGGGCATCTGCCTCACAGGGTGTCCATTGATCCACTTCAGCAAATCCCCATACAGGACGAGGCCAAGCTGGGTCGTCTTTACGTCTGCCGACCACGTGCCAATGTAGTTGTGAAACCACATTTCCTAAGGCACCCACGTTGATTTTATCTAGGGCAAAATGAGCCAGTAAAAGCTGTGCGCATTGACTGCTTTCGCAGATCAGTTGTTGTTGTTGCTCATGGCTTAATTGATGCACTTCTGTGACATTGTCAAGGCGAGGCACGAGGATTAACCACATAAAATCCCGTACATTTTCCAAGCGAACTTGGCATAAAGGAAGGTCACACACATAGTGACTGTCTTGGGCAAGTCGTTCATCGAGAGAAAAAGTGGTTGTCATCAAATGCTCCAGTGGTCGATAGTATTATTGAGTCATGTCTGTAAGTCATGTTTGCGACTAGGTCAATTGAGAAATAGTCTATCACGTAATTGCTTGATTTGATCACGTAATGCCGCCGCAGATTCAAATTGTAAGGCTTTGGCTTTGGCGTGCATTTCTTTTTCCAATTTGGCAATTTCCTTAGCAATAGCCTTCGGATCAGATAAATAACCTTCTGTTTCTTCTGCTGTTTTTAATGCTGTTGAACTGCTGTTGTTTCGGTCTTTACGACCATTGGCTTGTGCCTTGCCAATCATTGAGGAAACGTCAATCATATCTTCAACGCGCTTATTCAGCGACTTAGGTTGAATGCCATGCAGGGTGTTGTAAGCGATTTGCTTTTCACGACGGCGTTCAGTTTCCGTCATGGCTTTACGCATCGACTCGGTAATCTTGTCCGCATAGAGAATCACCCGACCATTGAGGTTTCGTGCGGCACGTCCAATGGTTTGAATCAAGCTCCGTTCTGATCGTAAAAACCCTTCTTTATCGGCATCCAGAATAGCAACTAACGACACCTCAGGGATGTCTAAGCCTTCGCGTAAGAGGTTAATCCCTACCAATACATCATATACCCCTAAGCGTAAGTCTCGAATAAGCTCGACACGTTCAACGGTATCAATATCTGAGTGTAAGTAACGAATGTTGATGCCTTGTTCGTTAAGGTAGTCGGTTAAATCCTCTGCCATGCGTTTGGTGAGGGTGGTGATTAACACCCGCTCTTTACGTTTGGTGATGGTGCGAATTTCACCATAGAGATCATCGACTTGATCCAATGCTGGACGAACCTCGATAATCGGGTCAAGCAAACCAGTCGGGCGAATGATTTGTTCCGCTGGTGCGCCAGAGTGTTCTAATTCATACTTACCTGGTGTTGCTGAAACGAAGATGGTTTGGGGCATATTGCGTTCAAACTCTTCAAATTTCATGGGGCGGTTATCCAGAGCAGAGGGCAAGCGGAAGCCGTAATCGACCAGATTCTCTTTCCGTGATCGATCGCCTTTATACATCGCGCCAATTTGTGGTACGGTAACGTGTGACTCGTCAATAATCAGCAAGCCATCCTTAGGCAGATAGTCAAATAGGGTCGGAGGCGATTCACCTGCTGGTCTGCCTGAGAGATAACGCGAGTAGTTTTCAATACCTGTGCAGTATCCCACCTCGATCATCATTTCTAAATCCAAACGTGTGCGCTCTTCTAATCGTTGTGCTTCAACCAGTTTGTCATGGGCGCGAAGCCACGCCAAGCGTTCAACCAACTCTTCTTTTACGGCAGAAATCATCGCTAAAATTTGCTCATGCGGGGTAACATAATGACTTTTAGGATAAACCGTAACCCGTTGTGCTTTTTCTAAAATTTCACCTGTAAGCGGATCAAACCAATGAATCCTTTCTAACTCATCATCAAAAAAGTCTAAACGCACCGCGGCAAACTCTGATTCCGCTGGGTAAATTTCGATTACATCCCCTCGCACGCGGTAAGTCCCCCGATCTAAGACCACATCATTGCGCGTATATTGCATGGCAGTGAGTTTTTTAAGCAATTCACGTTGGTCGAATCGGTCGCCAATGCGAGCCTGCAAAATCATGGTCATATAGGTTTTAGGATCACCCAACCCATAAATGGCGGACACAGTCGCTACCACCAATACGTCTCGTCTTTCCATGAGTGATTTGGTTGCGGACAAGCGGAGTTGATCTATCTGAGCATTGACGGCGGCATCTTTAGCGATATAGGTATCGGTGCTTGG
Source organism: uncultured Piscirickettsiaceae bacterium (assembly GCA_964561185.1). GTDB lineage: Bacteria > Pseudomonadota > Gammaproteobacteria > Thiomicrospirales > Thiomicrospiraceae. Next base: position 2,238 of record CAZLOM010000112.1, read on the forward strand.
CACGTAGGCTTCGGGTTGGTAATAGTCATAATAAGAAACAAAATACTCCACCGCGTTATTGGGAAAAAATCCCTTAAACTCGCTGTATAACTGAGCCGCGAGGGTTTTATTGGGGGCAAGTACCATGGTCGGGCGTTGTGCCTGCGCGATCACATTGGCGATGGTAAAGGTTTTGCCTGTACCTGTCGCGCCTAGCAAGGTTTGATACACCTCTCCATTTTCGATGCCTGTTTGTAATTGTGCAATCGCCTCAGGTTGATCGCCAGAGGGGTGATAAAGAGAAACGAGTTGGAAGGGTTTTGTCATAGTGAGAGCAGGGTGAGCCAATTCAGTTAATCTTTCATTATAAGAGGGCTGATGATTGATCTCAAGCTTGATAACAAGACTGAGCGAAAGTTATTGCCCTGTTTGTTAACTGAGTGATGCCCAATCGCTTCGGCAAACTATGCTAAAATAGCGGTCATTGATCTACAGAATGAAAGGGATTGAGTAAGATGTCAGCAAATACTTTTGGCGAACTGTTTCGCGTGACCACCTTCGGGGAAAGTCATGGATTGGCTTTGGGCGCGATTGTCGATGGTTGTCCCCCAGGGCTTGAATTAAGCGAAGAGGATTTACAAGGTGATTTAGATCGTCGCAAACCCGGAACTTCTCGTTTTACCACACAACGTAGAGAAGATGACCGTGTTAAAATCTTGTCTGGCGTGTTGAACGGTCGCACCACGGGTACGCCTATCGGTTTGCTGATTGAAAATACCGACCAACGCTCACAAGACTATGGCAACCTGATGGATCTGTTCCGTCCCGGTCACGCTGATTATACCTACGAACATAAGTATGGCGTGCGCGATTTTCGCGGTGGTGGTCGTTCTTCTGCGCGTGAAACTGCCATGCGTGTGGCGGCTGGCGCGATTGCCAAGAAATGGTTGAAAGAACGCTATAGCGTGGTGATTCAAGGCTATTTATCACAGTTAGGTCCTGTCAAAATCGAACAGGTTGATTTTTCCGTCATTGAAACCAATCCCTTCTTCTGCCCAGATGCCAACAAGGTTCAGGCAATGGAAGACTATATGACTGAGTTGAAAAAGACAGGTGACTCTGTCGGGGCAAAAGTCAGCGTGATGGCACAAGGTGTTCCCCCTGGATGGGGCGAGCCTGTGTTTGACCGTTTAGATGCCGACATTGCCAAAGCCATGATGAGCATCAATGCGGTGAAAGGGGTTGAAATTGGCGATGGTTTTGCCGTGGTGGAGCAATTAGGAACACAACACCGTGACGAAATGACCCCTCAAGGATTTTTGAGTAATCATGCAGGCGGTATTCTCGGGGGAATTTCATCGGGTCAGGATGTGATGGTGCATATCGCCCTCAAACCGACTTCTAGCTTAAAAATTCCAGGAAAAACCATTGACCGTTGGGGCAACGAGCAAGAAGTCATTACCAAAGGTCGTCACGATCCTTGCGTAGGCATTCGTGCTGTGCCCATTGCCGAAGCGATGTTAGCCATAACCCTGATGGATCATGCGCTCAGACAAAGAGCGCAAAACGCTGATATTAGCGTTTCGGTTCCTGATATTAGTAGGGCTTAAGCATTGTATTTGCTAAAGCTGGGCAAAATGTCAATCGTCTTTGTGTCAGTTGGCTTGCATTAGTGATAAAATGGTTCGTTGTTTTCTGTTTTAGTT
>CAZLOM010000112.1:4022-5397 GCA_964561185.1 uncultured Piscirickettsiaceae bacterium
TTTCTGTTTTAGTTATTGCGTTATTTTGGTGAAAAGAAAGCTATGGCATTAATTGTTCAAAAATATGGTGGTACTTCGATTGGTACGGTCGATCGTATCAAGAATGTGGCACACAAAATTAAGAAATGGCGTGATCAAGGCAATGATTTGGTGATTGTTGTCTCGGCTATGTCTGGTGAAACCAACCGTTTAATCGGTTTAGCAAAAGAAATTACCCCGCATCCAAGTCCTCGTGAGTTAGACATGATTCTGACCACGGGTGAACAGGTGACGATTGGGTTATTGGCAATGGCTTTAGAAACCATCGGTGTTCCTGCGATTTCCTTTACAGGTCAGCAGGTTGGCATCGTCACCGACCAGTCGTTCAATAAAGCGCGTATTCAGACGATTGATAATCAAAAAATTCGTGCAGAGTTAACCGCTGGTAAAGTAGTCGTCATTGCGGGTTTCCAAGGGGTTGACGAGCAAGGAAACCTAACGACCCTAGGTCGTGGTGGTTCGGATACCACTGGCGTTGCCTTAGCCGCGGCATTGAAAGCAGATGAGTGTCAAATTTATACCGATGTGGACGGTGTTTATACCACCGATCCACGTGTAGAACCGAAAGCGCGTCGTTTAGATCGTATTTCCTTTGATGAAATGCTCGAAATGGCAAGCCTAGGCTCAAAAGTGCTCCAAATTCGCTCGGTTGAATTTGCAAGCAAATATAAGGTACGTTTACGTGTGTTATCAACCTTTGAGGAAAACCCTCAAGGGACTTTGATTTGTTCTGAGGAAGAGTTGATGGAAAATCCTGTTATTTCTGGTATTGCCTTTAGTCGTGATGAAGCAAAATTGACGGTATTAGGGGTTCCTGATCGTCCGGGGGTTGCCTTTGCGATTTTGAAACCTATTTCTGATGCCAACATTGAAGTGGATATGATCATTCAAAATCAATCCATCGCTGGAACAACAGACTTTACCTTTACCGTTTCTCGTAATGACTGTACCAAGGCGTTAGAGATTCTGAAAGAACACGCCACAGAAATGGGCGCGAAAGAAATTTTATCCGACACAGGGATTGTGAAAGTCTCTTTGGTGGGGATCGGTATGCGTTCACATGCAGGTGTTGCGGCACGTATGTTCGAAGTGATGTTTAACGAAGGCATCAACCTAGAAATGATCAGCACCACTGAAATCAAAATCTCCGTGGTGATTCGTGAAGGTGATTTAGAAAAAGCGGTGCGTTCATTGCACTCAGCGTTTGATTTAGAATGATTCTTGTCATCTGAGTAACTCAGGTACAGATTGGGTAAAGGCAGGATAGGGATAACCTTTCCTGCCTTTGTTTTTTGGGCATTGTTCGTGTATTCATCATGAGTGGTTGGTTTCATGA
>CAZLOM010000113.1:0-5340 GCA_964561185.1 uncultured Piscirickettsiaceae bacterium
CTAAAACCCACCTCTATGGTGGGTTTTTTTCATGTTATTTCTGAGATAGCCATGTTGCCGTTTACAAAGCGCGGTTACTCAGGTTTTGATAAAAAATTCGACTTCACTTTTTCTACTTTGGGTGCAACAACCAGTTGGCAATAGGCTTGATGAGGGTTTTTAGCAAAATAATTCTGATGATAGGCTTCAGCAGGATAAAATTGGGTGAGTGGTTCAATTTCAGTAACAATCGGTTGTCGATACTGTTGCTTGCTTGTGAGGGTTGAAATGAATGCCTTAGCCATGTCGGTTTGCGCTTGGTCGTGTGTCAGTATGATGCTTCGGTATTGAGAGCCGATATCATTGCCTTGTCGATTGGGCGTGGTTGGGTCATGAATCGTAAAAAATACTTCTAGTAGCTTTTGATAAGTAACAATATCTGGATTGTATTCAATCTGTACAACCTCGGCATATCCCGTTTTTCCTGTACTGACTTGATCATAGTTGGGATTGAGCGTATGCCCAGCGGCATAACCAGAAATCACTTGATTCACGCCTGGTAACTGTTCAAAAGATGCTTCTAAACACCAAAAGCACCCACCACCTAGGGTTGCTAACGCGAATGATAATGCCATATTAGACTCCTAAATAGAATGACAGAGATGCTAAACTGCGAGATAATAGACAGCATAATGATACAATAACAACTCAATAAAAGGGATAGGATAGTAGAAGATTATGAATCTAGCAGTGAAGCCAGCGAATCAGTCTTGGTGGGAGAGCAAAAATTTATCCTCTATGTCTTCTGAGGAGTGGGAAAGTTTATGCGATGGCTGTGGTAAATGTTGCTTGATTAAAATTCAGGAAGCTGAAAGTGAACGTATTTTCTTTACCGATGTTGCTTGTCAACTATTAGATTGTCAAACAGGTTTATGTCTGGATTATGCGAATCGTCAATCGATTGTTCCTGATTGTGTTAAATTAAGTAAAGACAATCTTGATGATCTGGAATGGATGCCACCTGATTGCGCATATCGTCGTTTGTATGAACATAAGCCTTTGCTTTTTTGGCATCCACTGGTTTCGGGCAATCCTAACAGTACCAATGACTATGGTGCTGGGATTGCTGGTATGCCTTTGGTGAGTGAGCTAGAGGTCGAAGATGATGCGTTAGAAGATCACGTGGTTACTTGGCCATTGGATAGGGTAGGTTAATGAAATTGGTGAATGAATGCAAAACGCGTTAATATCGGGCATGATGCCTCGTTTGCAGGGATGTTTAGACAGCTTAGAACTTGTTTTATCTGATGAACAGAAGCAACGACTACTGGATTATTTGGCGTTATTGATGAAATGGAATCAGGCATATAATTTAACGGCGATTCGTGATGCTCAGGAAATGTTGGTGAAGCATCTTTTTGATGCTTTGAGTGTTGCGCCTTTTTTGCCAGAGTCTGGTCATTGGCTTGATGTTGGCAGTGGTGGTGGTATCCCTGGATTGGTGTTGGCTATTGCGGGTTCAGAACGTCAATGGACATTATTGGATAGTAATGGTAAGAAAACGCGTTTTTTAACGCAAGCGAGCATTGAGTTAGGATTAAAAGATCAAGTCACTGTGGTGAACGCAAGAGCGGAAAACCATCAAGGTTGTTATGATGGCGTGATTGCGAGAGCTGTCATGGAAACGGGAGACTTTATTCAACTCACTGAGCATTTATGTGTCCCAACAGGTGCTTGGTGGCTAATGAAAGGTGTGTTTCCTCAGTCAGAGTTAACGCAAGTGCCTTCTCGTTTTTCTGTATCGTGCCAAAAATTATCTGTGCCAGAGCTGGATGCAGAGCGTTGGTTGGTTAAAGCTGTAAGAGGTTGAGAGGAAAATGTCGATTATTGCTGTTTCAAATCAAAAGGGCGGTGTGGGTAAAACCACGACGGCGGTCAATTTATCTGCCGCATTAGGCATGTTGGGTAAGCGTGTGTTGCTGATTGATATGGATCCGCAAGGCAATGCAACAACAGGTATGGGGATTGATAAGCAAGAAGTTACCCTAACCGTCCAAGAGGTTTTGTTGAGTGAATGCCTTCTGGCTGAGGCTGTTCTGCGTTCTCCTTCCTCTCCTGTGGATGTTTTGTCTAGTAATGCTGAGTTGGTTGCCGCAGAGGTTGCGCTTATGCAGGTACCAGAAAGAGAGTTTGTATTAAGAAAAGCCTTACATGGTCACCATTATGATTGGGTTATTATTGATTGTCCTCCGAGTTTGAATTTGTTGACCCTGAATGCCTTATGTGCGGCTGGTGGTGTACTTGTTCCCGTGCAGTGTGAATACTATGCACTAGAGGGCTTGGCTGGATTATTAGAAACCATTCAAAGTGTTCAAGAAACGGTTAACCCACAATTAAGAATTGCAGGTTTGTTGAGAACCATGTACGACCGCCGTAATAAGTTAGCCAACGACGTTTCTAATGAGTTGTTGGTGCATTTTGGTGAACAAATGCTAGCGACTATTGTGCCACGTAATGTGCGTCTGGCAGAGGCTCCCAGTTTTGGACAATCTATTTTTGCCTTTGATGATAGTTCTACGGGTGCGGTTGCCTATTTGGCGTTAGCGCAAGAATTGTTAAGACGTTTGCGCTAAATGGAGTGAGATCATGAGCAAGAAACCAAGAGGATTGGGAGCTGGTTTTTCAGCATTGATTAGTCAGCGCAGTAATGTGGTTGCTCAGGTAACACAAGATCGCTTGATGAATTTATCCGTTGACCAGTTAGTATCGGGACAATTTCAACCGCGTTCGCAGTGGGATGATGAGAGCCTGCAAGCATTATCTGAATCCATTCGATCGCAAGGTATTGTTCAGCCCCTCATCGTGAGAGCCTTAACGGCACAGCAGTACGAAATTATTGCTGGCGAGCGACGTTGGCGAGCGGCAAAACTAGCAGGGTTAACGGAAGTTCCTGTTGTCCTCAAGCAATTGGACGATCAAGCATCAATGGCAATGGCATTGATTGAGAACATTCAACGAGAAGACTTATCTGCCATAGAAGAGGCAAGGGCAATTAAAAAACTTGTCGAAAGTTTTGGATTAACTCATGAGCAAATTGCTCAAACCTTGGGACGTTCTCGGGAGTCGATTAGTAATTTATTGCGACTGCTTAAATTGTCTTTGTCTGTTCAATCTGCCGTGTTAGATGGCGCATTAAGCGCAGGACATGCGAGAGCGTTATTGCCTTTAGGTGACTCGGAACAGCAACGATTGGCGCAACAATCAATGTCGCAACAGTGGTCTGTAAGGACGTTAGAGCAGGTGGTTAAGTCTGTTTTAGAAGCAGAACAACAACAAAATAAGCCAGTTAAAACAGAGGCGATAGACAGCAATTATCAGTTATGGCAAGATCAGGTCAGTCAAAAAATGGGCAGACAGGTGGCGTTAAAAATGTCAGCATCTGGAAAGGGAAAAATAGAGATTCTTTTTGAAAATCAGCAAGACTTACAATCTTTTATAGATTCTTTTTAAGAATGTTTATGAGTGAATTTTTGATGTCGGTATAAATTCTCGTATAAATTAAGTGTAGGCAGTTGATTGTCTGCGCATTAACGAGTATCATAACGAGTTAATAGCTAAATTTAGTGCACAAATGACAGACAAAGTAGATAAAAATGCGCCGAACCTGTTGCTAATTAGTGCTGGTTCTATGTTCACTTCCATGGTGGTGGCAGGTTTTCTTGTCGGCTACTGGATGGATACGTGGTTTGATACCCAGCCTTTGGGCATGTTTGTGTGTGGTGTTTTAGGGTTTATTGGCGGTGGTCGTAAAGTTTACCAATTATTGATCAGGATGCCATCATGACTCGTCTTAATCTCAAGCCATTGTTGGCGTGGAAGTTGGTTTTTGGTGGGCTTGCCTTGGTTGCTTTTGGTGTATTGGAGCCGATGAGTGTGCCAGCGAGTGCTTACGGTCTTATGCTTGGGTTGTTAAACGTTGGTTTATTAGCGGTTACGATGCGTATTGCTGATCAGCGAGCAGAAACAGATCCTAGGCAGAGCATGTGGATACTTTATGTCAGTGCGGCAATTAGGTTTATTTTGCTGGCTGTGTGTTTTGTGTCAGGTATTAGTGGTTTTGGGTTAGATCCTATGCCGTTAGTGCTGACTTTTGTCGCGATGCAAATGGCTCAGGTTATGGCATTACGCGGTAAAAAACGCCTTACAGATTAACAATTTATAAATTTAGAAGGAGTGTTGCCTTGAGCGCGGAAGAAAAGTTAGGAACGGTGGAGTATATCCAGCATCACTTGCAGAATAACGCAGTTTGTGGTGCTGAGAGTATTAATCAATCTACGGGGTTATGTGAAGGGTTTTGGACGTTTCATTTAGATACCATCGGTGTGAGTGTTGCGTTGGCGGCTTTGATTGTATTTGTTGCTTATCGTTTAGGGCAACGATTAGAAACTGGTGTGCCAACAGGGTTTCAAAATGCCGTTGAGGGTGTTTTGAGCTTTGTTAGCGGACAGGTTAGAGATACTTTCCCAGGACATAATCCTTTAATCGCACCATTAGCCTTGACCATTTTCTTATGGGTTTGGTTGATGAACTTTATGGATTTAATCCCAGTTGATTTGTTGCCTTTGTTGGCGCAAATGATCACAGGTGATGAGCATTTTCATTTGAAAGTGGTGCCGACAACCGACTTAAACACGGCAATGGCGATGTCATTGAGTGTATTTGCCTTAATTATTTTCTATAATGTGAAAGTAAAAGGGTTGCTTGGTTTTATCAAAATGTTCTTATTTCATCCATTCGGAAAATGGTTTATTCCGTTTAACGTTGTGATGACGTTGATTGAAGAAGTTTCAAAGCCGCTTTCTTTAGGATTGCGACTATTCGGCAATATGTTTGCTGGTGAACTGGTGTTTCTACTGATCGCCCTGATTGGTGGTACGCTGGCAGTGGGTGTTGGTGCGCTATTTTGGGCTCCACTACAAGCACTGCTTGACTTAGGCTGGTTGATTTTCCATATTTTGGTAATCACTTTGCAATCTTTCATCTTTATGGTGCTGACAATTGTCTACTTAGGTATGGCACACACTGAGATGGACGATCATTAAAACTGACTTTTTAACCTTTAATTTTTAACTTTTAACTTTTAACTTAGGAGAAAAATCATGGCATTAGAAATGACTGCTACTATGATTGCTGATATCTACGCTGCGACTGCGATTGGTGTAGGTGTTATTTTGGCTGCAGCTGGTTTAGGTTCAGCTATCGGTTGGGGTTTAATCTGTTCTAAAACTTTAGAAGGTATTGCTCGTCAACCAGAAATGCGTCCTGCTTTGATGACTAACATGTTCATCTTTGCTGGTTTGA
>CAZLOM010000114.1:0-5276 GCA_964561185.1 uncultured Piscirickettsiaceae bacterium
ATTAAAGACAAGCAAGCCCAGTTTCAACAGCAAACCAGAGTCTCTGCTAGGGAAATTTGCTCAGGTGAAAGTCATTATCTCTGGGGAAAACGCTATCGGTTGGAAGTCATTGAACGACAAGGCAAGCATGAACTCATGGTAGAAAAAGACAAACTCGTCCTTTATGTTTCCCCAAACACCACCCGCGACAAGCGCAACAAGGTCATGCAAGACCATTATCGCCAACAACTCAATGGCAAGATCTCTGCACTATTTGCGCATTGGTTGCCCATTATTCGTGTTATCATTAAAGATTGGCGCGTTCAACAAATGAAAACACGCTGGGGCAGTTGTGCCATTCACAGCAAACGCATTCTGCTGAACCTAGAATTGGCAAAAAAGCCTCCCGTCTGCTTAGAATATGTGCTGGTACATGAGCTGATTCATCTGCTCGAACCTTCTCATAATGCGCGTTTTCATGCCCTCATGGATCACTTCCTGCCCGACTGGAAAGAACGAAAAGCACTGCTGGCGAGTTATCCGATTGCGGATTGAGCCTCTTGTTTTTTGTTTGAAGGCGGAAGCAAAGGAAGCCTAATTTTGGTAGATATTGGTAGAAATTAAATAACGGATAATGGGATGATGACTGATCTTTTAACGGATGTGGCGGAGCTTCCCGCTCATGAACCCACAGAACCCCCCAAGCCCGAACCTCTATTTGTACATTTGAATGTGCATTCAGAATTTTCATTGGTAGATTCTACCCTGACGGTTAAGCAGATTGTTAAAAAGGCTAAGGCGGACGGTCAGGTGGCGATTGCCTTAACCGATGCTGGTAATCTGTGTGGCATGGTACAATTTTACAAGGCCGCGCTCAGTGAAGGCGTGAAACCCATTGTTGGTGCCGATGTCATCTTGAAAGACGATCAAGGGATTTGTTATCCCATTACGCTTTATTGCCAAGATTACGATGGCTATCAAAACCTGTCTTATCTGATGAGTCGCGCCTATACCGAGGGTCAAGCAGTAGGTGTGCCTTGTGTTGAGTGGTGTTGGTTGCTGGATCATCATGAAAAATTGTTGGTGGTCTTGGGAATGAATGCCCTACCTGCTCAATTGGCATTGGCGGGCAATCCAGCAAAGGGTGCAGAGGTATTGGCGACTTGGCAAAAATTGATGCCAAATCGTGTCTTCCTGTCCATTGCTCGCATGGGTAAAGCACGACAAGAGGATTGGATTGCTCAAGCGGTGACTTGGTCTGGCGTGTTACAAGTGCCTGTCATTGCGGTGAATGAGGTTCGGTTTGCTCAAGATGAGGATTTTGATGCCCACGAGGTGCGCGTATGTATTCGTGAAGGCTTTGTCCTAGACGATCCCAATCGTCCGAAAAATTACCGTTCCGAGCAATATCTTCGCACCCAAGCTGAAATGGCAGACATCTTTTCGGATATGCCCATGGTGCTCGCCAATACGGTGAATTTTGCCCGTGCCTGTAACATCAGCCTTACCCTTGGTCAGAGTTTTTTGCCAGATTTCCCAGTGCCAGAAGGCATGACCATTGATAGTTTCTTTCAAAAAATGTCTCGTGATGGCTTGGCAGAGCGGTTAGCGATTTTGGTCGATGAGTCAACCCCAACGGGTAAAGAAAAAGCCTCTGCCTATCGTGAACGCTTAGAAATTGAGCTAGACACCATCATTAACATGAAGTTTCCGGGATACTTCTTGATTGTGGCAGACTTCATTCAATGGGCAAAAGATCAAGGCATTCCCGTAGGGCCAGGGCGTGGTTCGGGGGCTGGTTCTTTGGTGGCATACAGCTTAAAAATTACCGATTTAGACCCGATTCCTTACGATTTGCTGTTTGAGCGTTTCCTCAATCCTGAGCGGGTATCCATGCCCGACTTTGATATTGACTTCTGTATGGACAGACGAGATGAAGTCATCGACTATGTGGCGCGTAAATACGGTAGAGATCATGTTTCTCAGATCATTACCTACGGTACCATGGCGGCTAAAGCGGTGGTGCGTGATGTAGGGCGCGTGTTAGGGTTAAGTTATGGGTTTGTCGATCGGATTGCGAAGTTAATTCCCAATGAGCTAGGGATTACGCTGTCTGATGCCTTAGAAAAAGAGCCTGAATTAAAAGACAAATTTGACAACGATGAAGAGGTGAATAACCTGCTCACCCTTGCCCTAAAGTTGGAAGGCTTAACGCGCAACGTGGGACGACACGCGGGCGGGGTGGTTATTGGACCTCGCCCCTTGTGGACCTTTACGCCCATGTATTGTGAAGCTGACGGTTCCAATCTGGTGACACAATTCGATAAAAATGATGTGGAGTCGGTAGGCTTGGTGAAGTTCGACTTCCTAGGGTTGAGAACCTTGACCATCATTGATTGGGCGGTGAAAGCGATTAACGCCAATCGCTATCCCGTGGTGATGCGTCAAACAGGCGCAGTGAAGGCAGATGGCCCACTGGTTGACATCAGTCGCATTCCCTTAGATGATCCTGCTACCTATAAAATGATCAAAACAGGCAATACCACGGGCGTGTTCCAGCTAGAATCCACAGGGATGCAGGATTTGATTCGCCGTCTCCTGCCAGACTGTTTTGAAGATATTGTCGCTTTGGTAGCCCTATTTCGTCCTGGCCCTCTCGGTTCGGGAATGGTCGATGACTTTATTAACCGTAAACACGGTCGAGAAAAGGTGGTCTATCTGCATGATATGTTAGAGCCCATTCTCAAGCCTACCTACGGTACGATTCTTTACCAAGAGCAGGTGATGCAAACCGCTCAGGTGATGGCAAACTACTCACTGGGTGGTGCTGATTTACTCCGTCGAGCGATGGGTAAGAAAAAACCAGAGGAAATGGCAGAACAGCGTGAAATTTTCCGTAAAGGTTCAGCAGAAAATAACGTAGATCCTGACATTGCTGTGCGCGTGTTTGACATTATGGAAGAGTTTGCGAACTATGGGTTCAACAAGTCTCACTCTGCCGCTTACGCGCTGGTTTCTTATCAAACCGCTTGGTTGAAAACCCATTATCCTGCCCACTTGATGGCGGCAGTCTTGACCGCTGATTTAGATAACACCGACAAAGTCGTGCATATGCTGAAAGAATGTCGGCAAATGGGCATTAAACTCTTACCACCTGACATTAATCAAAGTGCCGCAACCTTCACGGTTGTTTCTCCTCATACCCTCCGTTATGGATTGGGGGCGATTAAAGGTGCAGGTGAGGCGGCACTGACGGGCGTATTAGAGGGGCGTGAGCGAGAAGGGCAGTTTTCGGATTTATTTGATTTTTGCGTGCGTAATAACAAACAAATTAACCGTCGCGTGATTGAGGCGTTAATTGACTCTGGTGCGATGGATTGCTTGGGAGCTGATCGAGCAACCCTGCACGCCAATTTAACCAAAGCATTAGAGGTGGCACAACAACAAGCCAACCAACAAGCCAGTGGTCAAAATGATCTGTTTGGTAGCTCAGACAGTGATCTGGCACCAAGCATGAACGTTTATGATGTGGTTGAGCCTTGGTTATTGAATACTCAGCTTACGCGTGAAAAAGCCGTGTTGGGTTTCTTTGTCAGCGGTCATCCCTTTGATGTGGTGCGTGAGCAGGCGCGTTTGTTTGCTTATTTGGTGGACAACTTACCTAAACCTAAGCCCAACGAGGCAGGCAAGCGGGGTGGGCAGATGCTGTTACTGGCGGGGCGTATTGACAGCATTAGAGCGAAAATTGGCAAAAAAGGTGACAAACTGCTGTTTATTGGGATCGAAGACCAAGACAGTGTACAAGAGGTGTCTGTGTTTGGTGATTTAAGTGCTCAGTTGGCTGGGCAGATTCAGGTTGATCAATTGGTGGTGGTCGAAGGGGAGTTGTCATTGGATGGTTACTCGGGGCAAACACGTTTGCGAGCCACCCGTATTTTGCCATTCGACTCAGCAAAATTGGTGTTTGCCAAAGCCATTGACCTGTGTTTATCAACCGATCGTCTGCAAACCTCTGAGCAAATCACACACTTAGCACAGTTGCTTAAACAAGTCATCTCTGATGAGGAGGGTGTGCCTGTGCGTTGGTTGTGGCAAACGCCAGAATGGCAAGTTCCGTTAACGACTTCTGGACAGAAAATCATGCCTAGCCTTGAGTGGTTGTCTCAGTTGTCAGCCTTAGGTATTGAGGCTGTGCCAAGTTATTCCAGTTGATGATGAGGCACGATTAGTAATCATTGGGTAAGGATAAGTGTTTTTTGGGTAAATAAGTTACCCATGGAAGGGATATTTGGCGTATGATTAACACACCTAGGAGCAAATCATATATGGATTTGTTTCCAGTTTTCTTTGATCATCGTGGAGCGAATTATGAAAGTAATTAAATCGGTTAAAATGGCGTTTGCAGGTGTGTTAATGGCCTTTATGGCAAATGGTGCTATCGCTGGTGAAGCACCACCACCTGAATCTATTGACGGGACAACGCGTGTTTCTGCTGTTCAAGTTGTTGAACTGGTTGAGAAGTTGGGCGATAAGTTGATTATTGTTGACTCGCGTAAAAAAGAAGACCGACAAGCCGCAGGTTGGATTCCGGGTTCTATCGGTTTGCCTGATTATGAAACCACTCCAGAAACCTTAGCGAAAATTGTTCCGAGTAAGGATACTGATGTTCTTTTTTATTGTAATGGTACAAAATGTGGTCGTAGCGTGAAAACAGCAACCATGGCAGTGCAAGAAGGCTATAAAAAGGTTCATTGGTTCCGTGGTGGTTGGGAAGAGTGGGCAAAAGAAGGTTTGCCTGTTGAGAAGTAATCTGTTTGTAGATTCACCTCTTACGAATAAAGAAGGCTCTCTCTATGAGGGCTTTCTTTTTGGTGTAGTTTGGAGGACAGCAAAGAGGAAAGCTAAGAAATAGCGTTACCCGTTAAGGCGAGTTTTTTATTGTGAACTTGTTTGGAAGAGAGAATAGAATTTTTAGATACAAAGCATGTTTGATGATTGGTGCCTGGGGAGAGACTCGAACTCTCACGGTGTCACCACCGGTGGATTTTGAATCCACTGCGTCTACCGATTCCGCCACCCAGGCATAAAAAGCAAGTTGTCGTTCGTTGGTGCCCAGGGCCGGAATCGAACCGGCACGACTTGTTTAAGGTCGGTGGATTTTAAGTCCACTGTGTCTACCAGTTTCACCACCTGGGCAAGCTGTTCTGAATTAAGTTCAGCTCAACAAAGTGAAGCTAGTATAGCTTTTTGTCACACAGCTGTCAAGCGGTCGTGCACGAAAAATGTGAAATTGCTGT
>CAZLOM010000115.1:0-5215 GCA_964561185.1 uncultured Piscirickettsiaceae bacterium
GCCAGTAGTGTGTTAATGACAGAGGTCGTAGAATTACAGGCAGGGGATGGTTTAAGTCGATTACAGCCAATATCAACAAACTGTTCCTTGTGGTTGCCCGAAGTGGCACGCGCAGGCAGCTATCGGGTGCGCGTATTGGCGAAGGATGTGGGCATTAGCTTAACCCCGCCAACCGATTCAAGTTTGTTGAACGTGTTTCGGGTGAAGGTTGATGCTATTGAACCGATGCAACACAGTGCGTTGATCAAGCTCTCCTTAGGTGAGCAAAGTCTGTTTGCTCAAATTTCATTGCGCTCATTGCGTCAGTTAGCCTTATCTTCTGGCATTGAGGTTTATGCACTGATTAAGACAATGGCATTGGTGTGATTGCAGTTTGCGTTATTTAGAAACTCGAGATCAAGAATTTTCGTAAGAATTATTGAGCGAAGCAAATAAGTTTGTGGTATAATTCTGTGCTTTAGTCCGACTTGCCTGTGTGATTGCGCGGTAAGTTGTTTGATTTACAATTAGATTATTTAGGAATAGAATCCAACATGCCAGCTGTAAAAGTTCGTGAAACGGAACCATTTGACGTTGCTCTTCGTCGTTTTAAGCGTACCTGTGAAAAAGCAGGTGTTTTAGCAGATGTTCGTAAAAAAGAATTTTACGAAAAGCCAACATGGGAACGTAAGCGCAAAAAAGCGGCAGCGGTTAAGCGTTTGGCTAAGCGTTTGTCGCGTGAAAATCGTCGCATGGAAAGCAAGTATTAATTAACTTGTCCTGCGCAGTGACCTTAGGGTAATTGCGTCATAAATGTTAATATTAGTCGATTGTTGGTTACAGGGGTTGTAAATGTCAGAACTTCGTGCGCGTTTAACGAGCGATATGAAAGACTGTATGAAATCAGGTGAAAAAGCACGCCTGACAACCATTCGTGGTGTACTTGCAGCGATTAAGCAGGTTGAAATCGACGGTCGTGACACTAATGTTGTCATTGATGACGCAGTGGTAACGACGGTGATCAACCGCTTGGTAAAGCAAAGAAAAGATGCCATGGGTCAATTCGAAGCTGCGGGTCGTCAAGATTTAGCAGATATTGAAAAATTTGAATTGGACCTGTTGCAGGCTTATCTTCCTCAATTGATGAGTGAGTCTGAAGTTGCGGTCTTGGTTGCTTCAGCCATTGCAGAAGTGTCAGCACAGTCGCCAGCCGATATGGGTAAGGTAATGGGCGCACTTAAAGCAAAAATTCCAACTGGTCGTGCTGATATGTCATTGGTCAGTGCTCAGGTTAAGTCACAGCTCGCGGGTTAATTAACCTGCGTTTGCTGGTGACTGTCCCATAATGCTTTGATTGTTGGCCAGTAGTATGGCTGGACATATTCCCAGAAGCTTCATTGAAGACCTTGTGCATCGAGCCGACATTGTTTCCGTTGTTGGTCGTCGTGTCGCACTCAAAAAAGCAGGCAACAGCTATAAAGCCTGTTGTCCTTTTCATCATGAAAAATCTCCCTCCTTTCACGTTAACCCTGCCAAACAGTTTTACCATTGTTTTGGATGCGGTGTGCATGGCAATGCCTTAAATTTTATCATCGAATACGATCAACTTGACTTTGTCTCCGCAGTAGAAACCCTCGCCAATGAGATGGGGGTGAACGTGGTATATGAATCACGAGAGCAAACCCCAGAACAAAGGCAAGTAGAACAAGAGACAAGGCAGACTGCCAAGCAGAAGAAAGCAACCGCATTGGAGATGTTGACTCAGTCAGCCCAGTGGTTCATGCAAAATCTGCGTACACATCCGCAAGCCAAAGAGGCAGTTAGCTATTTGCAAGGACGAGGTTTGTCAGGTGAAATTGCCCGTGATTTTCTGATTGGATTTGCCCCAAGCGTCAAAACAGGATTGCAAACCGCCTTTCCTGAGGTTGAGTTAGAAACTTGGCAAGAGATAGGCTTGGTGGTGGAGCGCGAAGGGCAGTGGATTGATAAATTCCGAGCGCGGGTGATTTTCCCCATTCGTGATTTGCGCGGGCAGGTGATTGCCTTTGGGGGACGTATTATCCACGCCAGTGAGCACGCCCCTAAATATCTCAACTCCCCTGAAACGCCATACTTTCATAAAAGTCAAACCCTTTACGGTCTATATGAGCTGATCAAGCGCGTGCGTAATCCCCAGAGTATTATCGTGGTTGAGGGTTATATGGATGTGGTTGCTTTGGCACAAATGGGCGTTTACCATGCGGTAGCTACCCTAGGCACCGCAACAACGGAACAGCATTTGACCTTGTTATTTCGTTACAGTGCCTTAGTGGTCTTTGCGTTTGATGGTGATCGTGCAGGGCGAGACGCGGCAAAAAAAGCCTTAGCCGTGGCATTACCCTTATTAGGGGGCGACAGAGCCATTCGCTTTTTCTTTTTACCCGATGGCGAAGACCCTGATACTTTTGTGCGCTCGGTAGGTGCCGAGGTTTTTCAGCAGAAGGTGACAGAGCGAGCTTTGTCGCAAGGGCAGTGGTTGGTGCAATATCTAGCAAGTACGCATCACCTTGATTGGAAAATAGCGGATGATGCACGTCGCTTGATTGCCTTATCAGCCGAGTGGGTTAAGCTTTGCCCCGATGTGTCGGTGCGATACAGTTTAATTCAAGCCATGGCGCAAGTCGCCGATATGCAAGAGTGGCAGGTAGAGCGTGCCTTAGGCATTAAAACAGGTATGGCGGTGCATCGTAAACCAGAAAGAAGCGCGAGCACTTCTGGCACTACTTATTCATTGCGTTATCAACGACGCTTTGAAAGACCGACCGATGCACCTTTATCGGCACAACCAAGTTTGGCACAAAACCTATTGAGACTTCTTGCCTGTTATCCTGTGTTAGCCAGTCAATGGCCAGAGAAAGACGCGCCTTTTATTCGGCTTCTGCCCAATGAGGCGGTGCAAACCTTGTTGGTAGCACTGGAGCATACTGAATCCATGCAAGAAGTCGTGGCTCAGGGGTGGATGGATCAGGCATCAGCAGAGCAGGAGTGGCGAGACGGTTGGCGGCAATTGTTGTGTCAAGCCTTGCAATATGTACGTGATGAAAGTTTGAAACGTGTGACCGATCCCAGCACTCAGGAAGCCCTGATTGCGCAGGTCAGGTTGATCAGTCAGCGGTGGCGGCGTGACTGTCACAAACTTGGCAAATAATGAATCATTTGGTATAATTAAAGATTCCCTTTTTTTCGGGTCAGAGGTTTTATATGGCATCTTATGAAGAACAGCAACAGTTAAACGATCTCATTACTCGGGCGCGTGAGCAAGGCTATTTGTCTTATCGCGATATCAATGAGTTTCTTGCCGAAGAGTTTGAGGATGAAGAAAAGATTGAGGAAGTTGTCGTTCTTTTAGGCGATATGGGCATTACTGTTGTGGAAGATGAGGCAGATAGCCAAGACATTATTCCTGGTGCTCTAAATGATGCAGACCCAGATGTTGCGGTCGTTGGGCTAATCGAAGATGGTGAAATGGGGCGCACCTCTGACCCTGTCAGAATGTATATGCGTGAAATGGGTTCTGTTGAACTGCTAACACGTCATGGTGAGCGCGAAATTGCCCGCCGTATCGAGTCTGGCACGCGTGATATGCTCGAGTCTTTGTCTGTGTATCCTCAAATGCCGAGTCTTTTATTTGCACAAATGAAGCAGATTGATGAGGGTGAATTAAAACTCAGCGAATTGATTACAGGGTTTGTATTGCATGACGACCTAGACGAAGCTCCTAATGAGTTATCTACGGATGATGTCACTGATGAAAGCATTGAAGATTCAGCTGATGACGATAGTGATGATTCAGCGTCAACCAAGGAAGACCCTTACGATACCGAGGGTGTCATGGCTTACGTTGAGCAGTTGCGTGTCCTGCATCAAGAAGCCAGCCAAGCTGAAAATGCCTTTGGTCATGCAGATGCACGAGCTAAGTCAGCACGGGATCGCGTGGCAGAGGAGTTGATGCGTGTTAAGTTATCGCCTTCTTTTGTTGCCGAAGTCTTAGCGGATTTGCGCAAGCACGTTGAGCATATTCGTCAGTATGAGCGTATGATCATGGACTTGGCGATTGAGCAAGGACGCGTGGAAAAATCCGTATTTGTGCAAACCTTCGTTGGTAACGAGTCTAATTTAGACTGGTTTGGCGGGATCTTAGCACGTTATCCACAGCATCAGTCAAGATTAGAAGCCGTGCAAGATCAGATCTTACGAGCGCAAAAACGTTTGAAGTTCATCGAAAAGCGTATCGCGATGGACATTTCAACGCTGAAAGACATCAATCGTAAAGTCATGGATGCCGATGCGCGTACCCGTGCGGCGAAAAAAGAAATGATTGAAGCCAACTTGCGTTTGGTGATTTCAATTGCCAAAAAATATACCAATCGCGGTTTACAGTTCCTTGATTTGATTCAAGAGGGTAACATTGGTTTGATGAAAGCGGTTGATAAGTTTGAGTATCGTCGCGGCTATAAATTTTCTACCTACGCAACTTGGTGGATTCGTCAGGCGATCACGCGCTCTATTGCCGATCAAGCCAGAACCATTCGTATTCCTGTTCATATGATAGAAACCATTAACAAGTTGAACCGTGTTCAACGTCAGCTACTGCAACAAATGGGGCGTGAGCCAACGGCTGATGAGTTGGCAAAAGAAATGGAAATGGGCGAGGATAAAATCCGTAAGGTCATGAAGATTTCTAAAGAGCCTATTTCGATGGAAACCCCAATCGGTGATGATGAGGATTCGTCGTTAGGAGATTTTATTGAGGACAGCAATATGCTGTCTCCTTCTGAGTCAGCGGATAATCAAGGTTTGTCAGAAGCGGTGGAAAGTATGTTATCAACGCTATCCTCTCGTGAAGCGAAGGTGTTAAGAATGCGTTTTGGTATTCAAATGAATACCGATCATACGTTAGAAGAAGTGGGCAAGCAATTTGATGTAACCCGTGAGCGTATTCGTCAAATTGAAGCCAAAGCATTGCGCAAGTTGCGTCATCCTTCGCGTGCAGAGAAACTTCGTACTTTCATGCCATAAAGTTTTGGTGTATAATTATCCCCACGTGAAAAATGGGACTGTAGCTCAGGGGTTAGAGCAGTCGACTCATAATCGATTGGTCGTAGGTTCGAAACCTACCAGTCCTACCAAAAAACAAGCAACAGCAGCCAGTTATGTTGTTAACGAGAAGCCGCCTTAAGGCGGTTTTTTTGTTGCT
>CAZLOM010000116.1:0-5202 GCA_964561185.1 uncultured Piscirickettsiaceae bacterium
GCTGATGCGGTCAGAGAATCGGGAAATCGTGTATTTGGATCGGAAGGTGAGCAGGTAGGTGAATGGGTTCTCCTTGATGTGGGTGATGTGTTGGTTCATGTCATGTTAGAAGATACTCGAAAATTGTACCAACTCGAAAAGTTATGGGACATTAAGTCGCTAGGCGCGACAGCTAAGGCTTAATTTGCGCTAATGTGAGCATATCGCTATGAACATTACGCTACTCTGTGTTGGGCAGAAAATGCCCAGTTGGGTGATTACCGCTTACGAAGACTATGCCATGCGCCTATCGGGTGCGGCGTGTCGTTTGAAACTCAAGGAGCTTGCGCCAGCCAAACGTAGCAAACAAGGCATCGTCTCGCGCTATTTGGATGAGGAAGCCGAACGCATTTTATCCGCCATACCCGAGGGGGCATTACGCATCGTGCTGGATGAGCGTGGTGATTTGGTCGATACAAAAGGCTTGTCTAAGCGTTTGGATCAGTGGTTAGGCGGTGGTCAAGATGTGGTCTATATTGTTGGTGGCCCTGATGGGTTACGCGAAGACATTAAGCAGTCAGCGCATTGGCGTTGGTCGTTATCGCCCTTGACCTTACCACACCCAATGGTCAGAATTGTGCTTGCTGAACAAACCTATCGGGCATGGTCACTGCTGAATAATCATCCCTATCATCGAGAATAGGGTGGTTTCCTCTTGTTACCTGAGCAGGGAAATGATACCTTGCTTATTCTGATTGGCAACCGACATCATTGCCATCGCGGCTTGTTGTAAGATTTGATTTTTAGCCAACTCAGCACTGGCTTTGGCATAATCCACATCCCACAAGCGACTGCGAGAATCTTCTGTTCTCACTTTCATGTTGTTCATGTTAGACACTGCGCTGTCAAGACGGTTAACCAAGGCACCCCATCTGGCGCGTTGTGTTTGGATGGACTGCAAACGCCCACTAAGGGTACCAATCATGGTGCTAGCCGTACCCATGGTCAGAATATCACCAGTAACGGGTGCCAGCGAAAATCCTGACATGGTGAGTTTGTTTTGTGCGCCTGTTTCCCAGCCAATTTGGAATTGATAACTGGCACCAAATACCTTTTGATTGTTAAATTTAGTTACCCCCGCAATACGACTGATTTCACTGTTGAGCTGTTGAAACTCTGTGTTCATGTCGATACGTTGCGTTGATGTATAGGTCGAGTTCATGGATTGCAGGCTTAACTCGCGCATTCTCTGCAAGAGACTGGTGGTATCGTCTAAGGCACCATCGGCTGTTTGCACCATGTTAATGCTGTCATTGGCATTATTAACGGCAATGTCATAACCACGAATTTGGCTGGTCATGTTGGTGACGACTGATAATCCTGAGGCATTATCACTGGCATGATTGATGGCGTAACCAGAGGTCAATTGCTCCATGACTTTGGCTTGATTACGGGTAATCTTATCCATGATGCGCATCACATTTTGTGAGGCAATATCCGTATTGATGTTGAACATATTTTTCTCCCTTTGCTGGATACTGTCTAGGACGGTATTTTATCGCGTCAATCGCTTTTATTTATGGTTCGCTATCGGCAAGGGAGAAAATAACTTTAGCCGTTATCGTAAAGACAGTTCAATTTTACCGTAGGCAATGGTACCCAGCAAAATGCCACCAACGAGGAATAAGCCCTCTAGCT
This sequence comes from uncultured Piscirickettsiaceae bacterium, assembly GCA_964561185.1. GTDB lineage: Bacteria > Pseudomonadota > Gammaproteobacteria > Thiomicrospirales > Thiomicrospiraceae. Next base: position 1,678 of record CAZLOM010000116.1, read on the forward strand.
TACCTTCGCCGATCATGGTAGGCGCTGTGCCTGGACAAGCGGCAGACATTCCCCAACCTACACCAAACAGAATCGCCCCCATCACCAAATTCGGCATCATGGTTTTTGCACTAAAATCAATTTTACTAGAAGTCAATAGGCCGCGTACCTGATATCTTTTTAGTAACCACACGCCTAGCGCACCCATCGCGACAGCACTGGCCATGACCAGAAATAACCAACTGTTTTCGAAAAGAAATAACTGAGCATGAAGGGTAAAATTGGTTGCCCCAGCATAGGCTAATAAAAATCCGAATAAGGTACCGAGTAGCAAGGATGTTAAGTGGTGGATCATGATATTTATACCTGTCATGCTTAGCCTAAAAAGAGTAGGCGAGTGGTAACGAGAGCGGATATGAAGAAGATGGCACCAGCGAGTAAACTGACGGGATTAAGTAATGCACTACCCACCAATACGTGTCCAGTGGTACAAGCGCCTGCCAATCTCGCACCAAATCCTAATAAAAACCCTGCTAATACAAGCCATAATGCTTTGGCAGGCATGGTTGCGGGTAAAATCGCATCGTAAACCCCCATGCTGAAAGACCAATGAAATCCATTACCTGTTAATAGCGTGTGCAGAAAACCACCTAAAGGCAACCCAATCAATAACCACAGACGGGGATGGTTTCGGGTGGCGTATTCCCCTTTGTGGAAAAAAGGAAGATTACAGCTATAAGAGCAAAAGTTACCGTAGGCTGAGGAACAACCAACCGCGCGTCCAGTGATCCAAAAGTGAAGAATCACAAACCCACCCAGTAACATGCCAGCAAGCACAGCATTGTAAAGTGGAGCGTTCATGGAGTAGATTCCTTTTTCGATTCGATATGAGTCGGCTAGCGATAATGATGCGTAGTTAAGCACTCGTATTATTTGCTTTCATTGTAACGCTTAGGCAGGTGCTTGAACAGACAAATAAGCTGATTGTTCTATTAGTTTTCCTTATATTAGTTTATGCTGATGTCGTTTTTTGTATGATTGTGTTTTTTTCGTGTCTTTTCTGTTAGGGTGACGAAATGCGGGCAAACTCTGTCGTGTGTTTTTCGATAAGGTGTACTTGTAAGTTAATATTTTGCATGCTCGTATTCATGGTTAAGAGGTTGGTATCTAGGTGTTGCAAGCTGGTTTCAAACCCATTCATCTCTTGGTTGATCAACTGTATTTCTTGCGTAATTAGCGGGAGTTTTTGGCTGAAACTTTCCATCAATCCTGACATCACGGGGACTTGCTGTACACTTTGTTCCATGCCTTCTACGCGCTCACTGATGCCATGTAAAACGCCTTGGGTATAGCCCATATTTTGAGTAAGTTCATTGATACTGTCCACCACCTGTACCATGTTACTGGCAAAAAACCAAATTTGCCCTGCAATGCCAGCAAGTACGATAAACAGTGCGGTCATTACCCATGTCATAAGGTATTTGGTTTGTTTTTTGAGTTGTTGTTCTCTCGTTTCTAATTGGTTCATCACCTGAGAGAACTGCTCCATACTGCTACAAAAAATATCTAACAAGGCTTGTTGCGTTTGCATAATCAGGGTCTCGGCATGAATTTATTGAAAATACGCATGGGTCTGGCAGTTTTACCCACATTGTGTTGAATACCTAGAATAGGTTGTTCTATGTGTTGTAGTTGGTAAGTAATTAGATGAGTTTGGTTGGCAATTTGTTGGGTTTGTGTATTCATATGCGTGACAGAGGTGCGTATGTTGGTCACTTCTTGGCGCATATTATCAATTTCAGTCAACATCTCCGTTAGGTTGACTGGCATGCTGTTCATGCTGTTCATGTTGTTTTGCATTTTGAGCATGTTACTGTGCATGCTACTGATGTCTGGCACCATGTTGTGAAAGTGTATGTTAATAGAGGAGACATTATCAACCAATAGGTTAATGCGTTGTGCCATAATAAACATCATGATGAACACTGCCGCAAATAGTGTTACCAACGCCAGCATCCCGAGACGGATGAGTTTTGACAGACGGTTGGAGGTTTGGGTTTGTATGTTGGATAAGCGTTGCATGGAGTCGGAAAATTGCCCCAGTGCCGCGGCAAAGCGAACGCTATCAGGAATTTTGGGTAATGCTGGAAAAGGCACAGCTTGCATTTTGTCGTTTACCTCGTTGGTTTGGTTATTGCTAGTGTTTTTTATTGTTTGTACGTAGTATGATCAACAATCATCTCTTTTCGTGTTTTCTAATGTGCAAAGTTCAGCTATTATAGCAGTACATTATAAGCGATAAAGTATAAGCGAATAACTAATCATTTTCTATAAGGGTATTTGATATGCAAGATGTCTTATCATTGGTTGAAATGCGCCGCTATCCCATTTTGAATCAACGGAAGCAGTTGATGGCGCATTCGTGGTGTATTGAACCAAAGGCAGGAGATCAAAGTCACTTCTTGGATTTTTGGCAATCAAGTGCTTTTCAAGCGCATTTACGTCATGGAAAAGCCTTTGTGCGTGTACCATCTCGGTGGTTAGCTGATGAAGTGTGGTTAACGCAAACGGACTGGTCATCCTTGGTGTTGGAATTGAGTTGTGCCGATTATCAGCACAGTGATGCGTTACGTATCGCCAAAATCGTTCGTCAGGGCGGAGGAGAAATCGCGCTGGTCAATTTTTCAGGTAGTGAAGAGTGCTGGCGGATGACTCAAGTCGCTCAGTATGTGAAATTGGATACCGCCAAGGTCACAGATGAAGAATATAAGAGATTGTCTCAGCTAAACATTGTTCGCATTGCAATCCATGTTGATTCTGAGAAAAAGTTTGTCCAAGATCATCAAAGCGGTTGTGAGTGGTTCGAAGGATATGGTTTCACGCGTCCGCTGATTGATCCAACAGCTAACATGGTCAACCGTGCAACATTGTTGCAAACCCTCTCTGAATTAAATAACCCTAAGGTTGATTTATTAAAATTGGCACAGGTGATTGGTTATGATGTGGCATTGACCCATCAATTGATGACCATGCTGAATAGTGCCGCTATGGCACTACCTTCTCCTGTGCATGGTTTGGAAGATGCGGTTCGTTTTTTAGGTACAGAAAGGGTATCTTTTTGGGCAAACGTATTGCTCTTGTCGAATTTAGAAGATAGCCCAAGTTCTTTGTTATACACGGCTTTATCCCGTGCGAAATTTATGGCGTTGGTTGCCGAAGCTTTAGCGATTAAGCAGAATAAAGATGCGTGGTTTTTGGTGGGGTTATTTTCGACCCTAGATGCTTTTTTGAAATGCGATATGTCGCAAGCGGTTGCACAACTCCCCTTAGCTGATGAAGTGCAAGACGCTTTGTTGCATCAAGTGGGCGAGATGGGACATGCGTTAGCCGTTATTTTTGCATTGGAAAATGATCAAGCAACGCTGTCCATTGCGTTAGGTCATTTGGATGTTTGTGCCTTATCTAAACTCTATGTTGATGCCAGTGCGTGGGCTTATCAAGTCTGGACATCGCAGTCAGCACCTCGACGCTGATTTGTTGAGTGCT
>CAZLOM010000117.1:0-5201 GCA_964561185.1 uncultured Piscirickettsiaceae bacterium
TGTCAGTTTCCTGCATTTGCTTGTTCGTTTCAATTTGTGCATCTTTTAACTGCATCAATGCACGCCAAACGTCATCAAAGGTAGGTGCTGGTGCGGTAGCAATAGACATTTTTAATCTCCTCAAGATTCTATACCTATATTATAGCCCGTAACGGTCGATCAATTCCAGATGCAAAAAAGGCAGTCTTGTGGACTGCCTTCATTCTATTGGTGCTGACCACCACAATCACAAACACAATTGATCAAACAACAACCCAGCAATGTTTACCTGACATTGAGCATCAATTTCTCTCACACAGGTTGGGCTGGTGACATTGATTTCTGTCAAATAATTACCGATGACATCTAATCCCACAAAGCGTAAGCCCATTTGCTTTAATCGATCACCGACTTGTTCACAAATCCATAAATCTCTTTCCGAGAGCAGTTGTGCAATCCCTGTACCACCCACTGCGAGGTTGGCGCGGGTTTCTCCTGCCTTAGGCAGGCGAGCAAGGGCAAAGGGAGCAGGTTTGCCATCAATCAGTAGGATGCGTTTATCACCTTGCAGAATTTCAGGCAGGTAGCTCTGCACCATCACCAGATGTTGACCGTGATTCGTTAGTGTCTCGATAATCACGCCCACATTAGGGTCGTTCGATTGTAGGCGAAAAATGCCCGCACCCCCCATGGCGTGAAGGGGTTTGATGATCACATCACCTTGTTCTTGCCAGAAACGACGAATCTGGTCAGCCTTAGCCGTAACGAGGGTAGGAGCGATACACTGCGGAAACTGTAGAATAAACAGCTTTTCATTCACATCGCGCAAGGCTTGAGGGTCGTTAACGACCTTAACACCAGCACGTTTGGCGTGATCGAGTAGATGGGTGGCATAAAGATAATCGCTGTCAAAGGGTGGGTCTTTACGCATGAGGATAATATCAAAGTCAGTCAAGGGTAAATTCATTGCTTCACTGAGATGAAAAAAGTCGGTGAGTTGATCGCTCACTTGCACAGGATGCACACGCGCAATTGCTCTATTCTGAGCAAAACTCATGTCCTGCACTGTGCAGTAATAAAGTTCATGCTGTCGTCTTTGTGCTTCGAGCATGAAGGCAAAGCTGGTGTCTTTATAGGGTTTGATGCTTTCTATCGCATCCATGATGACGAGGGTTTTCATGCGACTTTTCCCACTGACACTTCCGCTAATTCTCTTGCCGCCGCAACCAATGCTAATCTTGCAACCACACCGTAAGCATAAAAGCGGTTAGGTGCATCATCAGGATTAAGGGTGTTGTCTGGTTGAATGCAAGCATCGGCAAACGCCAAAGGTTCAAAAAACATTCCCGGTGAGTTAAGGTTATCGGTAATCGTTTTATCTGTATGTACCCGATAGAATCCACCGACCACCGCGTGATCAATCATATACACAACAGGCTCTGCTACCGCATCTTGCACGGTTTCAAAGGTATAAACCCCTTCTTGAATGAGCACCCGTTGAGTGGTTGTGCCTTCTTTTCCACTGGTCATTTTTTTTCGGGCATTCTTGTTGAGCTTGAGCAGTTCTTCTGGATGTTTGATTGACATCACGCCCATGCCATATGTTCCAGCATCCGCTTTGATAATCAAATAGGGTTCTTGGGTAATGCCATGCGCTTGATAAGTCTGTTTTATTTGCGCAAAGAGTTGTTCGCTGGCATCAACTAAGCGATCAATACCATCACCTGTTTTGAAATCAAGATCGTCACATACGGTGAAGAGCGGGTCAAAAAACCAAGGATCACATTCAATGAGTGCGGCAAAGGCTTTGGCAACCTCACGATAATGCGTGAAATGTTGGCTTTTGGTGCGATTGTGCCACCCTAAACTGGTTGGCGGTAGCAAGACTTGTTCTATCCCTTGTAAACATTCAGGTATGCCTGCCGATAGATCATTATTAAGTAAGACTGCGCAGGGAAAGAAGTCACCGACACCAACCCGCTGACCTTGACGAACAATGGGTTCTAACAATAAAGGTCTGCCTGAAGGAAGGTCGATGGCGGTCGGCACTGTGACATCAGGATTGATACTGGCAATACGGACTTCATAGCCAGCATCACTGATCAGTTGCGCTAGGGTGCATAGGTTTTCGAGATAGTAAAGATTGCGGGTATGATTTTCAGGAATTAACAGCACGCCATCAGTGACAGCGCAAAAACGCTCAATACCATGTTGGACAGCGGTAATCGCCAGTGGTTGCAGATCGGGGTGTAGGTTGTTAAATCCAGCGGGAAAGAGATTGGTATCTACAGGAGCTAATTTAAATCCTGCATTACGTAAGTCAACAGAAGCATAAAAAGGGGCAGGGGTGTCGCGAAACTGGCAACGAAACCAAGCTTCAATTTGTGCTTTATGATCGAGCAATTTTTGTTCGATGGCTAACAATGGGCCTTTGAGCGCGGTTTCTAAATGAGGAACAGTAGGTAGGGAGCGCATAATCGTTTGTTATCCTTAAAGCCAAAGATTAGGATGCTTATTTTAGCACACTTTGGAATCAGGCTTGCTTATCTGCTTATAAGGGTATAAAAATAAGGGTATAAAAAATTGTTTGGTGTATGACGTGGTTGATTGATGAACTGTCAGGTAAAATGTACTTAGTGTGGTGGTTAAGATGGTTAGTAGCCAATTCATAAAATTCATAAAAAATGGTGATAGATAATGAGTCAGATAACGCAAAAAGAATTCAACTTGCCTGAGGGCTTGGTCATTATTTCGACCTCAGATTTACAAGGTAATATCGTTGATTATAATGCAGGTTTTCGTGATGCTTCTGGCTATTCTGATGCTGAGTTAAAGCATAAACCACATAGTCTGTTACGTCATCCTGATATGCCTGCCAGTGCCTTTAAGGATTTGTGGGTAACGGTATCAGCAGGCAGACCTTGGTTTGGTATTGTGAAGAATCGTCGAAAAAATGGCGACCATTATTGGGTACAAGCCAACGTGGCACCGATTACCGAAAAAGGACAAATCACAGGATATGTGTCCGTGCGCTATCCCGCTGATCGTCAACAAATTACGCAAACAGAGCAGTTGTATGCCGACATCAATGCCAATCGTAAGCAATTGACACCAACTAGGTTAGAGCGTGGACGTACAGGCATCAATTTTGCCTTATCGGTATTGATTTTTGCCGCTCTATTAGATGCGATTCCGATGTTGGGCATGCTGGTTGGTTATGAACTGCCCATTTTTGCTGTGATCGTAAGCACCATCTTATCTATTTTTGCCTTGTCGTATTTTGCCTACGGGTTTTTGGCAGCTCTGCGTCCTGCACCCGCGCAACAGGAAGCGATTGAGTATTTGATGAATGGTGCGTTTAAGCAACCTTTTGTTGGACATGACGCTTGGACAGAAGCCTTAAATCTCATTCGTACCCGTATGGGAGAAGCGGCGGCAAGACAGTATGATCATCATCGCCAATCTGCCATTCTGACCGCGGCAATGGACACGACCAGTACCAATCTTATGGTTGCAGATGCAGATTTTACCATTATTAGCATCAATCGTTCGCTAGAAGCGATGTTTTCTCGTAACGAGAAAAGCATTCAAGGTGCCTTGCCTAAGTTTTCGGCACGACAAGTGGTCGGCAGTAATATGAGTATGTTTCACCGTCATCCTGCACAACAATATGAATTATTGAAAGACTTGCGCGGTCGGTCATGGATTGGTGAGTTTTTCTTGTCTGACATTGCTATTCGCTTGACGGTTACACCGATTGATCATGGCAGTGCAAGATTAGGCTATGTGGTTGAGTGGTTGGAGCGGACACAAGAGGTTCGTTTAGAGAATCAAGTGAAGCTGGTCAAGCAGGCGGCGCATGAGGGGGTTCTACATCATCGTTTAGATCTAAGCACGGCGCAAGGTATTTATCATTCATTGGGTGAGGCAATCAATGATCTATTGGAAGTCTTGTCGAGTTTCTCGGGCGTTATTTCTCATGCCATTGGTGAAATTGCTTTCTCTCGGTTAAACGCCGAAATGCAAGGAAATTATCAAGGTGCTTATCGCAGTACGCAAAATGCCATCAATCTATCCTTACGTAACCTGAATGAATTGTTGGGTCAGGTTCAGTTTGTTTCGCGTTCGGTGAGAGGAGCTGTGCAAGAATTACATCTGGGGGTGCAAGACTTTTCAGGACAGGTGCAACAGCAGGCTTCAGCCATTGAGCAAACGGCCAGTGCCATGACACAAATGATGGCATCGGTGAATAATAACGCCCAGCATATTGTGAGTGCTAATCAGTTGGCACATACTGCCTATGAGCAGGTTGCAGATAGTGACAGTGCGATGCAGTCAGCATTACAGGCTATGAGTGATATTCATGACTCAGGGAGTAAAATCAGTGAAATTGTGACCTTGATTGACGCTATTGCTTTCCAAACGAATCTATTGGCACTCAATGCGGCGGTTGAAGCGGCTCGTGCAGGCGAGCATGGTCGTGGTTTTGCAGTGGTCGCTGGGGAAGTTCGTGCCTTAGCACAAAAGTCTGCTGAAGCGGCAAAAGGGATTAAAACCCTCATTACCGCAAGTGTTGAGCAGATTGCTCAGGGCACCATGTTGGTTGAACGCACGTCTCAATCCCTAGCTAAGGTTCGCGGTTCGATTACGGATTTGTCGGATGTGGTGTCACATATTTCAACCGCATCGAATGAGCAGAATGTGGGTATTCAAGAAGTCAATCGTGCACTGCAAGTGATGGAGAAAACGGCACAACACTCAGCCAATCTGGTGCAAGAAAGTGCCAGTGCCGCGCAAGAGGTTTCTCATCAGATGGAAAGCTTAGATGCGATTGTACAGAGTTTCAATTTGTCCGCTCAAGGTAAGCTGGTTGCTCAAAAAGGGCGTAGTCTGTTAGCAGATATGAAGCAAGCCCACTTAAACTGGCGCGTCAGTATGAGTGATGTGGTATTTGGCACGCAAAATAAACGTAATGTTGATCATGTTCAGAATCATCACCTGTGTGAGTTAGGACAATGGCGACGAGAGCATGCACAGGTTTTAGATCGCTTGCCCGAGATTCGTGAATTTGATCGTGTACATGAAGTTTTCCATCAAACGGTTTCCGATACGATCGCTTTGGCCAGTGCTGGTGATTACGATGCAACCAATAGTAAAATGCAAGAAATTGAGCAACAGTCTAATCAGATTGTTGCTTTATTAGATCGTTTAGAGGCTACGCT
>CAZLOM010000118.1:0-5200 GCA_964561185.1 uncultured Piscirickettsiaceae bacterium
ATAATCTCTTTAGGGTTGACACTGTTCATGAATCGTCCATCTAGTTTAACGAAAGAAGACTTACTACGTTGCGCACGTGGTGAAATGTTTGGTCCTGGAAATCCTCAGCTTCCATTGCCGCCAATGTTGATGTTTGATCGTATCACGCAAATATCAGAAGAGGGTGGTGTGTATGGCAAAGGTATGATCAGAGCCGAATTGGATGTTACACCAGACTTGTGGTTTTTTGACTGCCACTTTCAGGGAGATCCTGTGATGCCTGGTTGTCTCGGTTTAGACGCGATGTGGCAGTTGATTGGTTTTTACCTCGGTTGGGCTGGCGGTCAAGGTCGTGGTCGTGCCTTAGGCTCTGGTGAAGTTAAGTTTTATGGTCAGGTCCTGCCAACGGCTCAAAAAGTGCGCTATGAAATTGACATGAAACGTGTCATTAAGCGTAAGTTATTTATGGGCTTGGCTGATGCCAAGATGTTTGTTGATGATCGTGAGATCTACTCAGCGACAGATCTTAAAGTTGGATTGTTCCAATCCACTGAAAATTTCTAAGGAGCATTGCCATGCGTAGAGTTGTGATTACTGGAATGGGCATTGTCAGTAGCTTAGGAAATTCCGCTGAAGCAGTGGAAGCGAATTTGCGAGCGGGCAATAGTGGTATTCGTTTTCAACAGGATTATGCGGATCGTGGGTTTCGCTCACAGGTAGAGGGTGCGATTAGCGTTGATTTAGATAAAATTGATCGTAAACAACGTCGTTTTATGGGCGATGCCGCGGCATATGCTTACCTTGCGATGCAACAAGCCATTGCTGACAGTGGTTTGACCCCAGAGCAAATCGTTAATCCGCGTACGGGCTTGATCGCAGGGTCTGGTGGTGCATCCAATCAAAACCTCATCGAAGCCAATGCGACGATGGCAGAAAAAGGTGTTAAGCGTATTGGTCCTTATATGGTACCGAGAACCATGGGTTCTACCGTTTCTGCTTGTTTGGCTACGCCCTTTGAAATCAAAGGGGTAAACTACTCGATTTCTTCTGCTTGTGCGACTTCGGCGCATTGTATCGGCAGTGCGATGGAACAAATCCAATTGGGCAAACAAGATGTGGTCTTTGCTGGTGCGGGTGAAGAACTGCACTGGAGTCAGAGTATGTTGTTTGATGCCATGGGTGCTTTATCCAGCAAGTATAATGATGCACCAGAAACAGCTTCTCGTGCCTACTCAGCAGATCGTGATGGCTTTGTCATTTCAGGTGGTGGCGGTATGGTCGTTGTTGAAGCCTTAGATCATGCCTTGGCGCGTGGTGCAAAAATTTATGGCGAACTCGTCGGTTATGGCGCGACTTCTGATGGTTATGATATGGTTGCGCCTTCAGGTGAAGGTGCAATTCGTTGTATGCAACAAGCCATGTCAACCGTGACCGCTAAAATTGACTATATCAACACGCACGGTACATCAACCCCAGTTGGCGATTCAAAAGAAGCAGGTGGTATTCGTGCCGTATTTGGTGCGGAAGTGCCACGTATCAGCTCAACTAAGTCAATGACGGGGCATTCGTTGGGTGCGGCTGGTGTGCATGAAATGATTTATTGTTTGTTGATGATGCAGGGGGATTTTATCGCGCCTTCGATCAACATCACAGAAGTTGATCCAGAGGTGGCGGATTTGCCCATCGTTCGTGAGCGTCAGGATAATGCTGGTCTGAACTGTATTATGTCGAACAGTTTCGGTTTCGGTGGTACCAATGCCACGTTGGTGGTTCAGCGTTATCAGGGATAATTTCTTGAATAAAAAGTGAAGGGTTGGTTGCTGTGTGCTTCTACCAACCCTGTGCTTTTGTTATTCCAATACTCACCTCGTTACACAACGAAGATGTCGCTTTTTTCTAACAATTCACGCAAGTCTAACATAGCGTTTTCTTTACGCAATGCCAAATCTGCCACAATGTTTTGGATGTTCCAATGAATATGATTGGCATCCATTCTATCTCGCCATTTACCATCAAAATTGGTTTTCTGATGATAAGCACACCAAAGATCTGCGAAAAATCCACAGATGGTTTGATATTGAGTTTGGCTAATTTTCATGATCTCTCCTTTGTGGGAAAGCATTACATAAGGTCTATGCCTTTTCATGCTACAAATAATGAAAAGGTAATATTTTATGCTTAACCAGAGCTTTTTAAGCAATAAATATGCCTTTTTTTATATTTTTCGCCCCGTTTTTGCTATTTTATTGTTGGTTTCCTTAGCATTATTAGGGGGGTTGGCACTGTTAAAATTACCCGTAGCCCCTTTGCCACAGGTAGATTTCCCTGTGATCAGTGTGCAAGCCAGCCTACCTGGTGCCAGCCCAGAGGTAATGGCTAGTAGCATCGCCATGCCATTGGAGCGATTGTTGGGTGGGCTATCGGGGGTGAACGAAATCACCTCGGTGAGCAGTCTGGGTGTTTCTCGTATTTCATTACAATTTGATTTAGAACGCAATATCCATTCAGCGGCGAAAGAAGTTCAAGGGGTATTAAATGCGGCTAAATCGGTTTTGCCAACAGGGATGCCAACGCAACCCACTTTTAAGAAGGTGAATCCTGCTGAGTCGCCGATTATGGTTTTTGCCTTAACCTCTGATCGTTTGTCTCGAGGTCAACTCTATGAGTTTGCAGCTAATTTGCTGAGTCAACGGTTTTCACAAATCGCTGGGATTGGGCAGGTGACTATTGGCGGTGGTGCGTCACCAGCGGTCAGGGTTCAGGTTGATGCGGATCAGTTATCGGCATTAGGTGTTTCCCTTGAGGGGGTAAAAAACGCAATCGTCAACGAGCAGAGTCGAGTACCTATGGGGGCATTACAATCTCCAGATGAACGCTGGCAGTTGATTGATTTTCCTCAGGATGCAACCGCTGAGGCGATGGCACAAATCAGCATTAAGCAGTCAGATCACGCCCTTGTTCGCTTGGGGTCAGTAGCACAATTGGTTGATTCTGTACAGGATGTTCGCACTTTTGGTTCGAGCAATGGTCAGCCAGCGGTGCTGTTGATTTTGTATCGTCAACCCAGCGCGAATATTATCGAAACGGTTGATCAGGTCAAAGCTGTATTGCCACAATTACAGGCATTGCTACCAGAAACGGCAAAGCTTGCCGTGATGATGGATCGAACTACCACCATTCGTGCCAGTGTGCAAGATGCGCAGGAGACGCTCTTGGTGTCGGTGCTCTTGGTGTCGCTGGTGCTGTGGTTATTTTTAGGCAGTTGGCGTGATGGTTTGATCACCGCACTCACCATTCCAGCGGTGTTATTGGGGACATTGGCGGTCATTGGCTGGTTAGGCTTTAGTCTAAACAATCTGTCCTTAATGGCATTGATCGTGGTCACAGGATTTATTGTCGATGACAGTATCGTCATGATTGAGGCAATTCATCAGCAGATGCAAGCGGGAAGGTCTCCTTTATCTTCTGCTTTATATGCCAGTCAAACGCTAACCTTTACCTTAACGGCGATTAGTTTGTCATTGGTAGCGATTTTTTTACCGATTGCTTTGATGGGAGGACTGATTGGGCGTTTTTTTCAAGAGTTTTCGTTAACGCTTGTGGTGGCTGTGTTGCTGTCGTTATTGGTAGCGATTGTGGTTGTTCCTGCCTTAGCAGGGCGATGGTTGACCCATTCTGTAACGCGCTCCCCAGCGTGGCAAACGCTATTACAGCGGGGGTATCGTCATAGCTTGGCTTGGTCGTTGCGTCATCTGAAACTGTTATGGGTGCTTATTGTGGGCGTGATTGCCTTAACCCTTTACTTATATGTGCATAGTGATAAAGGGTTTTTACCACAACAAGACACAGGGCGAATGATCGGTCGGGTACAAGCCGATCAGTCCATTTCCTATGAAGCCATGCGTGATAAGTTGGCGCGTTTTGTGCAGATCATTCAGTCTGATCCTGATGTGGCGACGGTGACAGCCTATACGGGAGCAGGCATGACCAACTCAGCGATTATGTTTGTCAGCCTGAAAGGCAAACCTGAAAGGCAAGTGGATGTAGAGACAATAATCAACCGTCTGCGTCCGAAAACTCAGCGGGTGGCGGGAGCAAAGCTGTTCTTATCCGCGGTACAAGATTTTAGGATGAGTGCGCAAGCCACCAATGCCAGTTACGCGCTGTCCATTCGTGCCGATGCCTTAGATCCGTTGGTAACGGCAGAAGAGCAGGTAAGACGTGCTTTGGCAAATCTGGCAGAGTTGACGGATATCAATTCTGATCGTGAAGCGAGAGCCTTGCAAACCTATATTGATATTGATCGTGAGCGTGCGAATCTTTTAGGATTAACCATGCGTGACATTCAATTAGCCTTACAAAATGCCTTCAGTCAGCGGTTGATTGCGACCTTGTATGATGACATTAACCAATATCGTGTGGTGTTGGAGGTGAGTGGGGACAGGCTCAGGTCAGAAAAAAGTTTAGATCACTTGGTGTTGGTTAATGCTCAAGGGGAATCCATTCCTTTACTGGCGGTTGCTCATATCGCTACGATGCAAGCTCCGTTGAGTGTGGTGCATACCAGTGGCTTTCCCTCGGCGACGGTGAGTTTCAATCTGGCGCAAGGGGTGTCTTTTGCACAGGCTGAGAAGGTTATTTTAACAACCCTTGCTGATTTAACCCTTCCTAGTTCGGTACAAGTGAGTTTTCAGGGAAGTGCCAAAGCATCGCGTGATCAACAGCGCAATCAGCCTTGGTTGATCTTGGGGGCAGTGATTGCCTTGTATGTGATCTTAGGGGTTTTATACGAGAGTTTACTGCATCCGCTGACCATTTTATCAACCTTGCCTTCGGCAGGCTTGGGGGCTTTGTTGATTTTGGCGTTGACGAATACTGAGTTTACCCTAATGGCGTTGATTGGTGTGTTTTTGCTCATGGGGTTGGTCATTAAGAACGCCATTTTAATGATTGATGTTGCCTTGGTGTTACAACGGCAGAGTCGAACACCAGCACAAGCGATTTTCCTTGCTTGTCAACAACGCTTTCGCCCCATCATGATGACCAGTCTTGCCGCGATGATGGGCGCGGTGCCTTTAATCATCGCTTCGGGGGAGGGGTCTGAATTGCGAACCCCGTTAGGAATTAGTATTGTTGGTGGGCTAGTGGTCAGTCAGTTATTAACCCTATACACCACACCAGCCGTCTATCTTGGGTTTGAGCAGGCTAAGGCGTGGTTGAG
>CAZLOM010000119.1:0-5104 GCA_964561185.1 uncultured Piscirickettsiaceae bacterium
TAAGTCTTCTCAGGCAAACAGCAACGAGTGGAGTGATTTCTAAAAACAGGGGGGGCGTTATAACCCTTACCCTTTTGTCATCCTCGCGTAGGCGGGGATCCATAAAATCGAAGCGATAGATTCCCGCTTTTGCGGGAATGACGGGTTGTTTAGAGGTATCCACTATCTTTACCACTATGTTTAGTAGTGTCTACCGCTTCACTCAAATCGAAATCATACGATAAGCAATGGTATTTTGATAGATGAGTGGATAGTGGTAGCAACAAGTCACCATGCCATCCACTGGGGCATAGAGTTTTTCTTTCAGATGACCATCGAGCGCATCAAAAATTTTACCTAACAGATCACCTTTCTTGACAAACTCACCCACAGGTTGACGCGCCTCGAAAATACCTGCATGCTGTGCTGGCACCAGCGTGATCGCATCTTGTGTCATGATGTTGGTCGCATAGCCTTCGAAAATATGCGTATTGTTGATCGCGCCAACCTTAGCCAAAAAGCGAATTAAAGCATCTAGCACTTGGTTGGTGGTTCTGTTATCAATCTGTTGTTTTACGCCAAAGGACAACCCAAAGCTTTTTACCCCCCAAACTGACCAGTTATATTGCAAGCTACCTGCATCGGCAGGCACGAAATCACGTAAGTGGGCAAATTGTAACCCAAAATATGCGGCGGCTTGACGCGCATCAAAAGCACTATTGATCAGACGAAGATAAGGCATACAATCATACTGATCTTTACGGTCTTCCAACTCTATACCCCACTCGACCGCTTTAATCTGCTCAAACAGGTGGTGAGCAATGCGTTGACTGGTTTCTCCCTGATCAAATCCCGGAAACATGGCATTGATGTCGGTTTTATCCAAGGGCCAATGGCGTTCTCCCATATTAAAGCCGAAGGTATTAACCGCAGGCACGATCAAAATTTCCCCCGTAATAAAACTCGGATCTCTCGCTTCTCTTTCTTTCAAAAAGTTAACCAATTGTGCCGCGGCGTGCATCTGAGCCAATTCATGCCCGTTAATACCAGCGACAATGGCTACAGATGTCATGTTTTCCTGTCCCCTCGCGGAAAAACGAAAGCCTTCCACGTGTAGATCATCACGGCTGGGTGAGGCTAGGCGGAAGAGGGTTTGACGATTCATCTGTTGAGCTCCTATGGGGTAATGATTTGATGATTAAGTACGCGCCTCGAAAAGTCGGGCAAGCAGTGAGCCCGCATATACGATGGGATATTCACGCAGGGTAAAGAGTAATCCATCCGCAGGCGCAAGGCAAGGCACAGGAGCTCGATGACCATATGGATCATGGATATGCCCAACACATTGCGCCTTAATCACCCGTTGGCAATGATCAATCGCGGGAATAAACAAACCTGCATCGGTGGCATTCATGTAGTGTACGATTCCTGCCGTTGAGCAAAAAGGGGTAATCACCTGTTGGGGTTCGATGTCCAAAATACCCTGTTTTGCCATGAGGTTAAATAAGCCTGTTAATAATTGCTGACCATAATGAGGCGTTAAACGCATCCCCACCCCATATTCCACCACAAGGGTTTTAGTGCCTAGACTGTTGAGACTATGCGCTAGGGTTGCTTCTAAGACGGTAATCGCATCATGTACCCAAATAAAATCCATGTTTAGTTGATTTGCCAGAGGCATGAGCTGATCCATATAGGTATCAGCAATGCGAATTTGTGGCAGTTCGCGTAAAAAGATGTTGCTGGCATGAATATCAATCGCAATATCACTGCCCTTAAGTGCCTCGACAATACCAGCTGCCATCTGCTTGGGAAAGGTATCTTGCTCCTGACCAGGGAAAATACGATTTAGGTCGGTTTGATAAAAAGGCACTGAGCGGGTGATAGAGTCAATCCCTAGCGAGTTAAGCGAAGGATAGAGGTCAATGGTGCCACGAATTTTATCGGGATTGTTTTTGAGCCATTCTGCCAAGAGGGTAATGACATAAATCCCCTCTAACTCGTCGCCATGTGTGCCAGCAATGATGCTGATGCGCTTACCGATATTGTCTTGCGTTTCAACGGGGGTAAAGCGATTGCGTTTGAGTTGATAGGCTTCACCAACTGGCAAATCAATGGTAAAAATGGTTTCAAGCATAATAAGGACTTCCTTATCGATTAATGGTCTCTGTTAATGACACAAGGCAAGTTGTGCCTGCACACTCAAGGTTTGCTGTGCATTTCCCCTAAATGTTCCTGCGTTCAGCGTACAATCGCTAGAATCTCGCCCCATTGCAAAGCTCAGGTATGGCATATCTGCCGTAATCTCGTTATTGTGCGTGGGGTCTAGGGCTAACCAAGCATCACCCAACCATACCTCCACCCACGCATGACTTTCGCCTTCACCTTGGGCAACACCTACCATATAGCGGGCTGGCAGGCGATGGTGTCTTAAGAGTGCGATCAATAAATGCGCATAATCCTGACACACGCCAATAGGTTGCATCAATAACGCCCGTACTGGGTGGTGAATCTGGGTTTGTCCACGCTGATAGCTCAGTCGTGAAAAAACACAACGCATCAGTGTCAAGGCTAAGTCTTTCGTATCCTGAACCTGCCTTGTGTCAAGATCGATTAGCCATGCACTCGCCTCAGCCTGCGACAAATAGGTGAGCGGTGTGTGAGGCAAAAACAGCTGAGGACTGGGCAAGTCTGCATAAGGCTGAGACCTAAGCAATGCTGTTAGCTGAACCGTCAAACCAGAATGTGCGTTCAATGACTGTCCCGCAATCAAGGCATTGCCAAAGCCATCTGTCTGCACCTGATTCAAATCAATCACCTGCTGATCAATCATCAAACGCATCTGTTGCGCCTGATAACGATCTAACCTCGGCAATAATCGAAAGAGATACTGATGATGACTCACAGGCTGTGAGAAATCAATCTGCATCTGGTAGGTGAGTGATAACATCATACGAGAGGGCTAAACATGGTCATAGACAATGACACCAGCCGTTTTATGGGCTAACTCGGTTAAGGACTGTTCTGTGGTTTGTCTGAGTGGCTCCATGTCCTGCCAATTGTCGGACAAACTTCGTCCCAACTGATTCAGCTGTTGACTGTCTTCGAGTAGGCTGTCCACGCGCCCATAAAGACGCAGTTTCAAATCCATCAGCTCAATCATTTGTCCAAGCAGAATAAACTGGCTGGCGCGACTTTTCAGCAGGCGCGTGCTGAGTCTGCCCCAAAAGTATTCGATTTCGGTCAAGAGCTGATCAAGTTGGTAAGCGTCAAGACGATGATTGTCGCTTTGTCCAAGCAATCCGTGATACACGCCATTAACACTGCCAAATAAACTGTCTGACAACAAATCACGAATCACAATCGCATTTTCGCGGGCTTGTCGGCTCAGTTCAAGTAGGCTGGTAGGATGATTGCCATAACAGGCTTGATACAAAAACTCGCTGGCACAAGGATATTCTAAGTTTACGCCTAATTTAGCAAACAATTCAACGCCTGCTGAGTGACGCTTGTCGATCACCTCATCGAAGCAAATCAGCGTTTCTTTACCCAGCGTTTCAAGACGTTGCTGATAGCGACCTAACCACACAAGACTGTCTGCCATACGAGGGCTTAAATACATACTCTGTAGTGCCATGCTTATGCTCCCATGATCCAAGTGTCTTTGAAACCGCCACCTTGTGATGAGTTGACCAAATAATTGCCCGCTTCACGCGCATAGCGCGTCAGTCCTCCTGCCCAGACTTGTGCCGTTTGTCCATGAACAATATACATTCTCAAGTCTGACTTACGCGGTTCTACCTTGCCATCAATCAAGGTAGGAATATCATAAAATTCGATACGCTCTTGTGCAATAAAACGACGCGGTTCAGCAATGATATGCGCTTTCAGGTCTGCCAGTTGTGCTTGGCTGAGTTTGTCACCAAAGAGTACGCCATAACCACCCGCTTCTGCCACATCCTTAATAACAAGGCGATTAAGATGTTCTAACACAAAGGTGCGATCTTGCTCAAACCAAGGCAAGTAGGTTGGCGCGTTCGAGAGAATGGGGGTCTCACCAAGGTAGTATTGAATCATTTTGGGCACAAAATAATAGATACCCTTATCATCGGCAATGCCATTACCCACAGCATTGACAATGGCAACTCTGCCTGCACGATAGACGCTCATCAAGTTAGGCACACCAATTAAGCTGTCACCACGGAACACCAAAGGATCTAAGAAATCATCATCTAAACGACGATAAACAACACCAACCCGAATGCGTTTACCATTAAATCCTTTAAGGTAAAGGGTACGATCAACCACCTCTAAATCAGCATTGGTCACCAAACGCGCACCGCTGATACGTGCCAAATAGCTGTGCTCATAAAAGGCTGAGTTAAATCGTCCCGGACTGAGCAAAACGCTGATGCCACCAGGATTGACCACGTCATACATCTCACTTAACAGTTGCCCGTAACCATGACTGTCCACGACCGACATTTGCTCAAATAATTGTGGAAAGAGTTGGCGATACGCCTTGCGAATGCTCAAGGGATAGCTGGCACCAGAGGGAACACGTAGATTATCCTCTAAAATCAGCCAATCATTGGTGGCCGAGTCTTTGACCAAATCCAATCCGCTAATATGGGTGCGAATGTTGGCAGGCGGTTGACAGCCATGAAAGTCTGGCAAATAGGCTTTACTGCCAAAGACAAAGTCGGACGGAATAATGCCGTCGGCAATGATTTTTTGCGCCCCATAAATGTCGTTCAAAAAGGCATTCAGCGCGGTGACTCTCTGCGCCAAGCCTTGAGACAAGCGTGCAAACTCCTGCGCGGGAATCATGCGCGGAATGGCATCAAATGGAAAGGTGCGCTCTACAAATTGTCCATCCTTGTAGAGATTAAAGGTAATCCCCTGCCGTTGCATAAAGGCATCAAAACCTTGCAAGCGACGGGAATCCTGTTGATCGAAGCGTTCAAAGAACTCCTGATCCAGTTGGTTATTTTCTAGCATAATGATCCACCGATGGAAAAAGCTGTTGTGTTGACCCATGGCGGTTTTTTTATATATGGGTTTCAGTTTATCAGGCTTGAGCACGGCTGACTAGGGGGAAGTCATTTTTTTCGATGGCTATTTT
>CAZLOM010000120.1:0-5074 GCA_964561185.1 uncultured Piscirickettsiaceae bacterium
GCTGAAACTGCTAAAAGTGGCTTAAATATTCCTACAATTTTACTTGACCAGTATATGGCTACGAGATAATGCAAAGTGATGTCTGGTGAAAGCAGATAAAAGGGGTCAGATCCCAAGACCCCAATACCAATCAAGTTGTTACAGAAGCAAATACAGTGAAAGTGCTACGCCTTTGGTCACATTATGAGTAATAACCATGAAAAAAGTCATCAAAGTTAACCCCTTAGACAACTATCAATTAGAATTGTGGTTTGCATCGGAAGAACATCGATTATTTGACATGACCCCTTATTTAGAAAAAGGCATATTCACCCAACTGAAAGACATCACGCTATTTAACCAAGCCTTTGTCGCATATCATACCGTCTGTTGGCCACACGAATTAGACATTTCACCCGAAACCTTGTACCTAAGATCACAGCCAATCAATACAGAAAAGTTGGTGGCTTGATCAAAATAAGGACTAACCTCATGAATGAAACTTTTTCGCGTTACGATACCGCAGATTACCTCAAAACAGAGGAGGATATGCTCGCTTACTTAGATGCTTGCCTAGAAGAAGGAGACCCTCATTTAGTGACCCTTGCGTTAGCCGACATTGCTCGGGCACGTGGCATGATGAACGTAAAATCGAATGGTAAGAACAACAATGCTATCATCTACACAACTCACTGAGTTCATACAACCGTTGTTAACCGCTTTGCCAAAACCAGCAAGGGTGATTTTGTTCGGTTCGTATGCACGCAATGAAGCTGATGATGGTTCTGATATTGATTTGCTTATCTTGGCAAATGAGTTTTCAGACAAAGCAGATACTTATTTGCGCCTAAAATCAGCATTGGGCAGAAGTAGTATCGGTGTAGATTTGGTGTTGATGACCTTAGTTGAATTTGAAAAGCGATCACAAGTTCCAGGAACGCTACCCTATTGGGCAAAAAAAGAAGGCAAAATTTGCTATGACAGCCTTTCTTGACGAAGCTAATCGTCTGTTGACCTTGGCAAAAAGAGATCAAGCCGCCTTTTTAGCTTTATTGGGCGTTGAAGCGGCTGGGTTGAGTGTTGCTTGTTTTCATGCACAGCAGGCGGCTGAGAAAAGCATTAAAGCGATCTTGGTATTACATGGCATAGAGTTCAGAAGAACACATGACTTACTCGCACTGGCTTCATTGCTGGCTGAAAAATCAGTCACCCTACCTGTTAGCGATGACTGGCTCACTCGGCTTACACCATACGCCGTTGAGTTTCGTTATGACAATGACCCCATTCACTTAATATCTGGTCGAGATGCTGAGGAAGTCGTGACAAAGCTAATCAATTTTGCCGAACAACTGATTACCTAAACAAGGAAAAAGAGCACGTCCTAATTTACGCACTCAAGAAAAAAACCAAAGGAATCCCTCATGAACATCACCATAGCCATACCCGATGAGTTAGCCTATAGCATCAACGAACCCAAGCAATCTTTGATGCAAAAAGCCAAATACGCGTTTGTCATGACGTTACTGGCAGAACATAAATTATCCATTTCCCAAGCCGCACACTGGTTAGAATTGAGTGTCTATGAAACCATGCAACTCGCAGGACAACAGCAAATAGACTTGATAGATGTCGATGATTTAGCTGACGAACTTGCACAAGCGATGCAACAACAGGCAAGCGCATGTCATTGATTGTAGGAGACAGTTCCGCCCTGATCGCATTGGCAACAATGGATGCTCTGCCGTTATTATCACAACTATATGACCGTATTTTTGTACCAGAAAGCGTATATCAAGAAGTAACTCAAACAGAAAAAGCACACGCCCTTGGTTTATCAAACTATCTGGTCAACGCACGATGCAAGGTAACAACCGAAAACAACGCTAAATTGATTTGGTTGGGACAAGGCGAATGGGATGCTATTCAGCTATATCAACAAAAACAAGCTGATCTACTCTTGATTGATGACCAACGAGCTAAACGCTTTGCGGCATTGCAAGGCGTAAAAATGATTGGTTCACAGGGTATCGTGTTATTAGCAAAACAAAACAAGTTAATCGAAACCGTTTTGCCGTATCTGCAACGATTACAAGGTTCTGGTATCTATCTTTCACAAGATATTATCAATAAAGTTCTTGCGTTGGCGAATGAGTCGCCTTTCACAGATTGATGGGTGCTATGAACATCGAAGCGACCAAGTTGTAAGAATGTCAAGCTTGTTCTAATATGATGCTAAGATGTACAATGTATCTCAATATTATGGGAGACTGTTATGAGTTCAACAATGGTTCATGTTCGTATCGACGAAACAATTAAGCAACAAGCATCAGAAACGTTACAGGCAATGGGGTTAAGCCTTTCAGATGCAATACGCGTTTTTTTAACTCGTGTGGTGTCAGAGCAGAAAATACCTTTTGAATTGCGAGTGCCTAACAAGGATACTTTAGAGGCGATCAAAGAGGCAGATGAAATTGCAACATCTCGTATGGTTCGTTTTTCAACAGTGAATGATCTGATCAATGATATTGAAAAAAACACTCACTAACAAATCCAAAAAACAAACTCCGCTACCTCGTGCCTCAGACTACACAAAGGCTTTTTTGAAGGATTGGGAGCGTTTGTCACATTCAGGTCGCTATGACATGAACCAACTTAAAGAGGTGATGACGTTATTGGTGGCTAATGATGCCCCTTTACCTCCTGAGTGGTTAGATCATAGTTTGACAGGTAATTGGCAAGGTTATCGTGAGTGTCATGTTGGTGGTGATTTTTTGCTGATCTACAAATTGGTAGAAAACGGTAAATTCTCAATGGTTGTTTTTACTCGCACTGGAACGCATTCAGAGTTGTTTTCTTGAGGTAAATTTCCCCTACCAGCAAGCGATAGGAGAAGGCGTAGGTGAGTCAAAAAGAATCCATCGGGTCAGGCGTGAGATGTGCTTGCAGGACAAATTCCACCTAAGCAACTCAAATTTTGGTACAAGCGTGGATTGACACCCGTTGACTTAGCGATTAACCGTGTGGCACGAAGGGTACAACAAGGCGGACACCACATTCCCGAAGCCGTTATTCGTCGTTACCAAGCAGAATTGGACAACTTTCCAATTTATACACAACAAGTTAATCATTGGTCTTTTTTCAACAACGATGATCATGTACCTCAACTCATAGCACATAGTAGGAGCATTGTATGACACTACCTGAAAATGCCGTTTATAACGAAAACCAAATGAACGAACTACAAAAAGGCGCACTTATCGCCTTACAACGTGCCGCTGAAGAAGCCCGACAAATCGCTATTCAAACCAATACAGGCATTGTCGTCCTTGTTGATGGTGAGATCAAGCATATTACAGCCGATGAGCTACGGACACAATCCCAAAAGTAAAATAAAAGACGTACAACCTCAACACCAATCATGCCACCTAATCAATAAGGAGTATATTATGCTGGATAAAAATAAAAAAACCATAAAATACATCACCAAAAAATGCTCTGCTTTAACAGATCATGAAATAGAAAAATGCTCAACGCTATTTTCAAATCATTATGGTTATTATAGTCGTTCTGCACCTCAGCGAGCTGGGCAAAGAATCAAGCTAGGAAAGGCTTATTATGAGCAATTGAGAAATGATGAATATAGTTTTGTGTCACTTGCTTGTGTGGATAATGATATTGTTGGGCAAGCATTTTATGTTTTAGAAGAAACAGACAAGGGTTATCTTTCTTGGATTACGCAATTGGTTGTTAATGAAAACCATAGAAAACAATCCATCGCTAAAACATTACTGTTTTCTGTCTGGGGATTTTCTAATGATTTGGCTTGGGGGTTAGCAACAACAAACCCACTCACCATTAAAACGCTTGAATCTGCAACACATAGAAAAGTATCCTTCTCAAAAATGGAAGAACATATTGAGTTAATTCATAAGATAGCAAAAAGAGTTTCTTTTGTTAAACCTAATGCGATCAAGATCGACGATCACAATGCTACCGTGGATACTCAATTTTATGCCAGCCATGACACGATCACAGACAAAATTCACAGCTATGGTCAAGATAAATGGCTATATGGTGAGTTAGCAGAAGGACATGAGTGGTTAGCGTTTGTCTTTCAAGATCAAAAGATAGTAATGAGCCCAGAAGAACTAGAGCAATTATTGAGTAACTCTAGCTCAACTTATTCAACCCTAATTGATGCTTATTCTAGGATGCAGATGGATCAGCATAATTGGACAAAAGGAACGGCTAATGAAGTTGATTTTATTACCCACTATTTTACGGATAAAACAAAAACCATTATCGATTTTGGTTGTGGCATAGGAAGACACCTATTTGAATTAAAAACAAGAGAATATCATCATCTTTCAGGCATTGATTTTTCTGAATATAATATTGATTATTGTAAGGCTAAAGACAACTCAATTACCTTTGAACATGCAGATTGCCGTCATTATTCTTCTGATCAAAAATACGATTACGCCCTTTGTTTATATGATGTCATCGGTTCTTTTCCTGATAATGCCGACAATATCAAAATACTCAACGCATTAAGCAATGCCTTAACAGATGGTGGTATTGCCATTATCTCAGTCATGAACATGGAATTAACGCAACACATTGCAACCACAAAAATAAATGTTTATGACAATCCGCAAAGCCTTTTTAAATTAAAATCCTCTAGTACCATGCAAAAAACGGGAGATATTTTTAATCCAGATTATTTCATCATTGATACATTGACGGGCAATGTTTTTAGAAAAGAAAAATTTATTAATGATGGAGGATTATCTGCTGAATATATTATTAGAGACAAACGCTATTATCGAGAAGAAATTGAAGCATTAGCCAATGATGCAGGTTTCGACATCCTTGAAAGTCGCTTTGTTCGAGCAGGAAATTGGGATACCGCCAGAAATAACATAGATCCAAAGGCAAAAGAAATTCTTCTTGTGCTTAAAAAGCGTATGAATTGATTATAATGACCAAAACCTTAGCGACAGGATAACGACTATTTACCGCTATATCCGTGACCCATACCCCACAACCCGTAACTCATGGAGTAACTGATGAGTAGCGCACCACGATTGATTCA
>CAZLOM010000121.1:0-4927 GCA_964561185.1 uncultured Piscirickettsiaceae bacterium
TCGACAAAGGCACACCCACCACCGATGTTTGGTTTTTTGAGCATCCTTATCCCGAAGGTTACAAAAGCTACTCTCGCTCTAAACCGCTGACCATTGCCGAGTTTGATCGTGAAAAAATCTGGTGGAACAATCGAGAGGTGAATCAGTATGCGTGGAAATTGAGCGTTGATGAGTTGGCTGGACGCAACTACAACCTAGATTGCAAAAATCCGCATCAAGAAACCATCGAACACGGTGATCCTGAAACCTTGATGAATGAGTATCTTGCCATCAGCCAGCAATTGGCGCAAGCGCAACAAGCCCTTAAAAATGAATTGGTAACGGCATTGGAGCGTGTAGGATGAGTCATTCAACATCTATGTTTACGCAAGATTATCCGTTATTGCTCAAAGATATTAAGCAACGTGTAAGATATTCACAAGTGCGTGCAATGATGAGCGTTAATGCTGAGTTGATTCAGCTTTATTGGGAATTAGGACAGCTGATTGATTTTCGTCAAAAGAAAGAAGGCTGGGGAACTGAAGTTATTCCTCGGTTAGCCAGAGACCTTCATAATGAATTGCCTGAAGAAAAAGGTTTTTCAGAGCGCAACATTAAACGAATGCTCGCTTTTTATCGCGAATATGCTCAGTTACCATTTATACCACAATCATTGCGACAAGAGGATCATGATGCAAAAGTGTCACAGCCTGTGGCACTTTTTTCAGTTGAACTCATGCGATCTATTCCGTGGGGTCATCATGTTGAATTAATGAGTAAAATTAAGGATAAAGCTGTCCGAGCATGGTATATGTCATCCTGTGTTGAAAATGGATGGAGTCGCAATGTGTTACTCATGCAAATATCAACCTCTGCACATACAAGACAAGGAAAAGCCGTCAACAATTTTTCTTTGTGTTTGCCAGAATATGAATCTGATATGGTGCAACAAACACTGAAGGATCCTTATTTATTTGATTTCTTAACGCTTGAAAAAGGTTTTCATGAGCGTGCCTTAGAAACAGCACTAATTCAACACTTAGAAAGATTTTTATTAGAATTGGGGCAAGGCTTTGCATTTGTTGGTCGTCAATATCACTTAGAAATTGGCGATCAAGATTTTTATATTGATTTGCTCTTTTATCATTTGAAGTTGCGTTGTTTTGTTGTGATTGATTTGAAACGAGGGGATTTTAAGCCAGAGTATGCTGGAAAAATGAGTTTTTACTGTAATGTGGTGGATGATAAGTTGCGCTATGAAGGCGATAATCCGACAATTGGTCTCATCTTATGCCAACAGCCGAATCGTGTACTCGCTGAATATACGCTCAGAGGAATAGAAAAGCCCATAGGTGTTTCAAGCTTTGAAATTTCTGAAGCATTGCCTGAATCATTGCAAACAAGTTTACCAAGTATTGAATTACTTGAACAAGAATTATCAGGTTTTCATCATGACTAACCCCACCGCTCAACTACTCGAACAGCATTTCGACACGGCTTTTTCAGCACCTAATGGCATTAAAAAACTGCGCGAGCTGATGTTAACCCTCGCCATGCAGGGTAAACTGCTTCCCAAAACAAGCGAATGGACAACGAATAAATTAAAGACTTTAACAACTAAAATTGGTAGTGGATCAACCCCTTCAGGCGGTAAAAACGCTTATCAAAACTCTGGTATTCCTTTGATTAGATCAATGAATGTTCATTTTGAAGGATTTAACGCTAAAGGTTTAGCATATCTCAATGAATATCAAGCTGAAAAATTGAAAAATGTCGTTGTTCAAGAAAATGATGTTTTATTAAACATTACAGGAGCATCCATTGGAAGAGTGACAACAGCACCCTCAGAAATGACTGGCGCAAGAGTCAATCAGCATGTTTGTATTATTCGTCTTAATGAAAAAGTTGAACCAAAGTTTTTAGTTTCATTCTTATCAAGCCCACTCATTCAAAATATGATTATTGATGTTCAAGTTGGTGCAACAAGAGAAGCATTAACAAAAGGAATGATTGAGCAATTCGATATCCCCCTCCCACCTATAGCTGAACAACAGCGCATTGTCGCTAAAATCGACGAACTCATGGCAAAGTGCGATGCTTTAGAAGCCTTACAACAAGCCCAAGCGACCCAACGCACCCAAACGCATCAATCCGCAATACAACAACTTTTAACCACCGATGACACGCCAACTGCTTGGCAATTTCTCAAAACCCATTTCGAGACACTGTACCAAGATAAAGCGAATGTTAAAGAACTACGCAAAGCCATTTTACAGCTAGCGGTGATGGGTAAACTCGTCCCACAAGACCCCAAAGACCAACCTGCCAGCGAACTGCTCAAGGAAATTACTGCTGAAAAAGAACACTTGGTAAAAGAAGGTAAAATCAAAAAGCAAAAGCCCTTGCCAGCGATTGATGAAGCTGAAAAGCCATATCCACTGCCACAAGGCTGGGAATGGGTGAGGTTGGGAGAAGTTGTAGATGTCGGTACAGGTTCAACACCAGCAACGACCAATAGTGAATATTACAATGGAAATATTCCTTGGTATACAAGTTCTGCGACCAATAATCTGATTGCATCAAAGCCAGAAACATTCATCACAGAGAAGGCTCTAGAGGAAACAAACTGTAAAATATTCCCCGCTGGTTCATTAATTATTGCATTGTATGGTCAAGGAAAAACTAGAGGTCAAATTTCTGAGTTAGCTCTAGCTGGTGCAACAAATCAGGCAATAGCTGCCATGGTTTTTTATAACTCTTCTAAGCCGACTAAAGCTTATTTGAAGTATTTTTTTATTAAAATGTACGAAGAGATTAGGGCGTTAGCAGAGGGTGCCGCTCAACCAAATTTGAATGTAGGTAAAATCAAAGAAGCACTTATTCCCCTCCCACCTCTAGCCGAACAACAGCGCATTGTCGCTAAAATTGACCAACTCATGAGCTTGTGCGACCAGTTAGAAGCACGGATTGATGAGCGAATGGGTAAACAAAGCGATTTGTTAAATGCCCTGATGGCGAGTTGTTCATGACCTACCATCCCGCCTGTTATTCAGATCATGACACACGCTAACCCAAAGAACAACAATAGACAAGGTTAACCAGATGAAACTTTTACACTATGTCGAAATTCAAAACTTTAAGCGTTTTGGTGATTCACAACGTATTGAATTAGAACATCCTAGCGTGTTAATCGGACCAAACAACTGCGGTAAAACCAGTGCAATTCAAGCCATTGCCTTATGGTCGCAAGCAATTAAAACATGGTTCGATGCCAAAAAAGGCGGCACAGCTAAAGAAAAAACCTCAACAGCCATCAACCGTTTGAACATTGTGGCTGTACCTGTGCAGAGAACAAGATTTTTTTGGCACAACACCCATGTACGTACAGGCAATAAAGACATTCCGTTAACGATTACTGTCGGCGTTAGCTATCAAGATAAAACGGTTCCCGTAACGATGATCTTTAGGAGTAAAGGCGATGAGTTGGTTTACTGCACGCCTGACCCTAGCATCATTGAACAACTTGATTTACTTCGCTATGCGGCACAGATTAGAGTAGAGTTGCTCTACCCCATGTCGGGACTAGAAACGGAAGAACCCTTATTACAATCAGGGCGAATTGATGTTCTGCTTGGGCAAGGTCAGACAGCACAGGTGTTGCGTAACCTATGCTTGATGGTGTTGAATCAATCTAAGGATGACTGGCAACAGATCGTTCACCTCATGCAACGCTTATTTCAAGTGACTTTCGGTGAACCAACAGAAAATGTA
Organism: uncultured Piscirickettsiaceae bacterium; assembly: GCA_964561185.1. Taxonomy (GTDB): domain Bacteria; phylum Pseudomonadota; class Gammaproteobacteria; order Thiomicrospirales; family Thiomicrospiraceae. The sequence goes on from CAZLOM010000121.1 coordinate 3,751, forward strand.
CGAGGTAGTATCGAACTATACTATCAGCAAAAAGACGTGAAAGAAAAATTAGATGTCTCCTCATCTGGTCGAGGTCTGCAACAAATTTTGCTCATTTTTGCTTACTTGTACTCGCACAAAGGCAGTGTTTTACTGATTGATGAACCTGATGCACACTTAGAAATTTTACGCCAAAAGCAAATTTATGTTTTGCTGAGAGACATTGCCTCCCAAAATCAATCACAAGTGGTGATGGTAACACATTCAGAAGTCATTTTAGATGAAGCCTTAGACAAAAATCTAACCCTGCTGATTGATGGGAAAGCAGACAATCTGGCAAAAAAACAAGATATTCGCAAAAGCCTAAAAAACTTTGGTGCTGAACATTATGTCAAAGCGCGTGAGCGAGGTTATGTCTTGTATGTTGAAGGTAGCACTGATGTCGATATGCTCAGAGCCTTAGCAGATCGACTTAATCATCCCGTTGCTAAGTGTTGGGATGAGCGTATTAATACGTTTTACGTTCAAAATAATTATCCAAATCAAACACTCAACGCAGAACTGGAACGTGTCGAAGGGGGCTTTGGTCTTACACCGAAAGAACATTTTTATGCCCTCAAAAACCTACTACCCAATCTGAAAGGTTTAGCCATTTTAGATAATGATGGCAAAAACAGGGAAAGTTCAGAACAAGGTGATTTGCATATAGTTTACTGGAAACGCTACGAAACAGAGAATTATTTCATTAGCCCAGAGGTCTTAAAAAACTTTGTATCCCGCGCTTATCAAGATACGGACATATTTTTGAGCCTTGAGTCAGAGATGACCGACATCTTAGATCGCTTGGTCAGAGAGCGTATTTTTGATAGTGCTACTGATTTTGATGTTTGGAAACAAGCAGATGTCAATGTGTCTCGCATTTTGTGGGAAGCTAAAACGGTTAATGTGAAACTCAGTCTTTTCGCTGAAGACTTTTTTAAGCGATTAGCGCAACGCTTAGATGGTCAAATACTGTTGAGTAAGGGAGAATTTCATCAACTGATTGAGTTAGTTGATCCTAAAGCAATTTCAGAAGAAGTGGTTAAGAAATTGGATCAGTTAGATAGGTTGTTCAGCGATCTTATTGATTAACAAGTCATTGCCAAAGGAAAATTTATGTCACAAGCCGATACCATTGTCGCCATTGCAACCCCCACAG
>CAZLOM010000122.1:0-2346 GCA_964561185.1 uncultured Piscirickettsiaceae bacterium
ATGAACACAAAGCACAACTCGGCTTGATTGTTGCTAACCTACGTCAATTAGTGAAAAAATAGTCCACGCCAATTGATAGGAGATAATGAGATGTCTGTTACCTTTGAAAACCCATATGATTTTGAGAAGCATATTGCGTTTTTGTTTTCTCAAAAGGGATTCAAGGTAACACTCCCTCCCGCCAACACTAAAGGTTATGACATAGAACTTGAACGCGGTGGCAAATGCTTTGCGGTTCAGGTTAAAAATCACAAGGCGAAAGTGAATGTTGCCTCACTAGAGAAGTTTCAAGACTTTCTGACCTCTTCATTGGCTGATAAATTTGATACAGGCTATTTTGTCTCTGCCAGCGGTTATAGCAAACAAGCCGTTACCTTCATTCGTTCTGAACAGGGTGGCACCAAGCAAACCTTGTTGTTTACTTATGAAGACGGTGATTTGATACAAGATCATCCTGATGATGTCTATCCGTCACCCCATACAGAAGTCGTGGAATCAAGACGTTATTTTGGAGTATTTACCTGTAAAGGTGGCGTTGGCAAGACCACAACCGCCGCACATCTGGCTGGAGCTTTTGCCCTCATGGGTTATGATGTGATTCTACTCGATTTAGATCCAGACAAAAATTTAAGAAAACTGTTCTTGCATGATCAGGATGATGAGGCTGGAGATGCGTCACTTTACGTTCCTGCGACACCCAAAAGCAACCAACTTGGTGCGACCATTACCGTATTGAATCACGAGGATTGGCGTGAGATAGACTATCCCGATGTAAAAATTGTGATTTGTGACTGCTCGCCTGTGTTGTCCGAAAACCCCAGAACATTGGTTGAAAAATTTGATTACTGTATTATTCCGACCACATTGAATCCGTTAGGGATTGCTAAAAACTCTGATGTCATTACTCGCACTTTTGCGCATATTCGTTCATGGAATAAAAAAGCCTCACTGTTTGCCTTAATCAACAGCTTTGATGCTTCTAAAGAGGCTGAAAAGCACAATCAAACCCTACTGACTCATTTGCAAAAACACATCACTCAGTATGTCAATACAAAACAAGACAACTTGTGTTTTCTGATTCACCCCAACAATGCCAAGATTCGCTACAGTCGCGCTTTATTGAATTGGGGGTATCACATTATTGATGGTTCTCGTCCTCAGTTAGGTTTTAAGGAAGCTGGCGGACGCAGTTATCCGAGAACCGATTTCTTACAACTGGCTGAATACCTAGAAGACCACACCAACATCGAATCGCTTCGTCGCAGTGTCGTTAATGACCAATGATCAAAAATAATGACCTGTTGCAAGGCTTAGTGTTAGAATAAAACCAGTGGGTTCGGATTTGAGTTGAACGCAAATCCACTTGTTTTTTTGACTCCCAATTAAATGAAACCTGCGCCATTGCGGGTATTGAGTCAGTGTTGGCTGATTTGGAAATGCAATCATAGCTGATGCTGAATGACTTGTACGATAAAAGGAAACCATGATGTATGTAACGAATGAATCTGCACACGAGTACCGTTTTGGTGATCACGGCCCTAAATACCTGACCAAGGGACCAAATGTTGACTTAGGTGTGGTGGTGATTACCCCAGGTGAACATCATCCCTGTCATTTACACGAAACGCACGAAGAATCTTTCTTAGCCCTTGAAGGTGAGTGTCAGGTGTGGGTCAACGGTGAATTGACGGTGATGAAAGCAGGTGACTTTATGATCTGTGCGCCAAACGAGTCACATTACTTTGAAAACGTCAGTGACAGCAACTTCAAGGCGGTATTTGTGAAAGCACCGCACCCTAAAGAAAAAGACAGCGTTTATATTGATTGGAAACCAGGTCAGGTTTATGATGCAACTAAGCGCGTAAGTGCGTAATCCACGGTTCACCATTGGAGCATAAAAATGAACTTCTCTTACCTTATCAAAAGGCTGATTGCCACTATTGCCCTATTGTTTTCGCTGACGGCTTTTTCAGCACCTGCAAAAGTGGTCTATCATGTCGATTTCAATGATGTCACCCGTTATTCAGCCACCCTAACCTCAGTGAATAATCTGCTCAATGCTTACGAAGGCGATTTGCGTGATTATGAAGTGAGTATTGTGTTTGTCGGTCATGGCATTCGTTTCGTCACTGATGATGCGCTCACGGGTACCCCATATATTGCAGATAAGGCGTTACTGGATCGTCGTGCAGAATTGAAAGGTCGCTTACAAACGCTCATCAAAGTGCGTAATGTCAAAGCCTTATTGTGCGATAAAACCCGTGATGAAATTGCACTTGACCCTAAAAATCTATACGAGGGTGTGGGCTTAACGCCATCAGGTGTTGTGACCATTGCTGACTTGCA
>CAZLOM010000122.1:2446-4870 GCA_964561185.1 uncultured Piscirickettsiaceae bacterium
TTCGCGGTGTAAATAAGTTAAGACGGTTTCGGGTACCAAAAAACGGGGTGATCTGCCTGCCGATAGTTCAGCACGAATGAGTGAGGAAGAAATGGCTAAGGCAGTTACCCTAACAGGGACAACACGTCCAACCTTTGCGGAGCATTGATCGTGATCGAGCTTTGCTTGGGTTTCAGCACAACCACCAATGACTGGCTCTCCCGCACGGCTCATCACCGCAAGATGACACAAATCAAGAATCTCACGCCAACGATGCCACTGATGAAAGTGCCGATAGGCATCGCTACCCACAATCAACCAAATAGGCGTTTCTGCCCCCACTTGATCACGGAAATGACGCAGGGTATCGTAAGAGTAGGAGGCACCACATCTGTCGCCTTCGCACCGACTGATAGACCACCCTTGGATACCTGCAATAGCAAGCTCAACCATCTTAGCGCGATCAGCAAAAGAAAGATTGGGCTGATTTCGATGCACCGTTTGTGCATTCGGCACAAAATAGAGTTGCGTTAACGCAAGCTGGTGCGTCACCTCCCACGCAGAACGCAAATGTCCTAAGTGAATAGGATCAAATGTCCCCCCAAATATCCCAATAGCAGACACGGAATGACTGGCTTAGGGTTTTTTAGCAGGGACAGGAGGAGGGACTGCTGGTTTGAGCGGTGTTGGTGCGGGTTTAGCAACAGGCTTTACCACAGGCTTGACAGCCACCACTGGTTTGATAGGGGGTGGTGGTTGTTTTAGCTTAGCCAGATTTTTTTCTAACTCATCGACTTTTGCCTTCAGTTTCGCAGATTGATCCTCAGCGGTTTCTAGCTTACGCGTTAATTGCTGAACCAATTCAGCTTGTTGACGATAAGCGTTATCTTGCTGAACTAAGCGTTCCTCAAGAACGTGAATGTTTTCCTGACTTTCAGCCAAGCCATTCATCATCTGTTGTCTTTCTTCTTTGCCTGGATCGCCCAAGGAAAAAAACAAAGCAACCAATGACACAGCACCAATACCCAAAACAACCAGTGGTTTAGGACGACTCATTTGAGAGGACATAATCTGCTCCTTAAAGGGTAAATCCACAGGTTTATTAACATAAATCATGCGACACTTACTCACTATAAACAAATAATGGTATGATCAACACATAGCAGTGCTGTGCGTCATGCCCAGCGTGCGATGCACAAAAAACGATTGCATACTGAATGTGCATAGTTCTATGTGGTCATTTTAGCACTAAATTCTTAGGTACAGGCAAAATAAGGCAAACAGATGTCAGAGAAAGTTGTTTTGTTGGTTAATTCATTAGGCAACGGTGGTGCAGAACGTGTGGTCAGTATCCTACTCGATAGCCTGACAGAGCAGGGCAAGCAGGTTTCCTTGGTCTGTTTAGAGCATAATAACTTTTACGCGCTACCCGCTAATTTAGAAGTGACTTATCTGTCACAATTCACGGGTCAAGAAGCAGGGTGGAAAAAATTATTATATTTACCAATCTTTGCGTGGCGATTAAAACGATTGATTAAACAACAAGATATTAGCTTAGTGCAGAGTCATGTTTATCGTGCCAACTATGTCAATGCCTTAGCGCGGGTCTGTGGGTCAACGCATCAGGTTCAGATGGTTAATGTGGGGCAAGTGAGCCTGTATCAGCAAGAGGGGTGGTTGGGTAAAATTAACCTCGCGCTGATTCAGTGGCTGTATCCCAAGGCTGATCTGCTCATTCTCAAATCTCATGGCATGAAAGCCGACCTTGCGCGGTTGATGCCCAAACTATCGACCAAGCAGGTGGTGATTCACAATCCTTACGATGTCGAGAAAATCGCACTGCAAGCCCAAGCAGAGCCAGTCGGCTGGCAAAAATCGGCTGAAAAATTTACCCTTGTCTCTGTCGGTCGCTTGATTGAGCTGAAACAAATTGAAGATCTGATTCGTGCCTTGCCTAAATTACCCAAGCGGGTAGAGTTGGTGCTGGTCGGTGATGGTGCTTACAAAGACTTTTTGAAGGGGTTGGCAAAGTCTCAAGGAGTGGACGAGCGGGTTGTTTTTGTCGGTCGTCAAGAAAATCCTTTTAGCTATGTTGCTCGTGCTGATGTTTTTGTCATGGCATCTCGTAGTGAAGGTTTCCCAAATGTATTGGCTGAAGCCTTACTCTGCGGTGTGCCTGCGATTGCAGGGGATTGTACCAGCGGTCCTAGAGAAATCCTTGCCCCCGAGTCCAATCAAGACCATCAAATGCACATCGGTGATGGGGTTGAATGGGCAAGTATTGGCGCGTTGGTTGCCGTAGGCGATGTTAACGCTTTCGCCCAAGCCATTCAAACTCTGATGGATCAGCCTGAAAAAGCCGAACACTATCGTCAAGTAGGTCGTGTTCGCGGCTTAGATTTTAAGCGTGAAACGATTGTTGCTGAATATGCAAGAGAGATGTGG
>CAZLOM010000123.1:0-4847 GCA_964561185.1 uncultured Piscirickettsiaceae bacterium
CTTTGTCACGCATGATGACGCAGTTTGATTTGTTCAATCAGCCGATAGGTCGCTTAAATGATTCTCTCGCAATTCTTAGCATGACAACGATTGATGCTGTTAATGATCTTGCAAATATGGCTGGCGGCATTGGTAATCTTGCGCAAGCGCAATCAGCATTCGTTGAGGCATTTTACACTGATGCACAAAAGTCAGAGATAGTAAGTGAATCGGTAAGAAAGATATTCAAAAATATTAATCAAAATATCCCATCAACAGAATCTGCTCTTGTTGACTTAGTTAGATCTCTTGATTTAACGACATCTTCTGGAAGAAATGCTTATGTTGCCATAACATCAAACACAAGCGCACTATCTTCTTTCTATAAGACTCTGGCAAACGCTACGGCTGCAATTAAAAATCAAATGCAATCTATTCAACAGTCTGTTGAATCATTAAATAAGTCATACATCCAAAAACAAGTAACAGCAGATACAATTAGCAAAACGATTGGTTTTACACCAAAAACGAAAGAAGAATACCTTGCAAAAATCAATGAAATAAACGATAAGCTAAATAATTATTCTGATATTAGCGAAAACGTTCAAATGATTTTTGCCAATACTGGTGTCAAAGTATTTGAAACTATTGATGAGTTCAATAAATATACCGCTGATATAAGTGCAAAAGCAAAACCTGCTGACCTTGCGCCAGTTATCTCATCACTCACTGATGCAGATGAGATCGTAACTGCACTTTATGCAAGCATTGGTCGCGTAGGATTTGGGTCAGATAGAAATCAGATAGATCAGGCTGGATATGACTACTGGATGCAGAAACTAAACTCTGGCGAGATAACAGCATCAACAGCGCAGACAGCCTTTAATGAAGCGGTAAAAGATTATCTGACCAATAACCAACAGCAAGATGTATCTAAATATGTTGACGAGTACCAACAAAACTTAGAAAAAATAAAAATTTTTAACGATAATGCCCAGGTTATATCTGAATACTACTCAGATAAGGCGTTAGTCCCAGTTCTTGAAAATCTGTTAGCAAATGCAAGCAGTGTGTCTGACTATATAGATGAGGCAAATAAAGTTGTTGCGAGCGTTTCAGATACGACAAATTCGACAGTAAACGACATAAATAATGCAAAATCATCTATTGATGATTTTTCTTCATCAATTTCAGCAATACCAGATGTTATTGAAACATTCGATCAAGCATATCAACGATTAAGATACCCTGTAAGAACGGATGCAGATTTAGCGCAAGAAAGAATTAATCTTGAAAACGAGCTGATAAAGCTGACTGATAGCGAGACTGAAGCTAGAGAAAGAGAATTGAAATCAATAAGCCCGATGAATCAGGAGTTGTTTTTAAGAATTAGGGCAATAAATGACGAGGCGGATGCGCTTGAAAAAGCCAAGCAAGCGCAGGAAGATTACCAGAACGCTACCCTCGCGCTGTCTGACAGCTTGCAAGCGTTAAAAGACTATCAGTCTGGTTTACTGGCTGACATTAACGATATTCGATTACAAGCAACCAGTGATCGCGATAACGCCTTATCCTCACTAGATGATTCAAAGACAGGTATTGCTGATTACGCGCTTGGTTTGCAAGAGCAAATGGCAAGCCTTAACGACCAGATCAAGTCTGATTTTAGAAAGCTATCGGTTACGCTTAACGACTTCATTGACAGCCTACAGGTTGACGACAACGCAAGCAGTTATGACAAGCTGTCTCAGTACCAAACGCTATTCGGTACAACTATAGCAGACGCATTAACTGGCGACCAATCAGCTATTACCAAAATACCAGATACCGCTAAGAACCTACTCGACTACACCTACCAAACAGCGTCAAGCTATGAAGATTATCTTGCCAAGAAAGGCGAGATCATGGCTAAGGTCGGCATGGTGCAAGCCTTAACAGAAGCAAAAGCAGGCGATGAGCGTGTTGCGACTGAGTTGACAGTAGCTGAACAACTGGCAAAGGTGCAATCTGAATACACGGAATTAACAACCAAGGTATCAGCTTCTGGGGAATCGGTTGACCAGATCATTACCAAGTTTGGCAAACAAGGCAATCAGGTTGATCAATTGGTGCGCGTATTGTCTGATGCAAAATACAGCTTGTCGCAAGCTGAAAGCGTATTTAACAGCGTTCAAGGTAGTCTTGCAATCAACAACAAAACACTGGTTGAGCAGTACAATGATTTGCAAACAAAATTGTCAGATTATGCGGCACAAACAGCTAACATTGATTTTTCACCACTCAAAACAAAGCTAGATGAGTTTGCTCAGTTAATGGCGAATTTCAACACTGCTTTGTCAGCTAGTAATAGCGCAAAATCTGCACTTGCCAGCACAGAGACCGCTCCTGTTTCTTCAACAACAACGCTAGCAAATGGAACCGTAAAACAATCTATTGAGCAAACAAATGTAGTTCCAAAATATAACGCTTATACCTCTAAGTCTGGCAATATTGTTATTTCTCTTGAATCTGGTGGTGCTATTGCGCTATCTCTCGCTGAGATAAAATCAAAAGTCTATGCCCAAGGCACAGACCCGAAAAGTTTAGCTGTCGCAGACTACACAAAGAAAATGGGTTACTCTATCGGCGGCTACACAGGCGACGGCGGTAAATACGAACCAGCGGGCATTGTTCATAAAGGCGAGTATGTTGTACCTAAGTGGCAAGTTGAGAAATACCCACACGCGATTAACGAACTTGAGACCATCCGCAAGCGTGGCTTTGCTGAAGGTGGCGCAGTTGGCTTTACGGCACCAGTAACACGCATTGGCAATAGCAATAATGCTTCTGGTGATAATTTAGCGATTGATCTACTTAAAAAGATTTTAGATGAGCTAAAAGACGGCAATACGCAAGGATTTGAGCAATTAAAAACGCAAATTCAGACTAAAAAAGCGATTGAGCGAAATGAAGTATCTACTGCAACCATTGCCACTAACACAGCAACAACGACAACACCAAAACTAACGACTGAGCAGATAGCAACGGTTCTAACTGTCATTCCGAGTTTGTCAGTTACCGATGAATTATCAAATGACTGGTTAAACGCTCAAGCATTAGCGATTCAGTCTAAATTAAGCGCATTGACGGCATTCTTATCGAATGGGTCATTAAGTGATGATCAGATTTCTATTTTGCTAACGCCATTAACACTACGCACAACCAGCGATGTCGTTACAGATGACTGGCTCAATATCCAAATGAGAATGCTCAATGCCAAAATTGCCGCATTGGGTTCTTATTTGGCAGGTAATAGCGTGCTTACTAATGAGCAGGTACAAAGCCTGTTAACCGAAATTCCTGTTTATGAAACATCAAACGAGTTGGGTGCTGAGTTTATCAACGCGCAAGCATTGGCGGTGAATGCCAAAATCGCTCAATTGGCGGCTTACTTAATGGCAGAGGTGACAGCATGAAAATCATGATTCCGACCAAAATCACCGACAGCATGATCAGTGATTACACCCTCAGCTACACCGAGCCGAGTGCATGGTCTGCCAGTACAAGCTACACGGCAGGTATGCGAGCAAGCGTGGGGAAAGATGTGTATGAGTGCATTACGGCAAACACCAATGCTTATCCACCTAACAACACCACCAACTATAACTGGATTTATGTCGGTGTATCTAACAAGAACAAAGCCTTTGACGACAAGATCAATACCAAAACGGAATCAACAGGAAGCATCAGCTTCACCATTACCCCTAATGCCATTGTGAACGGCATTGCCTTGTTTAATGTCTTGTGCGCAAGCGTGAAAATTGTGATGACGGATAAGGTTGATGGCGAGGTGTATAACCGTGAAATCAGCACCGTATCGGATACCAATGTTGAGGATATGTTCGATTGGCTTTTTAACGACTTTGACCAGAAAAGCGATGTGACCATTTTTGATTTACCGCCTTATCGCACCGCCAGCATTAGCGTCACCATTTCTGGTGCTGAAGATGAAACAGTATCGGTTGGTATGGTTTTGATCGGTCAAGTTAAAGATGTTGGTTTGCTCAACTGGGGCGCAAGTGTCGGCATCATCGACTTTTCGACCAAAGAGACAGACCCTTTTGGTAACGTCACCGTTGTGCCGAGGGAATCATCAAAACGCGCAAATTATGACATTGATGTTGAAACGCGCAGAGTCGATTTCATTCAGAAAGAATTGCAGACTTACAAGACTACGCCAATTGTTTGGGTAGGAAGTGAAAATATGGAAAGTACCATTGTCTATGGTTACTACCGAGATTTCAGTCAAGTCATTAGTAACTTGATCAAGAGCAAATGTACGGTAGAAGTTGAGGGATTGATTTAATGGCTGATACAACCACAGTTAAACAGGTTACACAGTTTTCTGTTATCCCACGTCGAAGCATGGGTAAGGCAGGTTATGCCGCTAATGCAGACAAATGGGCGAGCGAGTTACCAAACTTCATCACTGAAATGAATGCACTTGCTGTCCAGTTATCTGGCTTTGCAACAGGTGCAAGCACGTCAGAGTCAAATGCGAAAAAGTGGGCTGATAATGCAACGGATACAGCGGTAGAAGCTGGTAAGTATTCAGCAAAGCATTGGGCTGAGAAGTCTTCTGGCTTTGCGACAAATGCAAGCACGTCAGAGTCAAATGCGAAAAAGTGGGCTGATAATGCAACGGATACAGCGGTAGAAGCTGGTAAGTATTCAGCAAAGCATTGGGCTGAGAAATCCTCTGGCTTTGCGACAAATGCAAGTGATAGCGCAAGCAAGGCATTGACCAGTGAAGAGAATGCAAGCCAATCTGAAAAGAATGCCAAGACCTCAGAGGATAATGCTAAGAAAGCCCTTGCCGATGCTGAATT
>CAZLOM010000124.1:0-4834 GCA_964561185.1 uncultured Piscirickettsiaceae bacterium
TTCAGTTTTTTCTTGTTTTGCCGATAAGTGTTGATACAGATAAGCCTCATTTAGCAGAGACTTACACAAACAAAAGATCATCAGCACAAGGAAGCAAAAAATGACAAAACAAGGGCATTTAATGACCACAACCGCGATGTTTGCGGTAATCGCCGCGGCGATTGTGACAGGTTGGGTGGCTAATCCTTATGCAAAGGTCGGAAATCTGTGGGTTGATCTAGGGTTATTTTACATTGGGATGTTGGTGGGATCTTCAGCACCAGATTGGTTGGAAATGAGCCGAAAAGAGCAGGGCAAATGGGTTCGCGCTGTTCCACATCGTACCTTAACCCATTGGTTGCCTTTGTGGTTAGCGGCTTTATGGTTGGTATGGGTTGAGCAGATTATTGGGTTTTGGATGTTTGAGCTGTTGGTTGTTGGGTTTTTATTATCGGGTATTTTGCATATTGTGGTCGATGCTTGTAGCTTGTCTGGCGTACCCTTATGGACACCTTTTGGTAAAGCACGGTTGAAATTTGGGATTTATCGCACGGGCGGTACCTCAGAAATGGTGTTTGGCATGATTCTCGTGGCAACCTCTGCCATTAGTTCGTGGCAGATGGTTGCGCGTTTGTGAGATCTGTTGGCTGATAACTCGCCACAATGCGTTCAGCGATCTTTTGACTGATTTTTCCTTTTTCAACCAGCTCTGCAATGCTGGCGCGTTTGATTTCCGCCAGTGAGCCAAAGGCGCGGAGGAGTTTTTGTCGTGTCTTTGTGCCAACGCCAGCGATGTCCTCTAGCGAAGATCCCAACTGTCGGGTTTTGCGCTTGGCTTTTTGTCCACTGAGTGCGAACCGATGCGCTTCGTCCCGAATACGTTGCAGAAGATGGGCTAGGGGATCGTCCGCGGAGAGTTGTTTACCAACCTCATCAGCTGAGTGTTGGTAATAGGTTTCCAAACCTGCTTTTCTGCCTTCGCCTTTAGCGATAGACAGCAACATCACTTGGGTTTCCAGTCCCAATTCTGTTCTGACCGCTTCCGCTTGTTTCAGTTGTGTGCGTCCACCATCGACGATGAGCAGATCAGGCAGATTGCCTTCTTGTTGTCCACGTAACAAGCGACGCTTAACCGCCTGATAGATGGCGGCAGGGTCGTCACCTGCGGTAATGCCTGTGATGTTAAAACGTCGATAGTCTTTATTGCTGGCACGAGCGTCGATAAAAACCACCTGTGAGGCGATGGTGTCTGTGCCATGCAGATGGGAAATGTCAAAACATTCTATGCGCTTGGGCAGACGCGAAAGCCCAAAGGTTTGTTGCAGTTGTAACAACAGTTGTTGATCTTGTTGATCAGCAAGACGGGCAAGGGTTAGCTCATGTTGTGCATTGGTGAGGGCAAGATCAATCCACTGTTTTCCTTGTCCACGCTGTGGTTGGCTGAGGTGAGTTTTGCGACCAGCCTGATCTGCCAACCAAGCACTGATGCCTTCTGGGTCATCGCAGGCGATATTGCTCAACAGACGACGAGGAATCTCTCGTCCTGTGTAATACTGCAAGATAAAGGCTGACAGCACCAAATCTAAGGCGTGATCTTCCGCGTGTTTTGGGTAGTGCGTTGAATGACCCCAAACATTGCCTGCACGAATCATCATCAGGTACACCAGCACGCGATTTGTTGATGCCTCAGGCAGTACCACCATCACATCGACATCTTCCTCACTGCTTGCAGAAACGTATTGTTTGGCTTGAATGCTGGTGAGGCGTTGAATTTGATCACGTAACGCCGCCGCTCGCTCAAAGTCCAAGGCATCACTGGCAGAGAACATGGCTTGCTCTTTCTGCTGAATGACTTGTTGAGACTTGCCCTCCAGAAAATCAAGGGTGTCTTTTACGTCCAGCGCGTAATCCTCAGGGCTGATCAACCCAACACAAGGCGCGGTGCATCGCTTAATCTGATATTGCAAGCAAGGTCTGGCACGATTACGAAAGAAGCTGTCGCTACATTGTCTGACAGGAAAGATTTTTTGTAACTCATGTAGCGTTTCATAAACGGCTGGGGGACTGGGGAAAGGGCCAAACAACCGACCTTCTTTTTTTCGCGCTCCCCGATAAAAATACAGCCCAGGATAGGCATGTTGCGTGGAAACATAGAGGTAAGGGTAGGATTTATCGTCACGAAAAATAATGTTATAACGCGGGTTGTGTTTTTTAATCAGCGTATATTCTAAGATGAAAGCCTCGGTTTCGGTGCGCGTGAGCATCAGTTCAATACGGGCAATTTGCGCCACCATTGCCCGTGTTTTGGGATGATCCTGTTCTCGTTGAAAATAGCTGGAGACGCGTCGTTTGAGGTTTTTTGCCTTACCCACATAAATGACTTGATCCTGACTGTTATACATCAGATAACAGCCTGAGGTGTCGGGCAGGGTTTTCAAGAACTGAGTCAGGTCAAAAGTCATGCTAAAGGCAAGCTCAACGGCGATAACTGGGCAAGAGTTTGCCAACCCATTTGCCAATGGTGCGTGAGGTGCAGGCGGTGCGCATACAAGACTCAATTTCTTTTCGGCTACGCGGCAAGCCTTGGGTAATGACTTCATGACCTTGGGCGGTAACAATCACGCTGTCTTCGATACGAATACCGATACCTCGCCATTGCTCGGCAACAGTGGTATTATCTGGGGCAATGTAAATACCAGGTTCAACCGTTAATGCCATGTTTTCGCTTAAGCGTCGCCATGCTTGCCCTTGTTTGTAACTGCCCACATCATGAACATCACAGCCAAGCCAATGCCCTGTTTGGTGCATATAGAAGGGCTTGTACAAGTTTTGCTCTATCGCGCTATTGAGGTCTGTTTCGGCAATAATTTTGAGGTCAATTAAGCCTTGGGTAATGGTTTTGACAGCCATTTCATGTGCCACATTGTAGGGGGCTTTGGGCTTAATTTCTGCCAGAGCCGAGTGTTGTGCGGATAGCACCAGATCGTATAGGGCTGACTGAGCAGAAGAGAATTTACCGCTGATCGGGAAGGTATGGGTGCAATCTCCTGCGTAACCATCAACTTCTGCGCCAGCGTCAATCAGGATCAGGTCGCCAGCCTTGAGTGGGTCACGATTGCTGTGGTAATGAAGAATACAGGCGTTTTTGCCACTGGCGACAATAGAGTCAAATGCCAAACGCTCTGCCCCTAGGCGACGAAACTCTTGTTCTAATGCCGCTTGTACTTCAAATTCATGCACCCCATTGGTGGTGGCTCTCATGGCGGCGAGGTGTCCGCTAACGGTGATTTCTCCTGCACGTTTTAATCCAGCAAGGGCTGTCTCATCCTTGATCAAACGATCCTCATGCAGAATGCTGTCTAAATCACTGATACTGCTGGGCGCACTGACCCCTTGGCGCGTTTTACGTTTGAGTTGCGTAATGGCGGTGAGCAGAGGTGTTGTCCAATGCTCTGCTTGTTCATAGCTGACGAACACCTGTGTCATGTCCGTCAAGAGATCGGGTAGTTGAGCGGTTAAGGCATCAATGGGGTGCGCCTGATCTATGCCTAACACATCAGGGGCTTGAGTCACGCCCAGACGGATACCATCCCATGTTTCGCGTTCAGGGTTACGTTCACGTAAAAAAATGTGGGTGTATAGACCTTCGCTGGTGCGCTTTAAGACCAATATCGCCTCGGGTTCAGCAAAGCCAGTTAAGTAGAAAAAATCACTGCTCGGGCGAAAGGCGTAGCCTGTATCACGATTACGCGTGACTTCTTCCCCAGAGGCGACAAGCGCGATGCTGTTGATGGGTAAAGCGGACAAAATTCGGTGGCGACGCTGATGAAAGGCAGTCATGATGTGGCTCATACCTTGGCTTCCTGTGTGGTTTGTTGACGATTAGGATGGAGTTCATCGGCGAGATCACCAATCGCAAGGCGCACGTATTCGATCAGTGCGGTAATTTCCTCTTCTGCCTCTTCGCTTTCTTCAACGCTGGTGACATCTAGTTGACTAATTTGTACAATATCTTCTAGGGTTTCGCGTAAGCCTTTGGGTAGGCTTTTCCAATTTTGGATTTTATCTCCTAAGCCCAAGCCATACAAGTAGCCTTCGCACCAATCTTGTAAGGCTTGCGCTCTGAGGCGGTTGCTGGTGTCATCATCAGGTAGCAGCAGAGACAGGGACAGTGAGTCTGCTTGAATTTGTGCTTCCCCGATGCGATGGATGTCTTGAAAGGCAACCAAGAGGTTGGCAGGCATACTGGAGATGTCAAATTCAACAGAAAGGGCTTCGAGCCAACGACTTAACGACCATTCACCGTGATTGGCGAATAGCCCATGCCAGAATCCGTGTAAAAAAGCGACGCTTTCTCTTTGAAGAGACGCTTTTAATGCGCCATCAAGTTGTGCATAATTCATCATGGTATGTTAACCTTTACCGTTTTAACTTTTCTATGGTTGTAATGATGACCTCTTGGGGTCTTGTTTTTTTCTTGCGATGGCTTATTATCGCATTTTGGAAGGCTTGTGATGCAAAAAAATACCATTTCTTTACAGTTGGCGAATAAACGTTTTCAGGTGCCTTGCGCAGAGTCTGATCAAGCAGATTTGTTGCAGGCGGCAGAGTACGTGAACCACGCCTTGAAAGGTTCGGCATCGCGTCCACAACTGCCAATGGAAACGCGTTTGTTAATGCTTGCGCTGAATTTGAGTTATGAGTTATTACAATCGGACAAGTTTAACAAGCAAGTTGAGTCGGATATGAAGAGCTTATTACGACAGGTACAACGCTTGATCGAAGAAGAAAAAGAAGCCAATAAGGAAGAGAAAGAAGGCGACAAAATCGAAGATCAAGAAGTCTTGGATGATGA
>CAZLOM010000125.1:0-4677 GCA_964561185.1 uncultured Piscirickettsiaceae bacterium
AAAAAAAAAAAAAAAAAAAAAAAAAAAAAAAAAAAAAAAAAAAAAAAAAAAACAAAAAAAAATATAGGTTTTTTTTAGATAGAGGGGGGTTGGGGGGGGGTAAAATGGGGTACTTAGCTTTGAGGCTAGGCGCATCAAGGATACAAAGAGAAAGGACGGGCAAATGAAATTACTGTTAGTGGATGATGAAGCGATTATTCGAAAAGCTTTTTCTAGAATGATCAGCAAGGAATATCCAGCGTTAGAAGTCGTCTTAGCCGAGCATGGACTGGAAGCCTTAGAGATGGTAGCCACACATCACCCAGATATGATGATTTTAGATTTGGGGATGATGCATATGGGCGGTTTCGAAGTGTTACAGCAGTTAGCGAAGAGAAATCAATCGATTCCCACCCTCGTGATGTCAGCCTACGACATGGATGATGTCATGGATTTAATGGTTGATGCCTCTCAACAACCTGACATTGCCTTTATCAAAAAGCCTGTTGAGCGAGAGGTTTTTATGACAGCACTTGCGCGTCTTATTGAGCGCGTCAAGCAGAAGGGCTAATCTCCTTGCCATCTCTTGGAGTAGGTTATGAAGTCCGTTAAAATGACCCGTCGTTTCGCGGGTCTATTTTTTGTGTTTGCGCTTTCCTTGTCCTTGTTGATGGGGTTAGAGGCATGGCGTGAATGGCAAAATTATCGCGAGAGTGAACAAGAGTATCAGCATTTTCAACTGAGTGGGGCGTTAATTGAGTTGATAGAGGGCTTGCAATATGAACGCCTCCTCACGGTGCGTTACCTGAACACAGTGTCCGAAACAACACAAACCTCTGTGATGGCAGAATTAAGTAGCGTGCAGAACGACAATAACGAACGTTTTGACATTTTGACCTCAATGTCGGAGTTTGCCAATCTGTCTCCTGAGTTAGCTGAAATGCTAAAGCAGGTTTGGTCAGAAAAAAAACAAATAAGACAAGAGGTTGTCAGTCAGTCTAAGACAGTTATCCAAGAAGTTTCCTTTGTCATTGATTACTTCATTGAGTTTATTCGGCAGGAATTCCTTTTATACGGTGATCATGCTTTCCTATCTTTTGCCAATTTGTATCATTCCATCTCTTTTTCAGAAAGCCTAGGGCAGTTGCGTTCTTTAGGCACAAAAATGCTTCTCAGCAATGATATTAGCCTTGCCGACCTAATGACTTGGGCGCAATTATGGGATCGCATGAATTTTTTCTTTCCCTATTTTTCTGCACACGACACTCTGCAAACTCAAGTCAATTGGCAATCCTTGTTAATGGTTAACCAGCAACTCATCGCGCTGCCTGATCTTTTCGAAGATGTACAAGTTGTATTCGTCTCTCTAAATGAGTGGTCAAGCCTGATGGATGAAAATCATCGTTATGTGCAGAATGCACTGATAGCGCAAATCAAGGGAGATCGTGCGCTGTTGGTTGAGAAAATGCAATATTACTTAGGATTTGGTGTGCTGATGTTGTTCGTTTGGATAGGGCTGATCATTGCCTTGTGGTGGGTCTATCTGCGCTGGGTCGTTCGAGGCTTTGTTGGGTCTTTTATCCAACTTCAGGCAGAACTAGGGCAGGTGGTGCAACGGGTCGATAATGCTGTTTTTCAGCCCATTTGCTTGCCTGATACCTGTCTGAGTCAAGAAATCAGAAGCGTCTTGACGACAACCAATGAGCTATTAACGCAAGTTGAATTTAAGCACTATGTTTTAACCGAGCAAAGCAATCAGTTGGTAGATATGGTGCAAGCGGTGATTGAGGTGATGACAAAGGTTAATCGCGGTTATTGGGATGTTTCTATTGAGCTCCCTGCCGAAGGACAGCTTGCCCAACTCAAGGATACCATTAACAGCAGTATTCAGTATATCAAGCTGACACACCAAGCCACACTGCATCAAGAACGTCTAACCGTTATGGGTAACATGGCAACTTCTTTGGCACATGAAATCAACAATCCCATCGCGGGCATTTTGATGAATCTAGAATACCTAAAAACCTTGCCACAAGCTGATGAAGAGGCAGAAGAGATCATTGAGGAAACCCTAACCGCTGTATTGCGGATGCGTAAGTTAATTTTGTCGATGCTGTCTTTTGGTCAAGAAAGCAAATCAACCTTGCCACAGGATGAGGTACAAAGTTCCTGCATGCTGAAAGAAACGCTGGATTCGGTCATGCAGATGTCTCGTGCCTTGGCAAAACGCTCTGGGGTGATGCTTAGTTTCGATAGCACCCGTTTGGAGGCGGTGAATTGTCACTTAGCAGTATCTACCGATAAGCTTGAGTTGGTGTTGTTTTCGCTCATAACGCACGTGGTGCAGGTCATGACAGAAACACCAAAAGCCTTAGGGCATCCACTTGAATTGTCTATTGACTATTTCCGATTGGAGTCTTCTCGTCAACTGCTCATTCGCATCACCGATTCCTTGCCTAAGGAGCAAGACAGCCTTGTGGCTCAGATGATGGATCCTTTTTTCGTGAGCAAACAGGGGTCAGTGGAAGACATGGGACTGCAGAGAAGCATGCAGTTGGTGCGTGAGATCAAAGGCAATTTAACCATTGATGAAAGCTATGTTTCAGGCACGCGTTTTTTGCTTTACCTGCCAATGGCACAGTCATCCTCTGCTGAATCAGACCAACCGCTCATTTCTGAAGCAAGACGTAAGGAGTTGACGAGATGTTTTGGTGATGATGCTTATGAACAGATTTTTGACCGCTATGTGACAGAATTGCCTCAATCACTGATAGAAATTCGGGAGGCTTTTGAGGGGCATGCCATGCAGGATGCTAAGTACCTAGCACATAATTTGAAAGGCAGTAGTCTTGGTTTAGGTGTTGATATCATTGCCAATATCTGTGCCGAGTTGGAAGTCTTAGCCATGAAAGCGGCTACTGACCCTCAAACAGAGCTCTTAACCGTTATTTTTGCCCGCTTGGATAAGTTAAGCCTTGCTCTGCAAGCACAAAGCCAAAACATGGCAGACTTAACCTTGAATACCCCACCCCCATTGCGGAAATCTTAGCCGTCGTGAACCATAAGGAATAAGAAGCATGATTCAACCTTTTAGTTGTGACAATCCGCAGGATTGTTTGCAAGCCTTTCGGCACACCTTTGATGATTCTCCCTTTCCTGTGTCTATTTCGGAAGTCAGTGCTGAAGATCAGCCAACTGTGTATATTAACCCCGCTTTTACGCACTTAACAGGTTATCAGCTACGCGATATAGAAGGAAAAAACTGTCGTATTCTCCAAAGGGATCAGACTGGTCAAGCCAGCAGTCTCTTATTACGTAACGCCATTGCGCGTAATGAAGAGGGGCAGGCGGAGTTTATTAACTATCGCAAGGATGGGTCGTCATTTTTTAATCTTGTGCGCGTTATGCCACTGATTACGCGCTGTGAATCGGTACGCTATATGTTGGGGCTTCAGTTAGATGTGTCTGAGTTTTCCCAACGGGTAGCCCGTGATTATGAACGTCATGAGGAACGCCTAACCACCATAGGGCGTATGTCCACCGCGGTTGCACATGAAATCAATAATCCTATTGCGGGGGTTTTGATGAATTTGGAATATCTCAGCACCAGCGGTTTTGAAGGGGAAAATCAAGAGATTATCGAAGAATCTCTGGCAGAATTGGTGCGTGTGACTCGACTGATTAAAGCCATGTTGGCGTTTGAACAGCATGAAGTGACATCTCATCTCGATCGTGTCTGTTCTGTGCATTGCATTCTCGAGGAAGCCATGATTCTGGCTGAACCTTTGGTCAATATTTCGGCGATTAGTCTGTCGCACGACTTTGGTCGATTAGACACACAACGCTATCACGTTTCCATCATGCCTGATCAGGTGGTTGACTTTTTGTTGGGCATCATAGGTTATTCCATTCAGTCGATGTCACAGGTGTTTGAACGTCGCTTAATGCTCGATTGTTTTCCCCTCCTCGAAAAGCAACAGGTACTGGTGAGAATTACCGATACAGGCAGGCTGGTTTCGGACAAACTAAAAGCCTTGTTGCTTAATGATGTCTTTTCTGAGCTGGTCAGTTCTCAAGCCGAAGCCAGTATCATTGCAATCGCCAAGCGTGTTAGACAAGCTGGTGGTTTGTTAACGGTGGATACCCTCTATAGCAAGGGGGGGCGATTTTTGCTCTATCTTCCTTTGTTGGCAGAGCAAAATACATCCACCTTAGACAAGTCTTATGCTAAAGGAAAATACCAGTTTTTATAGAGAGGGTAGTGTTTTGATTTATATTGTTTTTTTGTGCTTATTTGAGCGATTTGGTGATTGGGCTGTTGCTTTATGATGGATGTTTTTTGGGTAGGATCAACCTTGGTGAGCTGGATCATCCTCTTTGTGGTGATCTGGTATCTTTATCGTCAGCACAAGCTGAACCAAGCCCTATTGTCTGAAATTACACAGGTGCGTGATGGCGTGAGACAAGGCTCTGTTGCTTGGCAAGTAAGTACAGAAGCCTATCAGGGTCATCATCTCTTAATCATTGATCAATTAAATGCCCTATTACGTGACCTAGATGAGCAGTATCAAGTGTTGCATCATCAGCTTGAGCTTTTGAGTGATGGTCATTTCGAGCCATTAGAGCATTTTTCCTATCACAACCTTCAAGAGGCTGACTCATGTCAGGGCATGTGTTTTTTGCTTAAGCATGCTATTG
>CAZLOM010000126.1:0-4662 GCA_964561185.1 uncultured Piscirickettsiaceae bacterium
AGGTAATCATTCATCCCCAAGGCTAGGGCTTTTTCCTTATCCTCATTCAGCGCATTGGCTGACAACCCAATCACATACAAAGGGGTGAGACGTGGATTATTTTGTTCGTTACGACGAATGCGCTGAATGGTTTCATAGCCATCCATCACGGGCATTTGTACATCAAGCAAGATAAGATCATACTGTTTTTGTGCAATCTGTTCTAAAGCAATCTGCCCATGAATCGCGGTGTCAGGGGTAATGCCTAGTTTCTTCAGCATTTTAACCGCTACCAACTGATTGACAGGATTGTCCTCAACCAACAAAACGTTTAAATGCGTTAAGTCAAGCACTGAGTCATCACCGCTGATGCTAACCCCTTGAATCGCTTTGATCGGTTCTGCTTTTTCCAACAGAAGGGTAAACCAAAAACGACTGCCTTCATTCAAGCGACTGTGAACGCCCATAGAACCGCCCATCAGTTCAACCAATTCTTTGGACAAAGACAAGCCTAATCCAGCACCACCATAACGCTTACTGGTGCTACTGTCTGCCTGCGTAAAAACATCAAAGAGCTTTTGTAAGGTCGCATCATTCATTCCGATGCCCGTATCTGCAACTTCAAAATAGAGAATATTTTTTTCTTTGGTGGCTGAAACCGTTAAACTAATACTGCCAGAGTGGGTGAATTTCATGGCGTTGGTGAGCAAATTTAGCAGAACTTGGCGCACCCGCAACTCATCACCTTTGACGAAATGAGGGACATCCTTGTCACGGTCACAATGAAATAATAGCCCTTTTTCTTCAATTGAGATACGTAACAACACACAGGTATCATCTAGCAGTTTATGCAGAGAAAACGTATCATGAGAGATGGATAAGATACCTG
This sequence comes from uncultured Piscirickettsiaceae bacterium, assembly GCA_964561185.1. Taxonomy (GTDB): domain Bacteria; phylum Pseudomonadota; class Gammaproteobacteria; order Thiomicrospirales; family Thiomicrospiraceae. The sequence goes on from CAZLOM010000126.1 coordinate 869, forward strand.
CTTCAATTTTAGATAAGTCTAAAATTTGATTGACCATCTCTAACAAATGCTGTGCCGACTGCTGAATATGCGCCACTGGTTGACTTTGTGAGGTGGATAACTTTTCCATGTTCAATAGTTGAGCAAAGCCGATAATGGCGTTGAGTGGCGTTCTCAACTCATGACTCATGTTAGACAAGAATTGTGACTTTGCTAAATTGGCTTGTTCTGCATACTGCTTCGCCTGAAGCATTGACTGCCACGTGTGATCTACCTGTTCATTAGAGTGCATCACACGACGCACAAACAGATAACCAAACAATACCACCAAGCCAATAATCACCATAATTAAGGTATAGCGAAGCTGTGTATAAAGTGCCAACTGATCTGCCAATTTTTGCGCTAAGGCTTCGGTGTTCTTTTGTGCGGTGTAATGTAACCGACCAATATTTTCGTAGGTACGGAAAAATAAGGGCGGAAAATGCTTGATATAACGATGCAATACTTGCGTTCGCGACAACAAATCAGGAGAATCACTCGCGGCAATACGCTCCGCGACAATACGTTTCAAGATTTCTGTTTTATCGAGAATTTGTTTCAGCTGAGGAACCACTTCTAACTCAATCAGCTGATAACTATCATCATCGGTAAAATGCTGAAACCGAATTTCTTGCTGAATCTGATCCTGCTCTTCAATGTTCAAAAAGATCGTATGTGTGACTTGACCACCGTGTTTGAGCACATCGAGTTTTTGATAAATATGCGTCAACTCCTGCTGAATCTTTTGCTCATAATGCTTATAAGCCAAATTCCCACTTGAGGTAGCCATCTGATATACATACAATTCTGTACGTTGAACATCTTGAATAATGCTTTCACCAATTAATACTCGTGCCCGCTCGTTTTCTAGTTTGGCGGTTAGGGCTTGACTAAAATGACCAAAGGCAACATCAATCATCAGAATGGTCAACATCGCCAGCACAACACCAACCAACAAACCAACCAAACGTGAGGTAGGCAAGCGATAAGGTTTTGTTGCCTCAACAGAAAGAGATGTCAATTGATTCATATCCTGTCCAAAAAACCGTGACGGCGCATGATCGTCCGTCCGACAGAGCCACTGGCAAAGGCGATAAAGGCATCAGCGAGAGCAGACTGTTGACTAACAGCCAGTTTCGTCAGTAATAAAGCGCGTTTGGGTGCAATGGATTCAGGAAGCTGAAGTATATCAACGAGATCTATAGCAAATAAACCCGCCGATCGCCAATTGAGACACACATCCGCCTCACCACGCTGAATGGCTTGGGTTAATGAGCGACCATCTGCCATCAATACACTGGCATGGGCAATGGCTTGCTCATATAAGTCTAGTTTTTCTAATATCTGTTGTGTTTCTATCCCGATCGCGCCCTGTTGTGGCGTTGCCAACACTGTAACCAAATCCTTACGCAATAATTGCGAGAGCTCTGGCAATATGCCTTTGGGATTTCCTTTAGATACCATTAACGCCGCTTGGTTAAAGCCTATTTCAACCGACTGAGAAAAAACGGCTGAATCACGATGATTAAGGATTAAGTCTGGTTCACCAGGTAAATACAAATCCCCTACAGCGGAGGTGACAATGGTATCGTACAGGTCTTGTGACCCGCCACGAAGAATCACCACATCAACCAAAGGATACTCTCGCTTAAACAAATCGGCGATTTCACTCATGGCTTTCGCCATGGTCACGCCACAATAGAACACCAGCTGTGTCTTTACCTTTTCAGCTTGCGCACTGCCAGAGACGATAAACGGAGCAAGCCCTAGTCTATACAAAAATTGACGGCGGTTCATCATCAATATACTAACACAGACTTAAAAACGAACAATTTTATCAAAACGATGATGCGCCTTCTCTCTAAACTCACCCAGTAGGTTGTCCAGCCAATCATCAATCGGTTCTGAATGACAACCTTCCCAGCCTTGAGTACAGAACAAACGATTGGCAAAACCACGATCCTCTAATAACTCACACGCGCCAATTGCTTCTGGCAATAAAGACACCATGTAACGCGCTGGCTTAATTTTCCAAGGAAAACTTTCAGCAGATAATAACACCAAAGACTTGTAGGCAATCTCTTCCGACTGTTGCTGACTCCACAACAACACATCGACAATGCCCAAATCCTTGCCTACCACCAATAACTGACGCACACTGTCCAAATGCTCTGGTAGGTCATCAGCGAGGTGTGTTAAGACCACTGGCAAAGTGACATCAGGAAGTGATTCCGTTGGCATCATTAAGCAAGAGACATGATGATCCTTAACACGCCAAACCGCCATTTCATACTGTCCCAGCATGAATCTTGCCCCTAACAAAGGCTGAGGCAACACCTCTAAGGTCATGTCAATTTGCCACCAACCATTTTCCTGTGCCTGACGTTGCACGTTAAACACTTCTAACTTTGATCCAACCGATAACATAAACAATTTCCCCCTACGCACGATACTAATGCGGACATTCTAGCAGAAAACACGACCAACTAGCTAATATTGGGTGCTGAATAGCAAATCTGCCCTTGGAACAGGGTCATTTTGACCTTGCCTGTCATTGGCCATTTGTGGAAAGGCGTATTGTCACCTGCACTGATGGTTTTATGACGGTTGAATAGCCATTCCTCTTCCAAATCAATCAAGGTAACATCGGCAGAGGAGCCAATGGTTAAGCTACCGCGCTGGATACCTAAAATTTGGGCTGGGCTTGTCGTTAATGCGTGAATGGCTTGTTCTAAGGGTAGATATCCTTCACGAACTAAGGCTAGGGTTAGCGGTAATAGACTTTCTAAGCCACTAATCCCAGCGACTGACTCAGGGAAAGGGAGCAGTTTGTCATCGTGCATCAATGGGGTATGATCGGAGCAGATGGCACTGATCACGCCTGCCTTAACGCCAGCACGAAGTGCGTCTTTATCTCGTTGACTGCGTAGTGGTGGTTGAACGTGCGTAAAACTGGCAAAGTCGGCAGTGTCATATTCGGTGAGATGCAGTTGGTGAATGGCAACGTCAGCAGTGACGGCTAATCCGCGTGCTTGTGCATCAGCCAACATATCGACTGAACGCGCGGTTGAGAGACGAGAGAGGTGCAATCTCACCCCTGTTTCCTCTGCCAATAATAACAAACGAGACACGGCAAGCGTTTCCGCTGATGATGGAATATCGGGTAAACCGAGCGCAGAACTGATCGCGCCACGATGTGCCACACCCTCACGTCCAAGATGACTGTCGATTGGGCGCATCATCACCAGCAGGTTATGGGTTGCGGCATAATCAAAGGCGTTAAAGAGGGTTTGGGTGTTGACGATGGGCTTATCTGCCTGACTGAAGGCAATACAGCCTTCGCGGTGCATGGCAACCATTTCGGAAAGGGTTTCGCCTTTGAGTCCTTTTGTCAAAGCACCAATGGGTAACACAAACACCGAACCTGCTTGTCTGGCACGACGTTGAATCAACTCAGTCACCGCAAAGGTGTCATTGATGGGGTCGGTATCGGGTTGACAGCACAGGGTCGTAATGCCCCCTGCCGCCGCTGATCGCCCTTCCCGTTCAATGGTGGTGAAGTGTTCCAACCCTGGTTCGCCCAAGCGCGTGGATAAGTCAATCAATCCAGCCGTGACCAATAAGCCTTTAGCATCAATCACTTTTTGGGCTGAAAAGCCCGTGGGAGCTTGTCCAATAGCGACAATACGCCCGTTGTTGATATGTAAGTCAGCAACTTGATCTAGGTTATTCGCTGGGTCGAACAAACGCCCGTTGGTAATGGTGCAACTGATCAT
>CAZLOM010000127.1:0-4632 GCA_964561185.1 uncultured Piscirickettsiaceae bacterium
TTGTCGGTACAGGCTATGTCGGCTTATCACTTGCGGTATTGTTAGCGCAAGACAACGAAGTCATTGCATTAGACATAGTACCCAGTAAAATTGAACAAATCAATCAAAAACAATCGCCTATTCACGACCCAGAAATAGAACAATTTCTACAACATAAGTCATTGAATCTAACCGCGACCCTCGATAAAAAGATTGCTTATCAACACGCGGATTTTGTCATTATCGCAACACCCACGGATTATGATAGCGTTACCAATACGTTTAATACCAATTCTGTTGAGGCAGTCATTACCGAGGTACTCAGCATCAATCCCAATGCACAATTGGTGATCAAATCAACCATTCCTGTGGGCTACACCGAGAAAATTAAAGCAAAATTTGGCATTGATCATATTTTCTTTTCCCCAGAGTTTTTACGAGAAGGTAAGGCATTGTATGATAACCTTTACCCCTCAAGAATCATCGTTGGGGATCATACAGAACCAGCACAACTATTTGCACAGCTATTGCAAAAAGCCTCACTAAAAGAACACACTGAAGTTCTTTATACCCATAATACGGAAGCTGAAGCCATCAAGCTATTCTCTAACACCTATCTGGCAATGCGCGTAGCTTACTTTAATGAGCTAGACAGTTATGCTCAAACGCATGGATTAGATACGCGCCAAATCATTGAGGGCGTTTGTCTCGACCCGAGAATTGGCAATCATTACAACAATCCCAGCTTTGGCTATGGCGGTTATTGTCTCCCCAAGGATACCAAACAACTCCTTGCCAATTTCCAAGATGTACCGCAAAACCTTATCCAAGCGATTGTGCAAGCCAATAGCACCCGCAAAGACTTCATTGCCGACAGTATTATTGCTAAAAACCCTCAAACGGTCGGCATTTATCGCCTTGTGATGAAGCAAGGCTCAGATAATTTCCGCGCCAGTGCCATTCAAGGCATCATGAAGCGCATCAAAGCAAAAGGCATTGAGGTCATTATTTATGAGCCCAGCATGACAGAATCACAGTTTTATCGCTCCGAAGTCGTTAATGACCTCATACAGTTCAAACAACGCGCCGATGTGATTATCGCCAATCGATTGAGCTCAACGCTGAGTGATGTGCAAGACAAGGTCTATACCCGTGATTTATTTGGTAAAGATTAACGCCTATATGCGATAATAACAGCCAACCTCACTTACCCACAGAGTTATCCACAAGCTATTAACACTCGATGATCATCATTATCAGGACATAGACATGCTCAACAAACCGAATCTTTCAGGCTTACCACGCATTCAACAGGCCTTTTTTAACTCAGTGAAAGGATTGACTGCGGTGTGGAAAAGCGAGGAGGCTTTTCGTCAAGAGATTTGGTTAGTGACCCCGCTCATGGTGTTGACCTTTTTTCTGCCTGTGACGACCCTAGAGCAAATATGGCTCATCTTTGTGTTGGTGTTGGTACTGGTGATGGAGTTGGTCAATACCGCTTTGGAATACGTGGTTGATCGCATCAGCACTGAGCATCATCCGTTATCGGGAAGCATTAAAGACATTGGTTCGGCATTAGTGCTCATCACGCTTGCCTTTGCGATCTTGGTCTGGGGCGTTATTTTATGGACGTAGTTTTATAGGTGTGATGTTATGGGCATAACAGACTTTAAGTTCTTAGATGGGTTATCGCCATCGCAACAACAAACCTTTCTGAATCGCTTAAAGGTTGAATGGACTTATACCTCTAATGCCTTAGAAGGCAATACGCTGAGTTTGGGGGATACGCAGTTCATTATCGAACAGGGATTGACCCTGCAAGGCAAAAGCATCCGTGAGCATAATGAAGTGATTGGTCATGCGCGAGCCATAGACCTCGTCTATCAAATGCTCGATCACAGCCCTTTGACGAAATCAGCCATTTTTGATTTACACAAAGCGATTCAATCTCAAGTGATTGTCGATATTTACAGCCCGATTGGTGCATGGAAAAATGAACTCAATGGTCGCTACATTCAGCAAGCCGACAAGCTGATTTATCTGAACTATCCCCTACCAGAAAGCATTGAGCATCTCATGACGTTATGGCTCGCTTTGTTTGAACACTACCAGACACTGAGCACCCAAGCGGAGGCACTCATCGCCTATACTGAACTTCATCTAGCCTTTGCCTCCATTCATCCCTTTTTTGATGGCAATGGCAGAATCGCGCGTCTCCTAGCCAACATTCCCTTGTTAAAAAATGGCTTTTTACCCTTAGTCATTGCGAAAGAAACGCGCAAAGACTATATCCAAACGCTCGCTAACTACCAGCTCACCGCGCCAATGCTGACACAACAGAGTCAAATCCTACTTGCCGATACGCCAGAGAAACAGGCAGTCCATCACTTTTTTGCGACACAATATCAACACACGCAGAATCTCCTTGATGAGTTGAAAAATGCTATACTGCACCGCTAATTTTTGAACACTACTTGACACTATTAAAAGACTGCGACACAGATGATGCCCTACGCCCTCACCAAACACCCTGCATGGTTCATTGCTTTTACCCTACTCACACCTTGGTTGATTGCGCTGGTGCTTGTTCCTGATGTTCACGAGTCTGAGGGAAACACTCGAGTGGTCTGGATGATCATTTTGACAGGTTTAATGGGATACGCGCCTTTGTTTCGCTTGACCTATCTGATCGCTCCACTACTGATCATCGCGGGCAGTATTGATCTCCTTTATGCGATTGCCTTTCATGGGGTATTTAGCACATCAACCTTTGAAGCCATCACGGCAACCAATCCCAGCGAGGCACTGGAGTTTATTCCTGCCTACGCGACAGCCATCAATGTATCGGCACTCGTCATCTATGTGAGTGTGTCGCTTGGGCTATGGTATCGAATGCAAGTACCACCAACCGCTCGCGCTACCGCTATTGGGTTGGTGATTGCCCTATTACTGCTGACCGCTGTAGTATTAAGAATGTCCGATGGCAAAGTCAGAGACAGCCTCTTTGGTGTAATCAGTGCGGGTATTAGCTACCAACAAGCCAACCAAGGTATTGCGCAAGAAATTCAGCATCGCCACACCATGGTTCAGCAGTATCAACAAAATCATCTGGTGACACAGCAAACCAACGCGCCTAAAACCCTTGTGGTGGTGATTGGTGAGTCGATGAATCGCAATCATTTGGGACTCTATGGTTATCCTCGTGATACCACACCGAATCTTAACGCATTGGTACAAGCGCAACCGAAATCGCTGTTTGTGTTCCGCAACGTCATTAGTAGCCATGTACAAACACAACCCTCGTTACGCTACGCCTTGACGCTAGCGCACTTGCAAGACAAGAGCGATCCCTTGAATCGTCTGAGTATTATTGATTTAGCCAATTTAGCAGGAGTTAAGACATGGTGGTTATCCAATCAACAACCCTTACGAGGCTCGCTAACCGCTATCGCCAAACAAGCTGATCACGAATACTACGTGAGCAATGATCATCACGGTATTGCCAATACCCTTGATGAGGCATTAGTGCCTAAGCTAAAACAAGCCCTTGCAGAATCTGGCGAACATAAGCTGATTGTGCTACACCTGATGGGCAGTCATTTACAATACGGCAACCGCTACCCTGCCACCTTTGATCACTTCCAAGACGCGCCACCTCGTCCTTATCAAACGCAACTGTCATCCCGTCAGCAGAGGAACATCAACCAGTATGACAACAGTGTGCGCTATACCGATTATGTTCTAGGGGAAATCATGAAACAATTGCCACAAGACCAGTCTGCTGGTTTGGTATTTTTCTCTGATCATGGTGAAGAAGTTTACGACACCACCGATTTTAAGGGTCATGGGCCTGAGTCCATCACCTCGTCCATGTTTGAAATTCCTGTGTTGGTATGGTTGAATCAGCAGGCACAAGCCGACCATTCTGATTGGGTGACAGGGTTGCAACAGGCAGAACACAACCCAGCCATGCTCGATCATATTGATCAGCTGATTGGCAAACTCTTAGGGTTAACCTATTCAGATCATCAGCCACGCTACACACTTGGCGATCCCGCATGGCAAACACATCAAAGAAGCGTCTATGGTAAAGACTATGACCAACAGATTCGAGATGCGGTAAAATAACCAGCAATAATCAGCAACAACCATCTGACCGCACCCTTAAGGAGTACCAACCATGAGTTCAGAACTAACCCACATCAATGCTTCTGGCGAGGCTCATATGGTCGATGTTGGCGACAAAGCCATTACCCAACGTGAAGCAACTGCATCAGCATGGATTTATATGAATCCTAACACCCTTGAGCAATTATTGTCTGCACAAAATAAAAAAGGTGATGTGTTGGCAACGGCACGTATTGCAGGGATTCAAGCCGCAAAACGCACATGGGAACTCATTCCTTTATGTCATCCGCTGATGATCACCAAAGTTACCATTGATCTGATCCCCAATACAGAAAAATCGGCAATTCAAATCCTAGCAACCTGCCGCGTGAATGGGCAAACAGGCATCGAAATGGAGGCCTTAACGGCGGCGAGCGTGACCGCACTAACCATTTATGACATGGGAAAAGCGATTGATCGTGGCATGGTGATTAGTGACATTGCGCTACTCGAGAAAAAAGGCGGTAAATCAGGACATTGGGTGAA
>CAZLOM010000128.1:0-4625 GCA_964561185.1 uncultured Piscirickettsiaceae bacterium
ATCGGGCTATCAGAGTCAAAACATGAAGCCGTTCCGTTTGTGCCGAGAAGTCGTGTAGCGTTTGTTGGGTAATATCAATCATGCCTTTCTTAAATTGGGTCAATAAAGACCAAGCCATGCAAACCATCCATGCGGTGGATTATCGACTGCTGAGTTTTAACGCAGGTTATGGTGATGCGAATCCCAATAATATGCTCGTTCAAGGGGATAATCTCGAAGCCTTGCGTGCGCTACTGCCCTATTATGCTGGGCAGGTGAAATGTATTTATATCGACCCACCTTATAACACGCAAAGTGCTTTCGCGCATTATGATGATAAGCTAGAGCATAGCCAGTGGTTAAGTATGATGACCCCGCGCTTAATGCTACTGAAAGACTTATTGGTGCAAGATGGTAGCATTTGGATTAGTATTGATGATCGTGAAGCACATTATCTCAAGGTGTTGATGGATGAGATCTTTGGGCGAGAGAATTTTGTTAGCAATGTAATATGGCAAAAAAAATATTCGCCACAAAATGATGCTAAATGGTTAAGTGATAATCATGACCACATTCTTGTATTTGCAAAAAATAAAAGCATTTGGCGACCAAATTTATTACCGCGATCTGATGATATGAATGCTCGCTATAAAAACCCCGACAATGACTCAAGAGGCTTGTGGAAGCCTGCTGATTTTTCAGTTAAAACATACTCTGATATTGGTAATTACTCAATTACAACGCCCACAGGTAGAGTTGTTACTCCCCCCAAAAGCCGTAGTTGGTCATCTTCAGAAGAAAAATATAAAGAACTGCTTGCTGATAATAGGATATGGTTTGGTGAAACAGGTAATAATGTTCCTTCATTGAAAAAGTTTTTAACTGAAGTAAAAGATGGTTCTACATCTATGACTATTTGGACATACCAAGAAGTCGGACATAATCAAGATGCAAAAAAAGAAGTCAAAGAGTTCAATGAAACTACCGTTTTTGACACCCCCAAACCCGAACGCTTAATTCAACGCATTTTACATATTGCCACCAACCCTAACGATCTTGTGCTGGATTCTTTCCTAGGCTCAGGGACAACGGCCGCAGTAGCGCACAAAATGGGACGCAGATACATCGGTATCGAAATGGGCGAACACGCCCAAACCCACTGCATCCCTCGCTTACAAAAAGTCATTGATGGCGAACAAGGCGGCATATCCAAAGCCGTCAACTGGACTGGTGGCGGTGGCTTTTGTGCTTACACCCTTGGCGAAACCGTATTTGACAACTACGGTGGACTCAATGACGCTGTGCGTTTTTCAGCACTTGCCGCCCACATCTGGCAAACGGAAACAGAAACAGGTGCAGGAAAACGATTTGATAGCCCTTTGCTAGGGACGCATAACGGCACAGCCTACTACTTGCTCTACAACGGTATTTTAGGCGATCGTAAACCCAATGGCGGCAATGTCCTCACACGCCCATTACTCACTTGGTTGCTAGAAACCTATCCGCATGAAGGGCAAAAAGTCATTTATGGCGAAGTATCACGGTTAGATGAAACAAGGTTAAGCGAGTTAGATATTGTGTTCAAACAGATTCCTTATCAGATTAAGGGGGTATAAAATTATGTACGCGGTAGAGTTTAATGCGCAGGCGCATAACCATTTCATTCGTGTGCCAGATGAAATCCCTGATGGTATGGAAATGAGAGTGTTATTGTTAATGAGAGAAGTTGTGCAGAAAACAGGAAGTAAGCCTATTTCAAGTATCGAAGCACAGTTACTAGAAAATATGACTCCCCATCTCGCTCATGCCGACGAGTTAGTCAATCCGCTAAACAATAATCAACCATCACAACAAGCTATGCCAGACACAACGACTACGCCTGATCTAAAGCAGTTGTTGATGTCACTGACAGACGGATTAACAGATGAAGATTTGGCAAGACCGCTAGATATGGGACGAAGTATTGCATGATGCGTTTTTTGTTAGATACCAATTGAGTTTAATCATCATGCAACTTAAAGCCTATCAACAACGTGCGTTAGAGACGTTAAGCACCTTCCTAACCGATTGTCGAACGGAGGGGGTATTGACCGCTTGGCAAACCGCTATGCAAGCACAAAAACGGCAAAATCCTTACCAGACACAGGCTTTTGGGGATAACCTACCTTGTGTTTGTTTACGCCTACCCACAGGTGGTGGCAAAACACTGTTAGCCTCCTACGCGCTCGCCTTAACAGGGAAACAATGGCAGGATACCACTACGCCTGTCGCCGTGTGGTTTACCCCAACGGACACCATTCGACAACAAACCCTAGAAGCACTGAGTCATCCTAAACATCCCTATCGCATGGCATTGAATGAGCAATTTGGTCATAAAGTCGTTGTGTGCGATTTGGACGGATTAAGTTTACCGATTTTACAAAGTATTGGACAACAAGCGATTGTATTGGTATCGACCATGCAAGCCTTTCACATAGATGATACGAGTAAGCGCAAAGTTTATGCCTTCGATGAAATGCTTGAACCTTATTTTGCTCGTGTTTCTAAAAATAGTAAAGGATTAGAGCTGGTTAGCAAGGAAGATATTGAACAACACAGCTATTTAACAGATAAAGATATTGGGCGAGTTAAGGCATCATTGGTGAATTGGTTATACAGCCAACGCCCGATTTTGATCATTGATGAAGCACATAATGGTAAAAGCAGTAGCAAAACAGCAGAACGCAACTTTACCACCCTAAACCGATTAAATCCAAGTGCGGTGATTGAACTGACCGCAACCCCTGCGATCAGTAGCAATGTCCTTTATCATGTCTCTGCTTTTGAACTCAAAAACGAAAGCATGATTAAACTACCGATTGTGCTACATGAACACCGTACTGGTTGGCAGTCTGCGGTTGAAGATGCGTTACGCACACAACAGCGATTAGAGGTTGAAGCACAAAAAGAAACCGATTACCTTCGCCCGATGGTATTGTTTCAGGCAGAAGCGATCAATGGTAATGTTACCGTTGAGGTGTTAAGAAATTACTTAATTCATGACCTAAGCATTCCAGCGCATCATATCGCTGTTGTTACAGGCAAGCAAAAAGAGCTTGATGGTATTAATCTTTTCGACCCGTTGTGTGCGATTCGTTACGTGATTACTGTTGAGGCATTAAAAGAAGGGTGGGATTGTCCTTTTGCTTATGTGCTTTGTAGTTTACAGAATGCAAAAAGTGCGAAAGACGTTGAGCAACTTCTTGGTCGCGTACTGCGAATGCCTTACGCTAAATCAAGAAAACAAGCACCACTCAATCAAGCATATGCTCACATTGCCTCTCAATCTTTTGCAAGCGTAGCGCAATCCTTAATGGATAATCTCGTTGCCAATATGGGATTTGACCCTTTAGAAGCGGCACTGGCGATTGTGCCACAGCAAGAAACGCTAGACCTAAAAGAGGGGGGGGATTTACCGCTATTTACTCAAACCATACCAACGGCAGTGATTCATTTATCTACGGCTGTGCCACAGACAGTTCCCGATAGCCTTACTGCTTCGGTGACGTTTCGTGAAACGGGTACAGGATGCAGTGCGTTGATTACAGGTGAAATTACCGCTGAAATAAGCGATTATCTCGTTTCTATCTCACCTAAAAAAGATCAGCTCAAGGTTCAACAGCATATCGCGCAACAACGCGCGATTCAACAAACCAAAATAGCACCCAATACCAAGGGAGAAGCCTTTATCGCTATTCCTCAATTATGCCTGTTTGATGGCGAAGCCTTTGCTCCTGTTGATATGACCATGCTGTCTGAGCTGGGGCAGTTTGATTTGCTCGGTGAGTTGGTTTCCTTAGATGGGTTTCGTCTTGTTGAAAATGCCGATGTATTCGAGATAGACCTATTAGGTAAAAAAATCAGTTATCATCTTGCCGATGATACACATCAATTGCCATTGAATGCCGTAACCTCTTTTGTGAGTGAGCATGAACTCGTTCGTTGGCTTGATGGACAAGTCTATCAAGCAGATATTAGCCAACCGATCATGCGTCGCTATCTCACACTGCTGATTCAACATCTTCAAAGAGATAGAGGTTTTAGTTTAACGGCATTGGTGCGTTCAAAATTCCCGTTGGTACAAGCGATTCATACCCAAATTGACCAATTAAGAAAGAAAGCCGTTGGGAAAGGGTTTCAACAAACCTTACCGACGATGCAGACAGCACAATCCATCAATGGATTTATTCATACACTTCACTTTCCATTAACGGTATATGGTCGCCCTCCTTTTTACTCAGGGCGTTGGGTGTTCAAAAAACACTATTATGGCAATGCTCACATTCATGATCTCGAAGAAAGCACAGAAGAATTTATGTGTGCTCAACTCATTGATGCCTTACCTCACCTCAAATACTGGATAAGAAATATTCCTAAGGACGCTTATTCTTTTCGTTTACCAACCGCTAACGATTGGTTTTATCCTGATTTTGTTTGCGAACTGAATGATGGACGAATTTTAGTGGTTGAATACAAGGGCAAGCACTTGGTAACGAATGATGACAGCAAGGATAAAAATCAAGTAGGCTTACAATGGGCAAACAGTAGTCATGGACAGTGTTTGTTTATCATGGCAGAAAAACAGGACACACAAGGTCGAGATACGA
>CAZLOM010000129.1:0-4621 GCA_964561185.1 uncultured Piscirickettsiaceae bacterium
GGTGAGGTGATTGAACGTCCCGCTTCGATTGTGAAAGAATTGGTAGAGAACAGTTTAGACGCTGGCGCAACACAGATCGAGGTTTTTGTTGAGCAGGGTGGCTTAGAGCGTATCGAAATTCGAGACAATGGTTCAGGGATTCATTACGAAGATTTGGAACTTGCCATTCAATCTCATGCAACGAGCAAGCTGAAAACCGCTGAGGAATTATTCTCGGTTCACTCTTACGGGTTTCGAGGCGAGGCTTTAGCCAGTATTTCAGCCGTGGCGCGTTTGACGATCAGTTCCATTACTGCAGGTGCTGAACATGCGGGCTGTTTGTTGGTAGAAAATGGCACATTACAATCGGTTCAACCTTGCGCTTTGGCACAAGGCACACGGATGATTATTGAGCGATTGTTTCATACCGTGCCTGCGCGTAAAAAGTTTCTCAAGAGCGCACGCACCGAGTTTGCCAAAATTGATGAGGTGTTAAGAGCGATTGTCTTAGCCAATCCTCAGGTGAGTTTTACAATTTGGCACAATCAAGCACAACATGCCTACTTTCCGATTGATGTGTCTGACACTGGGTTGTCACGGTTACGCGATGTGTTGGGAAATGACTTTGCGCAACAGGCGGTGGCTGTTAAAGCCGAAACCAGCAGTTGGTCACTAGCGGGGTGGGTCGGAAATCCTCGTTATAGTCGTCGTCTTGCGGATCAGCAATGGTGGTTGATCAATGGTCGTCCAGTCAAGGATCGTCAGTTGTCCTTTGCGGTGAAGTTGGCTTACGATGATCTTTTGCATGGACAGCAACAACCTGCGTTTGTCTTAGCCTTAACCATTGAGCCGAGTCTTGTAGACGTGAATGTGCATCCTGCTAAGTTGGAGGTGCGGTTTGCGGATGGACGTGCCTTAGCGGATGGGATTCGTTATGCCGTGCGTCAAGCCTTAGCGCAGATGGGCACAAACACCGATCAGGCAACACTATCAGCATCAGAAGACGCGCTACGCTTGGCGGTTGATGAAAAGCCATCGGTGGGTCGTTATACGACCGCTGTTTCTGTTCATTCTCATCAAGAGAGCAGAAGGGCAGTGCAATCATCACCATCATCACCATCATCATCATCATCTTCATGGCGCGTACAAGAGAAGCCCGTTAAAGAAGACTGGTCTCGTCAGGTGAAAGCAGAATTGGATTGGTTGACTGCACCGAAGACACAAGCTAGCTTGCCTTTGTCGTCAAAGGATTCTGAAGATGGTCAGCTTTCTTCCGTTTCGATGGCAGTTTCCTCTGATGAAGAGATGCCATTAGGTCAGGCGAGAGCGCAACTTCATGGCGTGTATATTCTCGCTGAAAACGCGCTGGGGTTGATTCTGGTGGATATGCACGCCGCGCATGAGCGTATTGTTTATGAGCGATTACAGGCGCAATGGGATAAGAACGAATGGGCAATTCAGACACTATTGGTGCCTGTGCGTGTTAGCCTATCCTTAACACAGTCTGCGTTATTGCAAGACTTAGCCGATGCCTTTGCCCAAAAAGGATTTGTATTTGATTGGTTGGGGACACAGGAAATTGTGGTTCGTGCTGTGCCTGCTTTATTATCGCGTGCAGACCCATCAGCTCTGCTTATTGAATTACTGGATCAGATAGAGCGGCAGGGAAATAGCGTTGATCATCAGTTGACGCAGTATCGTAACGCTTATCTGGCAACCATGGCATGTCATGGCGCGGTAAGAGCCAATCGTCAATTAACCTTAATTGAAATGAATGCCTTGCTACGTGATATTGAACGGACGCAACACAGCGGACAGTGTAATCATGGTCGTCCTACATGGATTCAGCTAGATATGACACAATTGGATAAGTTATTCATGAGAGGACAGTGAGATAGGTCGTTAGAAACCAGCAATAAAAACCCCCAACATTGCTGTTGAGGGTTGAGGTTGGTTCACTTGTTTTCAGTCAAGTTAGGCTGTCGTCAAGATTTAAGCCATCAAACGATTGACGCGGGCAACGAATGCCGCTGGGTCTTTAGGTAATGAACCTTCAGCCACTTTTGCTTGATCTAACAAGAACATTGCCCAGTCAGCGAAGCTATCATCACTGGCATTGCTGATGCGATTTACAATGGCGTGATTTAAGTTTACCTCTAACACAGGGTGATTTTCGGGAACCGCTTGACCAAGTTGTGCCATGATTTTTGCCAAATGTGGTGCTACATCAGCACCATTCAACACCAAACAGGCTGGAGAGTCAACCAAACGCGCCGAGGCTTTCACATCAGAAACCTGTTCACCTAACGCCTCTTTCAAACGCTGTAAGATACCTTCTTGTGCTTCTGATACTTCTGGTTTTTCATCACCCATCACTTCTGACAAGTCAGTACGATTAACTGCTTTTAAGGATTTACTATCAAACTCAGTCAAGTGTTGAATTAACCATTCATCAATACGGTCAGTCATCAAGATTACTTCCCAACCTTTTTTGCGGAAGGCTTCTAGGTGAGGGCTACCCTTAGCGGCTGTGAGGGTATCAGCAGTGATGAAGTAAATATCCTTTTGATCTTCTGGCATTCTTGACACATAGTCAGCCAAAGACACGCTTTGCTCATCAGAAGTGGTGCTAGAGAAACGCAATAAGCCCGCAATTTTTTCACGGTTGTTGTGATCATCCATCACGCCTTCTTTCATCACCTGACCAAAAGCAGACCAGAATTTCGCGTAATTTTCTTTTTCTTCATTGCCCATATAAGCAAGGTGATCAATGATACGCTTAACGGTTGCTGAACGAATCTTGTCAACAACGGCATTGCTTTGTAGAATTTCACGCGATACGTTCAAGGGTAAATCAGCAGAGTCAACGACACCACGTACGAAGCGTAACCAAGACGGCAGTAAATGCTCGGCATCGTCCATAATGAACACGCGCTTGACGAACAATTTCACACCGTAACGACGGTCACGATCCCACAAGTCAAATGGGGCTTGTTCTGGCACATAGAGTAGGGTGGTGTATTCTAAGTTACCTTCTACCTTGTTATGCAAATGGGTTAATGGCTTTTGCCAATCGTGACTGATGCTTTTATAGAAAGCCTCGTATTCTTCTTCGCTGATTTCAGATTTAGATTTTTGCCACAACGCCGTTGCATCATTAACCTGTTCCCATTCTGTCTCAGTTGCCACAACGCTTTCATCTTCCTCTTCAGCTGGCACAGCTTCTTTCGGTAGCATGATCGGGAAAGCGATATGCTCTGAATATTTCTTCAGAATGCTACGGATTTTCCAGTTATCGGCAAATTCTTTTGACTCTTCTTTAAGGGTCAGAATGATTTCTGTACCACGACGTTCGATGTTTGCAGGCGTAATGTTGTATTCGCCTTCCCCTGTAGAAGTCCATTCAACCCCTTCATCCGCTGGAGAACCTGCACGACGAGTACGCACAGTCACTTCACTTGCAACCATAAATGCAGAGTAGAAGCCAACCCCGAATTGACCAATAAGGTTAGCATCTTTTTGTTGTGCTGATTCCATCGCCTCTAGGAAACGCTTAGTACCAGAGTTCGCAATCGTGCCAAGGTTTTGGATGACTTCTTCTTTCGACATCCCCACACCGTTATCACGGATGATCAGCTTACCAGCTTCTTTATCTACTTCTAACTCGATACGCAAGGTGCTGTCTGTCGCCACAAGGCTGTCATCTTTAACGGCCAAAAAGCGTAACTTATCCAAGGCATCAGAGGCGTTTGATACCAACTCACGTACAAAAATTTCTTTATTGGAATAAAGCGCGTGAATCATCAGTTGTAATAATTGCTTGACTTCTGTTTGGAAGCCGTAGGTTTCGGTTGTTTTCACTGAGTTTTTCTCCTAATGAGGTTAAACGAGCGGTTAAATCACAGCTAAGACTGATTTGTCTTGTTGTGTGTTATATGTGATTGCATCGCTTGTTTTTCAAGGAATCTGGTGAAAAAAGTTCGTAAAATGTGTGATAAGGGTTAATTTTTAGGTCAATAAGGGCTAAAGTATCTCTGTGAATTGACGATACAGTCTGATAAGGGAGCGTGTAAATGATCAAAAAAAAGCTATTGACTGTGGGTGGTTTGGGCTTATTTTTAGGCATATCTGCTTGTGTCACTTCTACACAGACGCATTATTATGCGTTACAGAATGGGCGCACCTTGGCTGTAACGCCTGCACAAGCTCAGGGTTATGTCGGGGTTGCTAGTGTCGTGTTGCCAAAATTGTTGAATCGTCCACAATTGGTGTTTCGCGCTTCTTCAGCTGAGTTGATTTTTGCGGAACAGGAGCAGTGGGCAGGACGATTACAAGAAGAAATACAGCAATTGTTGATTGATGAGTGGCAAAAACGTTCACCTGATCAGCTCTTTTATGCTTATCCCAGTGTGGCTCAGGTGATCACTAAAGAGGTTCGTTCCGTTGATATTGTTCAGCTTGATGGACAATTAGGCGGAGAAGTTCAATTACAAGCGGTTTGCCAAACAAGGGATGAAAAGAGTCGTCACCTGTTGTGGCAGAGAAATATTTCGCTCAAAATGCAAATGACCAGTCAGTCGGTTGCTGATTATGTGTTGAGTTTGGGTGACTTAATTCGTCAGTTGGCAGCGCAGTGTCAATA
>CAZLOM010000130.1:0-4616 GCA_964561185.1 uncultured Piscirickettsiaceae bacterium
GATAGATTCCCGCTTTCGCGGGAATGATGGGGATTTAGAGGTGTTCTGTGTTAGGGGGTGCTTGGCAAAGGAGATTCTAGCGTTACCTTGCCTGTTGCCATGAGTGTGCGGATACGGCGCGGTGAAATCAGCATCAACAGATCACTGCCTTTCTCTGAGGGACGACTGATTAAGCAATCAATCAGATGGTCTTCCTTATGCAACTCGATTGGCACAATCATGTCCGTTGGAATACGTGGAATACTGACCAGTTCATCGACCAAAATGGCAAAGCGCATCTTGTCATATTCAGCAATAATCGCTTGTGTTTTGCAATGCAATTTACTGGCGAGATAGCTCGATAAGTCTAAAACGGGAACGGGTTTGTCATGGTATTTCACATAGCCATGCAAAAAGGAATCAGGCACGGGAATGTGAATCATGGTGGTGACATCAACGGCTTCTAGCACGTGTTCAGCACGTATGCCAAACAGTTGACCACCCACAGCAAAGGTAGCGACCTCGATCATCTCATTGCTATAGCCAAAATCATTGAGGGCTTTAGCAGAGGGTTTCGTCAAATGTGTTTTGTCGGTGACACCGCCAACACGACAAAAGATCGCCCCATAAACCCGATGGCGACCCATGTATTCACGATAGCCTGAAACTTCAGCGATACCCACGGCATAACGCCCATCATGGCAATTGATAATGCCAGTTCCTTGACGTTGAATGCTTTGTAAGTCAATGACCAAGCTATGTCCTGCACGCCAATCATCACGCGTGGTGGCAATGAGGGTTTGATGTTCATCATAAAAAATACCAAAAACGCTGTCTCCCAAACCCGCAGGCAGTGAATCAGAAAGCATGGCTTTGAATTGTGGTTCACTGTCAAAAATAACCCCAATACCGCCCACCACTTGGCTAATATCATCACAGTGCATCACCGCGGCGGCATAGACGTAGGTCGGTTTATGATGATATAAGGGGGTTGCAGTGAAGTCAGAAATGACATATTCCTGACTGTGGGTTAGGGCAAGACTTTTGCTTACCCATGGTTCTACCAACACACGCCCAACCCAGCTTTGTAAGTCATCGGTAGAAACAGCTACCACACGACCTTGCGCATCATACAAAACGATTCCCGTGTAAACCGTATAGAGTTGGTTGATGTAAGACAAAATCTGATGCAGATGGTTTTGCGCCTCAGTGGATAGACTATCTTTGCTCAATCCTTGACGGAATGCAGAGGTTAACGCCCACCAACGGCAATCATTTGCCCGCTCATAGAGGTTTCGATCCATGATATTGACCGCGAGCGAAGCGAGGAAACGGTTGTTGTCTAGGGTTGCACCTAGGACAGTTTGATAGAGATCATTGATCGCGCTAGAGAAAACGGTTTTTGTTTTAATCCCCGTTTGACTCACTTCCCACAATAACGCACGTGCAAACGCTGAGTCACTTTCTTTGCGTGATTGGCGTACACTACCATTCCATACCGAACGGTTTAGCCCCTCCTGAATTTGATCGGCAGCGTGTGGAATGTGCATGAGGGTTTCAGAAAAGATGTTGAGTCCGTGTAAATCGTGTAGGTTGGTGGTTTGATGGGCTTGCGTCTCAAAAGCACCTTCAATGGGAATCATGACATGACCTAGCCAACCTTGACCTGTATAGCCTTGATAGCCTTTACCTTCGCAGGTAACGGTGAGGTAGCGTCTGCCCGCAAAGCGTTCGACCATCACTTCACCACAGGGATGTAATGGCATTTGTACGCCCAAAGGGACTTGGATGGGGTCGTGGCTGGCGATGATTTTGCCTGTGGCATCCATCAGGGTCATGACTGACCAGTCGCCATCATCAAGTTCCGCAAAAATACGCTCACATTCATCATGGAAGTTAAAGCACAAACACAACACGCCAAGAGGTTCATCTGCATGATCGGTAATGCGATAGGCATAAATATGTGCTTGTGCAACCTGTGGTAATAAATCACTGGGGCGAAAAATTTCCACGTAGGGTTCAGCGGTGAGTAACGCCTCTTTGATCAGCGGGTCACTGCTCTGTTGCATAGCTGTTGGGTGTAGGGCGAGTAGTAGCTGACCTTCGGGAGACAGGAGGAGGACATTATTATAAACCGAATATTTAGCGACATATTCATGCAGATGACGGAGCATTTCTTGGTTCAAGTATTCTCGCTTCTGCTTGGCATCTTCACCATAACGGTGCATCAGGCTTGGAATTTGTTGCATATAGTCACGAATGCGGTCGTCAGTGGCTAAGAAGCCAATGTCAGCAGTACGCTCAAACAAATTGCGTTGCATCATTTCGACAGCAACCGTACCTTTCATGCGCAACACGTCTTTGACTCTTTGTAAGTATTCTGCGCCCAAATGGTTCATTAAGCCTTGACTGAGTTCAAAAAACGCATTACGGGTATTGCCCATTTCATTGCCAACCCCTGAGAGTTGCCCCAATAGGGTCAGGTTATCCCAAACGGCTTGCAAGCGAATCAGCTCGTCATGGTAAGCATCAACCTGTGGCATGTAACGAATAAAATCACCGACTTCATCATTCAGTGTCATACCCTTATATTCCATGATACCCTCCTAACCAGTTTAGGTTTTATTTTGGTGCAAAAAAGTAATCTATTTTGTCATTTTAATGAATTTTTGCACTAATTATGAACAAAAAAGTAATTTTATTATATTAAAGCGAATTTTGTGCCTGTTTTTAGCGATCTAAGGCTTTCAAAGCAAATTTTTGCGTATTTGGGTTGAGAAAAGACATTTTTTGTCAGAGATGATCTCAGCAGTGATCAGAGAATTGTGCAATTATGTTCGGTTTTGATTGCACCTGCGTCAGTAATTCATATAATGCTTCTTTTTAGCTCACAAGTGATCATCGTTATGGCAGAAGTAGTAAAGGCGGGCAGTGTCCGTGTTGGAATTATTATGGGGTCGCAATCAGATTGGCCGACAATGGAAAAAGCCGCTGATATTTTGGCTCAACTTGGCGTGTCATATGAAGCCAAGATTGTATCAGCACATCGTACGCCAGATCGTTTGGTTGACTATGCGAAAACGGCGCATCAACGTGGGATTCAAGTCATTATTGCAGGGGCAGGTGGTGCGGCGCACTTACCAGGAATGGTTGCCAGCATGACGCATTTGCCTGTGTTAGGGGTTCCTGTGCAGTCGCGTGCTTTGTCAGGGTTGGATTCCTTGTTGTCGATTGTACAAATGCCGGGTGGGATTCCTGTTGGAACCTTAGCGATTGGTGAGGCTGGCGCGAAAAATGCCGCCATTTTGGCGGCACAGATATTGGCTGTGTTTGATCCTGAGTTAACGCAAAAGGTGATTGATTTCCGTCAAGCACAAACCGATTCCGTTTCTGAAACAGTAAAGGTAGTCTCATCATGAGTGTTGGCCCAACCATTGGGGTGATTGGTGCAGGGCAGTTGGGCAGAATGCTTGCTCTAGCAGGGACGCGATTAGGGGCGAAATTTGCCTTTTATGAAGATGTGCCTGCGACTACGGCACATACGCTCGGGCGTTGTTACAGTCGCGAGGAATTAGAATCCTTTATTGCAGATGTAGATGTGGTGACTTTTGAGTCAGAAAATACGCCTACGGTTCTTGTTGAATATATTGGTCAGCGTAAGCCTGTTCTGCCGAATGCTCAAGCCTTGTTTACTGCCCAGCATCGTGGTCGTGAAAAGAATTTATTTCGCCAGTTGGGCATTGCGACCGCACCCTTT
Organism: uncultured Piscirickettsiaceae bacterium; assembly: GCA_964561185.1. GTDB lineage: Bacteria > Pseudomonadota > Gammaproteobacteria > Thiomicrospirales > Thiomicrospiraceae. Next base: position 3,737 of record CAZLOM010000130.1, read on the forward strand.
GCGATTGTGAACACCTTTGCAGAGTTGGAACAGGCAGTAGCAGAGATTGGTCTGCCTGCGGTTTTAAAAACCACCACAGAAGGCTATGACGGCAAAGGTCAGGTCGTTTTACGCTCCTCGGCTGATGTGATGTCTGCGTGGGACAAAATTGGCAATCGTGAGCTTATCTTAGAAGGTTTCGTGACCTTTAGTCGTGAGTTGTCGATTATCGCGGTGCGGTCAATGGACGGTGATATTGTGTTTTATCCCTTAGTCGAAAATACACATACAGAGGGTATTTTGCGCCTCACCGTGGCACCTGCACCAAATCTGTCTGAAAAGCTCAGCGAGCAAGCGCAGAAGGCTATTGCTTCTGTGATGCAGTCGCTCAATTATGTTGGCGTGCTTGCCTTAGAGTTGTTTGATACGGCAGAGGGTTTGGTTGCCAATGAAATGGCACCAAGGGTGCATAACTCTGGGCATTGGAGTCAAGATGGGGCATGGACGGATCAGTTTGAGAATCATTGCCGTGCTTTGTTGGGCTTGCCTTTGGGTGATGCTAATGCCTCTGTGCCTGCCAGTGCGATGATTAACCTGATTGGTGAGCTCGGTAACTGGCAATCAACCCTGAGCGTGCCACACGTCGAGGTGCATTTGTACGACAAAGCCCCGCGTGAAGGGCGTAAGTTGGGGCATATCAACCTGACGGCTGAGAGTTATGCCCAGTTGGAAGATCGCATTGCCCAAATTCATGCCAAGCTGGCGACCGATTAGAGGTGAGGATTCCTGCTTTCTGCTAGTGAACCCCCGCAATGCGGGGGTTCAGCTTATTGCTGTCTCAACACCGCCAAAGGGATTCCAAAGCGTTTAGCGATTTCCTCAGCGGAAATGCCCATTTCTA
>CAZLOM010000131.1:0-4613 GCA_964561185.1 uncultured Piscirickettsiaceae bacterium
ATCACACCTGATAATAAGCGCGATACCAGTCCACAAATCGGCGCACGCCTTCTTCAACGGGCGTGGCTGGCTTATAACCAACATCTTTGACCAAATTCTCAACATTGGCAAAGGTATCAGGCACATCACCAGGTTGTAAAGGAAGCAGATTAAGTTCTGCTTTTTTACCTAAGCATTCTTCTAATACTTCAATATAGCGCATGAGTTTGACAGGCTGATTGTTACCAATGTTATACACACGCCAAGGTACTTTGCTGGTTGCTGGGTCTGGATTCATCGCATCCCACTGTAGATTGGGTTGCGCATTATGATCGAGTGCCGCCACCACGCCATTGGCGATATCATCCACAAAGGTAAAGTCGCGCGTATGATTGCCATGATTGAACACGTTGATCGGCTTGCCTTCAATAATGTTTTTGGCAAACAAGAACAACGCCATATCAGGACGACCCCAAGGACCATACACCGTAAAGAAGCGCAACCCTGTGGTTGGCAGATTAAAGATATTAGAATAGCTATGCGCCATTAACTCATTGGCTTTTTTCGTTGCCGCATAAAGGGTCAATGGGTGATTGGCTGAATTATGCTCAGAGAAGGGCATTGCCTCATTCGCTCCATAGATGGAGCTGGTGCTGGCATAAACCAAGTGTTGCACTTGATGATGACGACAGCCTTCTAAGATATGTAAAAATCCCGTGATGTTGCTGTCCACATAAACATGAGGATTCTCAATAGAGTAACGAACACCAGCCTGCGCCGCAAGATGAACGACCTTGTCAAATTTTTCTTGCGCAAATAAGGCTTCCATCGCGGAGCGATCGGCGAGATCAATTTTCGCAATGCTAAAGTTGGGCTTGGCTTCCAAGCGAGCCAAGCGAGCCAATTTAAGATTGACATCATAATAGTCATTGATATTGTCTAAACCAACAACCGTATCCCCACGATCTAATAAAATATGCGAAACGTGTGAACCAATAAACCCTGCGGCACCTGTAACCAGTACTTTCATAGTCATCCTTTAGTAGCTTAACTTAGTCGCTTAATGAGAAACCTTTTGCATCTTAGCCGATCATGATTTGCTAATCAAGTTTGGCTTTCTTTGCTGTATGTGTCCTGTTTTGAAGAATGCCATGTTTTCGCGCAGTTTATGTGCTTCATGATTCAGGCTTTCTGAAGCGGCTGTTGTTTCTTCCACCAAAGCGGCATTTTCTTGCGTCACACGGTCAATGTTATTCATCGCCAGATGTACTTGGCTAATGCCCGTTGACTGTTCAGATGAAGCAACCGCAATCTCTTCAATCATGGTCGCAACCTGTTCGATAGAGCCTGTAATCCCATTGAGCATTTCACCTGACTTATCGGCAAGTTGTGTACCTGTTTCAATGCGATGCACGCTTTCGGTAATTAAATCCTTAATATCTTTTGCCGCTGAGGCAGATTTTTGCGCTAAGGCTCTGACTTCACCAGCCACCACCGCAAACCCACGACCATGCTCACCAGCGCGAGCCGCTTCTACTGCCGCATTCAGTGCCAGTAAATTGGTTTGGAAAGCGATGCCATCAATCAAAGTAACAATGTCATTGATTTTATGGCTAGACTCTTGGATAGACTGCATGGCAGTAATGGTTTGTTGCATTACCGCAACCCCTTGACTAGACTGACTTTTAACCTGATTTGCAAGCTCTGCCACGCGTTTTGCATTTGCGGTATTGGTTTGCACTGCTACCGTCATTTCAGTCATGGTGGCACTGGTTTGCTCCAACGCCGCCGCTTGCTCCTGTACGCGAGAAGATAAGTCACTCGCCCCTTGAGATACCTGACCTGCCGCTTGACTCACCACCTGAGAAGCCTCGATCATGTCTGCAACCACTTCTTTCACCTTAGTACCAGAATAGTTAATTGCATTTTTTAGGTCATGAAGCTGTCCTTTGAAAACACCAGAAGCCAATTCATGTGTTAAATCACCCATGGCTTGCGCACCGACCACTTCGCTCATGAGGTTCACTGCTTCGGTAATGTCATTCATTGAAGCATTAACGCGCTCTTTCATTTCCAACAAGGCACCAGAAGCATCTGCTCGAATGCGCACGTTAAAATGTCCCTGACTCATTTCAAGCATCACCTGATTCATCTCAGTGATGATTGCCGCCATACGTTGCAACGCAACTTCAACCAGATCTCGGAAGGCTTTGGGTACTTTTGTGTCCATGGTCACATCAAACTTACCTTGGTGTAAGCCATTCATGACTTTTTCTAACTCTTTGATCATAAAAGCAACCGATTCGGCGGATCCATTAACCCCTTGCTTTAAGACCTCTAAATCGCCCACATATTGCCCCGTCATGCGTTGCTGAAAATCCGCACGGGCAATAGCACCAACCACTTTGTTGGCTTCATTGATGGAATGTTCTAAATTCCCTAGTAATAAATTCAAGGCACGAGCCGTATCGCCAATCTCATCTTGGGCATCATATATAACGCGCTCATTGAAACGACTTGAGGTCGCAATTTGGCGGATGCGTTCCACCATGTTGTTCAACGGATCACGAATGCCTTTGTGAACAACCGAGATATATAACCAAGTTACCATGCTGACTAATAAAAGAACCAAGGCAATCATCGTCCACACGGTGATGCCAGCATTAGCGACCTCTTGCGATGCCATGGCTTGAATGTCTTGTTGTAACGCATCCTCTAATTCTTTGAAGTAGTTGATGCGTTGCGTTGATTTGGCAAACCATTCTGCTGGATCTGTCTCCAAGGCTTGCCCTGCAAAGCTCTTGGCAACCGCATCATTTTCCATTTTTGCTAACAAAGTAAAGAGGTCACTATTCTGCTGTGCTTTGAGGCTATTGATTTGCGCCGCAGGAGCCAATTTAATAAATTCTTCTAGCAATGCCTTACGTTGAGAGCCTAGCGCGATAAATTTTTGCATAGCGGTTGCATTGGCAAACTTACCAGCAGAAAATGCCGCATTACCTGTAGCACGCTCTTGACCTGCCAACTCCTTAGCCACAATCAATAAACTTAAGGCTTGAGAGGTGCGTGCAATATCTGCCACTTCAATGCTGTTGTTCATAAAATCAATACCATGTTTGATGATGGCAGTAGAAGCAGAAATCCAATCAGGAGCAGAAATGGACAACTCCAGTGCTTCCTGACGCTTTTGTATCAAGAGTGTCTTGCTCTCGAGCATGGCGGTTAATTCGCTAACTTGTAAGCTAGGTAGATTGGTTTTCGAGACAGTCATCAAACGATTAAAGGCATCATCCACTTTTTTACGCTGTGTTTCAATGCTCTCTTTGCCTTTTGTTCCCTTAGAGGCGATAAAGCCAGCCGTCATCCCACGCTCAATTTGCATCTCATGCACCAAAGCAGACACATACTTACCGCTATCAACGATTTGAGACAGGGTATTCATCTCTGATTTAGAGCTTAACGCCATTCTAACTTCATTGCTCATGCCCAACATGAGCACTAGTGATATACCACCGAAGGAGAAAAGTAGTTTTTGAGCAATGGTCATAGTTCATATCCTTACGTATTGTGATGGTTTGAGCCTAATCTTTCGGAAGCTATTCGGTAGCTTTTTGTTAATAGTAACTGAATATTTATTTTATTTGTTTGATTTAGGTTTAGTTTTGATTGGCTTTTTGAGGTCTCGTGCCAAAAATATCTGTCCCCACGCGCACAATTGTCGCGCCCTCCTGAATGGCAGCCTCTAAATCAGCCGACATGCCCATGGATAACACAGGTAGGGAAATGTTGAGTTGTGCTTCAAGCTGATCACGCCAAGAGCGTAGCTGTGCAAAGGGTTTGCGTTGTGCCTCTTGTGTGAGGGTTGCTTTTGGGATGGTCATCAGTCCGCACAAAAGTAATTGTTTATGGTCTAATACCGACTCAGCAATGCTCACCAACTCGCTCCAGTCTTTAATACCCGACTTGCTTTCTTCATCATCAATGTTCATTTGTAAGCAAATTTTTAAGGGAGGCAAGTGCGCGGGACGATAGCGTGCTAAAGGTTCTATCAACTTAACCCTGTCTAAACTGTGTAAGGTATCGGCATAGCAGGCAACCTCTTTACATTTATTCGATTGTAGTGGTCCAATAAAGTGCCAACGCAGACCCAATTCTGCTAATTCCTTTTGCTTGAGCAGGAGTTCTTGTATATAGTTTTCACCAAAATCGAGCTGTCCTGCTTTGGCGAGTTCTCTAATGTCCGTGGCGGAATGAAACTTACTCACGGCCAGTAGGGTGATGTCTTGAGGGTTTCGATTAGCTTGCTCGCAAGCTCGTATGATTCTGGCTCGAACCTGTTCTAATTTTTCTGTTAGCATGGCTGTGTTCTCTTGATGAATGGCAACGGATAGATTGGTAATGATACGTTGACAATAATGACATGATTCGTTCTAATCTTCGTTCTAATCATAGCAAATTATGCGCAGAGTGTTTTAGGCACTTGTCGATTATTGACGTGGAAAATGACATGTTATGGATAGGGTCTTGTGCTTGTTTTCAAGATTTTACACAATAGCTAGTTGTCTCCTTGTTAAGGAGAATTATTTTTCACAAAAGGCTTGCTAAAGGTTCATGAGGTTGTCATAATAGGCACA
>CAZLOM010000132.1:0-4581 GCA_964561185.1 uncultured Piscirickettsiaceae bacterium
TGGCAACCAATGCCTTAACAAACAAGACCTGAGCATTTCCAGAGAAACAGGCTTGGTCAAGTAATCATTCATGCCTGCCGCATAGCAGGCATCCTCATCGCCCATCACCGCGTTTGCGGTTAAGGCAATGATGGGCAAGGGACGATGGTAATTCCTTTTTTCAAGCTCTCGCTTGCGCCATTGACGGGTGGTTTCATAACCATCCATGACTGGCATCAAACAATCAATCAGCACCACATCAAACTCAGCCTGATCTGCTGACTCAATAAAATCACGCCCATGATTAAACACCTTTATCTGATCAATACCCAGCTTTTTCAGCAAGCTAATGATCACCGCCTGATTGATCAGATTATCTTCAACAATGGCAACACGCATGCCTTCAAAAGGTTTATCTGACGATACCTTAACGCCACAGTTTTGGTCGATCACCAACAGCAAATCTCTCGACAGTTTAGGCATGACGGCTTCACCAACCTGAGGCAACAACAAAGACAGATTAACCACCGTCCCTTTTTCTGGTTGCGACTGTATGCTTATTTCTCCCTGCATCATCTGCACCAACAGTCTGGTCACGACCAAGCCCAAACCAGCCCCTTTCGCCTGTGTGTTTTCTGATTGATGTGTCTGCGAAAAAGGCAAAAACAAACGAGAAAGTTGCTCACGTGACATCCCACACCCCGTATCAGACACACTGATTTTCAACTCAACCAACTGGTTATGGTACACCTCACCTCTTTGCAATGTGACCACAATCTCACCTGTATCAGTGAACTTAACCGCATTAGACAATAGGTTATTCAGGACTTGTGACAACCTAACTTGATCTGCATGTAGCATGACAGGAATGCCTTCCTTCACGAGCAGTCGATAACCTAACTCCTTATCTTTGATCGTTGGCAGGTGGGTCAATAAAACCTCTGCGCACAACCAGTTTTGCAAGCGAAAATCATTGGGCTTGAGGCGTAGCTGACCCGTTTGTAAGCAGGTATAGTCCAACAAATTGTAAATCACATTGGAGAGTTGATGACTACTGGTATGAAGCATTTGTGCTTGTTGACGATGTGAAGTGCCTGACAAGCCTTGCCACAGTTGTTGACTGGTTGTCATCATCCCCATCAGCGGGGTGCGTAACTCATGCGACATATTGCTTAAAAACTGCGTCTGTTCATGCGCGAGCTCAACCAACAATCTGGCTTTGGTTTCTTTCTCGACCGTATCATACAAACGCGCATGAGCCTCTCCCAAGCGAGATCTGATCATGTTTAACGCATTGCCCCAATAGGAGTTATCTGGTACGGGATGACGGAATTGCCCGTTGGCAATATCCTCAACCGCCCGTTCCAATACTGACGAAGGGTGAACCTGATTGAAAGCACGATAAGCCAAATAGCCTATCCCTGCTAAAGAGGACAATAGACTCAGGATAGAAAAATACCAAGGCACCTCGAGTGACACGAGGGGTAATAAGGTAGATTGTAATAGGGGTAAGGATGCTAAGAAGGCAGAAAAGGCAATCAAAGGCTTTTCTAAAGCGTATCGTGTAACTGCTGATGGAAAACTGGCTTTTCCCTGTTGGATGTCGGCGTACAGAGCACTCGCATATAATATCTGACTGCGAGAGGCAGGATAACGAACCGATAAATAACCTAAAATCTTTTGATGCTCAATAATGGGCGTAACATTCGCGTTTACCCAATAAAAATCACCATTTTTACGTCTGTTTTTAATCACGCCAAACCAAGGTTTACCCGCCTGAATGGTTGACCATAAGGATTGATAAACAGCTTTTGGCATATCCGCATGACGCAAAATGCCGTGTGATTTACCCATGAGTTCAGCATCATCGTAACCAGAAACATAGCGGAATGCACTGTTATAATCAATGATATTACCCGAAAGATCAGAAGTCGATAAGATGACTAAGTCATCCGCTAAGATAAACTCTTTGTGTGCCATGATAGATGATTGTCTTTCCTGTTGTGTTTTGAGTTATATTTTGAGTTACGTTTTGAAAAATGCCATGGTGACACGCAATGCTTCTGCTTCTTGCTTGAGACTGTCTGCCGCCGCAGAAGTTTCTTCAACTAAGGCCGCATTTTCCTGCGTTACGCGATCAATCTCTGATATAGCTTTATGCACCTGTTGAATACCGCTAGACTGTTGGTTAGATGCCGAAGCAATGCCTTCAATCATACAAGCGACTTCCTCAATCGCTGTGGTAATGCCGTTCAACATGTCCCCTGACTTATCCGCTAACTGAGTACCTGCCTCAATTCGAAGCACGCTGTCATCAATGAGTGATTTAATATCCTGTGCGGCACTTGCCGATCTTTGGGCGAGTGACCTCACTTCACTGGCAACAACGGCAAAGCCTTTGCCATGCTCACCTGCTCTAGCCGCCTCGACAGCGGCGTTCAATGCCAACAAATTTGTTTGAAAGGAAATACCATCAATAATCGTAACGATGTCAGCGATGCGATGACTGGATTCTGAAATGGATTGCATGGCAGAAATGGTTTGTTTCATCACATCAACCCCTGCATTGGTTTGATGTTGAACCTGATGCGCTAACTCTGCCACACGATGGGCATTTGCCGTATTAGACTGTACACCAAGTGCTATTTGGTGCATGGTTGAAGAGGTCTGTTCTAAAGCCGCCGCTTGTTGTTGTACCCTACCTGATAAATCCATCGCGCCTTGGGAAACCTGAACAGATGCCTCAGTCACCAATGATGAGGATTGAACCGCATGACTCACCGATTTTTTGACGCGACTGGCGGAATAGTTAATGGCATTTTTCAAGTCATGTAATTGCCCTTGAAAGACACTTGATTCTAATTGTTTGGTAAAATCACCTAAGGCTTGCTTGCCGACAACATCCGTCATTAACTGAATAATTTCACTTAGGTTGGCGAGTGCGTCATTAACACTGTTTTTGATTTCAGCCAGATTCCCTTCTGCTGGTGCGGTTACACGTCGATCAAAGTTACCTCGTCTCATACAGGCAACCACACTCTCAATATCTTCTACAATGGTTTCTTCCATGGTTCTGTCCAACCACTCCACCACATAACCAATTTTTTTACCTGATTGCATGATGGGTACCACAGTTAAGCGAATGATTAATCCTGCAACCCGTAGGGTGGTGACAAAAGGGCTAGAAAGCTGAGAGAGCATGGCTCGTTGATGTTCAGGATGTTGATGAAAGCAGTCCATACTACTGCCCACAATTTCAGTTGCCTTAAACTGTGGTAATGTGGTCTGTAAAGCTCCCTCATAACGACGAAACATCTGCTCTAATGACGCATTGATACTCAGAATGGTAAAAGCATCATCTACAACCATAAGGTTGGTGCTTGCTGAGTTCATCGCGGTGGTTAGCATGGCAGATTGCCTTAAGGTGTCATAATTTCTGGCATTTAATTCTGCAAGTCTGGAGCGAATCATGTTTAACGTGAAACTCCACTCATCAGTACCACTGATCGGATGACGCAGTTCTCCATTAGCGAATTGCTCTATTTCTTTTAATTGTGTCACAGACGGACGAACCAATGGAGAGAGTTGATAGAAACCAAGGGCTAAGACACCCATACCGAAAAATCCTGCGCTGGCTAGGGTGAATGAGTGACTTAACACGCCATCAATCAATAAGATGAGGGGTGAAATAGACAGCAATCCTGCCATGATCATGAGTTTGCTATGGCTATTCGTTATTTTTGTCCATGGCATTCGGACACGACCCGAGCGAATATTCGCGTATAATTGCTCAGCTGTTGCTATCTGCGTCTGCGTTGCAGGATAACGGACAGACACATAACCTTGAACGCTTCCATTGGTTAAAATAGGGCTGACGTTAGCACTCACCCAATAGAAATCACCATTTTTGCGTTTGTTTTTAACCAGCCCATGCCATGCTTTTTTTGCTTGTAATGTCTGCCATAAATCCTGAAAAGCCTCTCGTGGCATATCAGGATGACGTAACATACTGTGCGGTTTGCCAACCAACTCAGCATCAGAATAACCCGATGCTTCTCTAAATCCCTCATTATAATGAAGGATATTTCCCTGTAAATCAGAGGTTGAAAGAATCACCGTATCGGGAGATAACACATATTGCTGACTCATTTTAGACTACCTCCAATGACGCGCCAACAAATAAACAATATAGCCAACCGCTGTAAAAAGCATGGCTAAAACAAACACATTTAGAATATCCATAATGTAGCCTTTTTTATAATTTTCTATTGAACAATGTCAACCCATCTGCTATCCATGGTTAACATTGCACATCACTAATGACCAGAGTCATTACACTATAGCAAATCTATTTTTTGAATCCTCACAAATACTCACAAAACCCGTTATCCGTTGACGACATCCGTGTGAGCGAATAGTTAAAGGCAAAGCAAAGAAACGGCTCTGACGATCAACAACAAAAACGAGCACAAAATGATCAATATTTTTTACTCATGTTTTACACAGAACATGAAAAAATTCATATAAATTTCATAAAAAATTCACAAAAAAAAGGTCTCTTAAAAGAGACCTTTTTCAGGTTAAACCGCTACCATGCACACA
>CAZLOM010000133.1:0-2290 GCA_964561185.1 uncultured Piscirickettsiaceae bacterium
ACGGCACGGGTAACTTGCCTAGCTATCATCTGGTGACACTACAAGGGCAACCCAGCTTAAGCAGTTCGGATATTAGCTTGTTGTGATGGCGTGATTTTCTTGCAAAGTGTTGGGGAGGTGTTAATCGTTTCAACACAACACCCCAATACTGCTCATCGGCATTAACCGTGTCTGCGCACTAATGCGTCTCACTTACCTAGCAAAACAGAATATGCTACTATTCATACTCAACTCTTCATTCAATTGTTCTCGCTAGGTATTGCCATGTTCAACGCGCTGGAAATTTCGCTTACTCATCCTGATCATCCGCTACCCGAAGCACTTGCCTCTGCTATCCCACTACTGATTGATTTGCCTGCACCTAAGCCCCTCATTCAGCTACTGAACGACTGGCAAGCTAACGCGCCTGCGGATCACAAAACCCAACGAGTCAGACACAAACTCCTTCACTGGGAAAAACAGCGTCATACCATTGCGGATCACCTGCCTGACAGCCCAGAGCAATGGGAAACCTTCCGCCGAATGCTACTATCACTGCTGTCATCGCCCTTGATTTTACTCAGTGCCTTGGCAATACACCTGCATGAATTACGCGCCTTCAAAACCAAATCCACAGAAGAACAACAGCATCTTGCACTGCTGACACAATCTATTTACGCCCCCATCGCCAATCGCCTAGGATTATCGGTATGGAAGTGGGAAATGGAAGACATTGCCTTTCGCTTGTCTCACCCCGATCACTATGCACAAATTGCCAAGGCACTTGCCAGTAAACGTATCGAGCGTGAAACCTATATTGCCGATATGATTGCTCGCTTTCAAACCCTACTTGCTGACGAGTCTATTCAGGCTGACATTGCAGGTCGCCCCAAACATATTTACAGCATCTATAAGAAGATGCAAAAAAAATCACTCTCTTTTGAGCAATTATATGATTTACATGCCCTACGCATTCTCACTGAAAGCATCGAGGATTGCTATCGTATTTTAGGGATTTTACATCAACACTTTCTGCCTATTTTGGGCGAATTTGATGACTATATTGCCCGACCGAAAGCCAATGGCTATCAAAGCATTCACACCATTTTGATTGGTCCAAAAGGCTGGGTCATCGAGGTACAAATCCGCACGCAAGAGATGCACCAGCTCGCGGAAGAAGGCGTGGCCGCACACTGGCGTTACAAAGAAGGCAGTGAGCAGGATGAAGCACTGGCTAACTTGGTTAATGGCTTACGTAACAGTTTGTCGGGAGAACTAGACGCACTCAGTTTTGACGCTTGGGAAAAAGAACTCGCAGGACGTTATGTCTATCTACTCTCGCCGAAAGGAGATCTGCTCAAACTCACCCAAGGCGCGACCGCTTTAGACTTTGCCTATAATATTCATACCGAATTAGGACACGCCTGCCGTGGGGCATTGGTAAACGGTAAAATCAACCCCTTAGATGAACCACTGAAAACAGGCGACAGAGTCGAAATTTTGACCCAAAAAAATGCCCGACCTAGCCTTAACTGGCTATCAGGAAGTTTTTTAGCGACCAACCGCGCCCGCAATAAAGTACGCAATTACTTTAATCGCGCCAATGCCGATGCACACTATGCGGAAGGCAAGGATCAACTCGATAAACTCAAAAGTCGCTTTCGCTTGGGGGCTGAGTTTATCAGCTACCTCCAAACCACCTTCAAAGTGGATCACGAAAAAACCCTAGCGGAACAGATAGGTCAAGGGAAAATCTCTGGTGATCAATTATCAACCGCGGTACAAAGTTTCATTCATCCTAAGATCACAACCTTACCCACACAAGAGCCAGCGCAAACCCACAAAAACTTGTCTGATATTTTTGTGCCTGATGTTGGACGGGTGAGTGCGCATCTCGCCAAATGCTGTTTACCGCAGGAAGGTGATGCCATTATTGGCTTACTCACTCGCCAACACGGCTTACGCATCCACCGTCAGACCTGTCCTGAATTACTCAAGTTATCGAATGAGCATCACCAACGACTCCTAAAAGTGCGTTGGTCTGAAGATCACCGCCTAGATGACCAACTCTGCCTAGACATTACTGCCATTGAGCGCGAGAATCTTCTCGCTGACTTGGTGAACTGTTTAACTCAGCAAGGCATCAAGATCGGTCATTTTCACACGCATCCGAATCAGCAAGAAAACTGTGTGCGCATCAGCCTCAGTCTATCACTACCACACCATTACAATTGGCTCACTGTGATGGACAAGATCGAAACCCTAGAGCAGGTCATTGAAGTTAATTGCTGTGTGAACTGATGCACTAAAC
>CAZLOM010000133.1:2390-4409 GCA_964561185.1 uncultured Piscirickettsiaceae bacterium
GACTATTTCACCACACGCAAATGACTACGATCACGCTTTTCTGACTTTTGCGTGGGTTCGGCTGAGGCTGATTTCTGAGTGTTATCTGGTGTATCTGCTTCCTTGTCTTTATTGGAAGAAACTACCGATAACTGTGGAGGCAAACGTACTTCTGGCACATCAAAGCCCATGCCCTCACCGTTTTCCTTGGCAAATATCGCCAATACGGCTGGATATGGCACAGTCACCCCCATCGGTTGCCCCCGAAATCTGGCAACAAAGCTAATGCCATCTTTCGCCATCGTTAACTGATTGGTCGCCTGACGACTGACATTCAACACAAGTACGCCTTTATCATCAAACCCTACTGGCACATCAACGCCAGGATAGTTCACGGCCACCTGCATATAGGGTGTATAGCCACTGTCCGCAATCCACTCATAAATCGCACGTACAAGATAAGGTTTTTGCTCTAACATAGTTGCTCCCAACAAATTGATGAATCATGATCATGGTCATTTTTTGTGTTCATTTTACCACCATCCTTCAAAATGGTTAGAAACTTTTATTATTTCTGTGCAGTTTTCACGCATTTTATGACGAAGCTATGCTAAACTAGACGTTTGTATCTCTCAGATAATTTAGGTAAATACAAGCAACCATGAGTAAAGAAGACGTAATCGAATTTGAAGGCACTGTTACCGAAGTACTGCCAAACACCATGTTCCGTGTGACCTTAGAAAATGGTCATAGCGTGTTAGCGCACATCTCAGGAAAAATGCGCAAAAACTACATCCGTATTTTAGCAGGTGATAAGGTAAAAGTTGAATTAACGCCTTATGACTTGACCAAGGGACGTATTACTTTCCGCGTCAAGTGAGCCTTTAGGATAGTCCCATCCCAATGACAATCCACACAGTTTGTCAAACGCCAACAACCTGCGTTGCACAATGGGTAGAGTGGTTGCAAACACAACACCCTACCCTAGTTGCCTCTATGCGATCCTGTGATCATCATTATCATCCCCAACATCTCAATAAGTGGCATTTAGAAGGCGATGTTTGGTCACATACCATGCTGGTTGCGCAAAGCTATGCCATGACGGGGATTCAAGATGTCTGTGTTGGGCTCACTGCGCTTCTGCACGACATCGGCAAGCCTCGTGCTAAGTTCGCGCTACATGATCGCCAACGCTTGCTCTTTCGAGGACATGAGTCCCTTTCAGCATGGATGAGTTGGGGTCTTTTGCAAGACAAAACCTTAGCCTTGTCTCTCACGCAACGGCTGACCATTTTTGCACTGGTCGCGCTACATGGTAGCCTCTATCTGGACTGGTTTCACAAAGAAGATCGACACGATGTCACTAAAATAGCACAGGCTTTTCATGGGTTTGGTGTTGAATTTTGGCAGAGGCTCATTTTGCAAATACAGAATGACATGCAAGGACAGATTACCAAAACGACCAACCAAAAAGCAGACCTGCTCGCCATGTCTTCAGCGGTAATCGAGGCATTTGAACCCCTTCAATTACGCCAACCCCACAATGAAAACTCAATCCCCATTGTCTTTTTTATCGGCTTACCAGGTGCTGGCAAAAGTTCTTTCCGCGACGCTTATCTGGCAAAAGGATTTAGGCTGATTTCCAGAGACGAACAGCTCCACCAAGTGACCAACGAACCCAATTATCGCAAAGCATGGCAAAAACAAAGCGCGGATGCAAACATCTCTGCCAAAATTGAACAGACTCTCAATGACAGCTTTACACAAGCCATCGAACAACAGCGTCCTATTCTCATCGACATGACCAATCTTTCGCGCAAAAGCCGACTGAATTGGCTCAAGCGTCTGCCTGAGCATTACCGACCGCACGCCCTACTGTTTGTCGCTGATTATGATACCCTCTATCAACGTAACGCACAACGCGGACACAAATCCATTCCTGACACCGTCATTCACAACATGATGCTGAGTTTTGAGCATCCCCTGTTTGATGAGTTTGCACAAATCGACTATGTGGTTGATGGAAAAATATACAGTCTC
>CAZLOM010000134.1:0-2776 GCA_964561185.1 uncultured Piscirickettsiaceae bacterium
TGCTTAAATCTTTGTAACCAATCTTTACTGAGTTGTAATTGCATAAGGCGGTGATGGTGTACGCATCGAGGGTTGGCATGTAGCCGAATGAGACGACTTTCTTGCACAGGGTCAGCCACATATCCTGACAGTCCTGCCAAGGCTTGGTCTATTTGTTGCCAATCATTGCACAGTAAGATCAAATCACAACCCGCTTGCCGAAAAGCCGTCACCAGCAGATCGGCACGCGCCAATTTGGCAACCGCCAGCATGCCCAAATCATCACTGATGATCGCCCCTTGAAACCCCAAAGTTTGACGCAAAATAGCCTGCAACCACACAGACGACAAACCTGCTGGCTGTTGATCAATCTGCGGATAGATGACGTGTGCCGCCATCACTGCGCCCAGATGATTGGCAATTAACGCAGGATAGGGTTGCATATCGGACAAACGAATCTGCTCAAATGAACGCTCATCTACTGCCATTTCGAGGTGGGTATCGGCGGTCGCATAACCATGACCGGGAAAATGCTTGGCAACCGCCGTCATTCCTGCGCTTTGCATACCTTGCATCATCTTGTCAGCCAACACCGAAACCACATGAGGATTGTGATGAAAGGCGCGATCCCCAATGACTTGACTGTGTCCATGATCTAGATCCAGCACGGGGGACATCGCAAAATCAACCCCGCAAGCCACCAATTCACTCGCCAATAACCATCCCCACGCTTGTGCTAAGGCTAATGCCTGTTGTGGGTGCTGATCGTAAACTTCTCCCAAACGACTCACAGGAGCAAAACGGGTAAAACCTTCAGTTTTGAAGCGTTGTACTCGTCCACCTTCCTGATCGACGGCAACCAATAATCGTGGATGACGCAAGGCATGAATTTCACCCGTCAACTGATGTAATTGTTCTGGGTTGGCGTAATTACGCGCAAACAAAATCACCCCTGCGACCGCTGGATGCAATAACCTTTGTCGATCCCTATCCGTAAGCTGTAATCCTTCAATGCCAATCATCAAACAGCCTAACGACTGACGCACGCCCTGTGCTTGACTATTTCCGTACATCTAACCTATCCCGTAAATGATCTCCCAAACGATTCACCGCTATTACCACCAGCATCAGGGTGATCCCCGGCACTAAGACCAAATGTGGTGCTGACAGCAGGAATCGTGCGCCCTCACGAATCATTGCCCCCCATGAGGCTTGCGGTGGCTGAACGCCCAGCCCCAAAAAGGACAAGCCCGCTTCAGCAATGACCGTTCCCGCAATACCAAAGGTGGCTTCGACGGCTAAAGGGGCAAGCAATAGTGGGAAAATATGACGCAGTAAAATCCAACGATTGGCAACGCCTAAGGCTTTAGCCGCTTGAATGTGATAACGTGAGCGCAAACTGAGTGTCTGTCCTCGCGCCAACCGCGCATAGCCTACCCAGCCAACCAGACTCAACGCCAAAATGAGGTTATCAATCCCTGGACCTAAGACTGCCGCCAAAGCAATGGCTAATAACAGATGTGGAAATGCCAAAAAGGCATCCATAATCCAGCGCATGGCATGATCAAACCAACCGCCAATATAAGCAGACAACATACCAATGGCTGTCCCTACCCCTGCGGAAATGGCGATCACAATCAAGGCCACACTGGCGGAGGTTTGTGCACCAGCGATCAACCTTGCCCAGAGTTCTCGTCCCAATTCATCCGTCCCTAGTGGCATCACCAAATAGGGTGAAGCCAAGAGTTGATTCAGATTGATGTGATTGGGCAGATCACCCAAAAAGGGCGCGATCAATGCCATTAAGACCCATAACACCAATATCCAAAAAGACCAGAGAGACACCAACCATTGCCACCACATCACTGCGTCCTCCCTTGAGCAATACGCGGATCAAGGCGAACATAAAGAATCTCAAGGAGCGTATTCACCGTCACATAAAAAAGCGTCACCAACAAAATACTGCCCAACACCAAAGGATAGTCGCGCCGTTGAATCGACTCAACCAACAATAAGCCCAATCCCGGCCAATCAAATACCGTTTCCGTAATCACCGCGCCCCCCAATAAGGCACCAACTTGCAAACCAACGAGGGTCAACACGGGCAAAAACGCATTGCGTAACGCATGAAAAAACAACACACGACTGGCAGAACAGCCTTTTGCCCGCGCCGTACGAATATAGTCTTCATGCAGGACATCGAGCAATGAAGCGCGTAACATCCGCGTCAAAATTGCGGCTAAGGCAGTGCCTAGCGTTAAGGATGGCAACACCCACGAATAAGGGGCTTGCATTCCCGACACAGGAAACCAACCATAATCGACCGCGAGGACAATAATCAGTATTGGTCCAAGGACAAAATTGGGAATGGACATCCCCAGCAGGGCAATCAATAATGCACCTTGATCTTGCCATTGCCCACGCTTCACCGCTGAGATAATGCCTAGGGGAATAGCAATCAGCAAGGCAATGGTCATGGCTAATGCTGTCAACCACAGGGTTGCAGGCAATCTCTGCCAAATCAAATCTAGCACAGGCTCTTGGTAATAAAAGGAGGTTCCCCAGTTACCCGTCACCACACCCCATAAAAAATGACCATACTGTACCCACACTGACGCACTCAACCCCAAACGCTCACGCACACTGGCTTCATCCATACCTAAACTATCGCCAAGCATAACGGCAACGGGATCACCAGGTGCGGCATGAAGTAGCCAAAAAACAGCCGTCACCACCACCCAAATCACGCCCAGCATTCCCATGATCTGCTTGAATAGCCTCATCTTACTTTTATCCT
>CAZLOM010000134.1:2876-4397 GCA_964561185.1 uncultured Piscirickettsiaceae bacterium
TCATTATACCCAAGTGTTTCATGACCAGTCAGCATTTCCCGCGCCAAGCCTTGAAGTTCCTGCCTTTCAACCCCATAGTATCGGAAAAGGTTTGAAAGATTTTTACTCGTGATCATCAGCATAAGGAACCCTATAAATGAGCGATTCTCCTTTTATTATTCAAGCAACAGCAAGCAATTTTGCCGACTTGGTTGCACTGTCACATCAAAAACCTGTGGTTGTTGATTTTTGGGCACCTTGGTGTGCGCCTTGTCGCACCGTTAAACCCTTACTTGAAAAACTAGCGGTTGAATACGCGGGTGGATTCATTCTCGCCTTGGTGAATAGTGATGAAGAACAAGCCCTAGCACAGCAATATGGGGTGCGCAGTCTGCCAACCATCCTGTTGATGAAGAACGGCACAGCAGTGCAAACCGTAATGGGTGCACAACCAGAACCCGCCTTACGCGCCATGATTGATCCACACCTCGCCCCTCGCCCTTCCGACAACTTGCGCGTACAGGCAAAAGAAAGCCTCGCACAGGGTAAGGTGACAGATGCCATTGAATTGCTCAAACAAGCCGCCGAAGCAGAACCCAATAATTACAAAATTCATTTAGACTTGGTCAGTATTTTTATCCAACAAGGAGACTATGCGCAGGCGAAAGACCTGTTCAATGCCTTGGGACAAGAAGCAAAAGATTCCAAAGAAGGCAAGCCCTTGGGTCAATTATTGACCTTTGTCAGCATTATTGCTGACGCACCATCTCCTGATCAATTGGCTCACCAACTGGCTGAAAATACGAAGGATTCTCTGAGCTTGTATCAGCTAGCGGCATTTGCGGTACTAGACAGACAGTTCGAGTCGGCAATTCAGATGTATTTACAACTCTTTCAGCAAGACCCAACCTTTGGTGAGGGTGCGGCAAAGTCTTGCTTGTTGACCATTTTTGAGATGCTCAACCCCACGCAACCTGAACTGGTGAAGCAAGGTCGTCGTCGCTTGCAAACCCTCATGTTTTAAGCACTGCCTCGCACAGACTTGCCCATCTGCTAACAAGAGGATAACGAGCACCACTATTTACAAGCTGGTGCGGGTTTATCCTCTTTCTTCTTGTCGCCTTTTGCCTCACCTTTGCCATCCTTAGCCGACTTCTTATCTGACTTTTTATCGCCTGATTTTCCACCGCTACCAGAACTACCGCTAGAATCATCACCGCCTGATGAACCACCAGAATCTCCCCCTGCATCACCGCCACCGAAACTACCTGCCTCTCCCCCAGCAGATTGGCTACCTAATGATGGAGATGATCCACCAGAGCCACCGCCTGTTGCTGGTGCTGAAATCGCCGCTGAACTCGATGATGAACTACCACCACTTGATGACCCTGAACTCGAAGCGGCTGAAGTTGCGGTATTCGTCACTGAAGAAACCGCTGAAGCCGCCTCTGGACTGCTGGCAACGGCTTCTTGCACGGCATTATTCACCTCCTCTGGATTGGTTGGGGTTGGTACAGAGGTTGGGGCTTCTGTCACTGGCTC
>CAZLOM010000135.1:0-4393 GCA_964561185.1 uncultured Piscirickettsiaceae bacterium
TCATGCTGTCCATGCCTTGACGAATGCGCCACGCCATGGCTTCCACAATCACCACCGCATCATCCACCAGCATGCCTAAGGCGATAATCACGCCCAATAATACCGTTAGGTTGAGGGTTTCGCCTGTGACATAAAGCACAATGAACGCACCTGCCAATGAAAAAGGAATACCCAAGGCGATCAAGACACCAATGCGCCATCCCAAGAACAACCAAGAGACCAGCAGTACCAAAATTAGACCTTGCAGGGCGTTGCTTTCCATGGTGTCAATGGCGGTTCGTGTGGGCAGGGTTTGATCGTCAGCAAGGACAAGTTCAACCCCTTTTGCTTGATGATTTTGGTTAAATTCAGCAATGAAGCCTTGCAAACGATTGACCAGTTGTAAGGTGTTCGTGTTCCCTTTTTTCATCACCGCCATGATGATGGCTTCGTCGCCATTAAAACGGGCTAACTGGGCTGAATCTTTACGGGCACGTTCAATGCTGGCAAGGCTAGACAAAGGAATATCACCTTCACTGGTCGGTAATAACAATTGTCCCAGAGCTTGGGGGTCAGAGCTTTGACCGATATGACGTACCAACCATTGTTGTCCACCAATCAGTAACTTACCCGCGGCAGAATCACGCCATTGCGCACCGACCAGATCAGCAACCTGCGTGGGGGTTAGGTGATATTGAGCGAGGGCGTGCATGTCTAAGCGAACTTGTACTTCTGGGTCATCCAAGCCGATCGTATCCACACGATCAACGCCTTTAAGACGTTCCAGCTCTTTTTTCAACAGACTTCCTGTGGCACGAAGCGTTTCGTCATTGGCATTGCCCTTGAGGACAAGGGTTGCGGTGGGGAAAGCGTTGGCGGTAGTGATTTCTAAGATGTTCGGCTCAATAATATCCGTTGGGAGGTCATTGCGTTTGTTCTGGATTTCACGTCGCAGATCATTCACACGTTTATCAAAGGTGCGCGTATCCATGCTGTTAAAGCGGACCAAAATATTAGAGATGCCCACGCGAGAGGTGCTGGAAATGAATTTGACATCTGACACTTTACGTAGTGCATCTTCTAAAGGTTGGGTAACGCGTTGTTCAATGTCTTCGGCACTGGCACCTGGAAGGTTGGTGACAATCACAATCCAGTTGAAATTGATGTTGGGGTCTTGCTGACGTGGCATGAGTTGATAAGCCATAATGCCCAAGGCAATCACGAGGACAAACACCAAGTTTGCAAAAACACTATTACCAAGAAAAGCGCGTAATGTCATATAAAGGCTACCTGAATTGCAGTGATAGGACGATGAAATTAAGTTTTTGTTGTTCAGTTATTTGATTTTTATAGATAATTATTTTTTTAGTTTGTTATTTGCTATAAGGTTTTTATTGGATTATCTACTGGTTGAGTAGAAGGTAATATCACCAAAAAATGGGTATATTTTACCATTAAAGACGAGTATAATCATCGAAAATAACGATTTTGTCTCAGCCTGTCTGTTGGCAACTGAGCATGACTTTCTAGCACACAATTTGGACGCACACTATGTTCGACGGAAAAAGCATTCTGATCACGGGCGGTACTGGCTCGTTTGGTAAAAAATACGTTAAAACGCTCTTGTCTCGTTTTTCCCCTAAGCGATTGATCATTATCTCTCGAGATGAACTTAAGCAATTTGAAATGCAACAGGAATTTAATCATCCTGCCATGCGCTATTTCTTAGGCGATGTACGCGATAAAGAGCGTATGGTGCAGGCGATGCGTGGCGTGGATTTTGTGATTCATGCCGCCGCCTTGAAGCAAGTCCCAGCCGCAGAGTATAACCCAACAGAATGTATTCGCACCAATATTCATGGTGCAGAGAACGTCATTTATGCCGCCTTAGAAAATAACGTTGAAAAGGTGATTGCGCTCTCAACCGACAAAGCGGCAAATCCCATCAATCTCTACGGTGCAACCAAGTTAGCCTCTGATAAGTTGTTTGTCGCGGCGAATAACATTGCAGGGGGTCGTAAAACACAATTTGCTGTGGTTCGCTATGGTAATGTGGTGGGCTCTCGTGGTTCAGTTGTGCCTTTCTTTGAGAAACAAATCGCTGATGGTGCAGAAGCATTGCCAATTACCGATGTGCGTATGACGCGTTTCTGGATTTCTCTGCAAGAGGGTGTCGATTTCGTCTTGAAAAACTTTGTGCGTATGCAGGGTGGCGAGATTTTTGTCCCTAAAATTCCTTCCATCAAAATTACCGACCTTGCCACAGCCATGGCACCCAATATGCCGATTAAAGAAGTTGGCATTCGCCCCGGTGAGAAACTGCACGAAATCATGTGTCCCGCAGATGACTCACACCTTACGGTAGAATATTCTGATCACTATGTCCTTACACCAACCATTAAATTCCATGGTGGCGATCGCAACTACTTACACAATGCGTTAGGTGAAGAGGGTAAGCCTGTTCAGCAAGGCTTTGAGTATCATTCAGGTACTAATCCACACTTCTTAACACCAGAAGAAATCCGTGAGTTTAATGCGAAGGCAATGGCATGATTCCCTACGGTCGTCAAAGCATCGATCAGGCAGACATTTCTGCCGTTACTGCTGTCTTACAGTCTGATTTTCTCACGCAAGGGCCTGCTGTCCCAGCTTTCGAGCAGGCGATGGCGCAATACGTTGGTGCGAAACACGCCCTTGCCATGAACAGCGCAACCTCTGCTTTGCATGTCGCTTGTTTAGCCTTAGGCTTGGGCGAGGGCGATCAACTCTGGACAACACCGAATACCTTTGTTGCCAGTAGTAATTGTGCTTTATATTGTGGTGCCAGCGTTGATTTTGTGGATGTTGATCCTGTGACCTACAATCTGTCTGTTTCTGCATTGGCTGAAAAATTAGCACAAGCCGAGACAAGTGGCAGATTGCCGAAAATTGTCGTTGCTGTCGATTTTGCAGGTCAGCCTTGTGATTGGGTAGGCTTGCGTGCCTTAGCGGATCAATATGGTTTTGCACTGATTGATGATGCTTCACATGCCATTGGTGCTGAACTCAACGGTATTAAATTGGGTGCAGGTCATTGGGCAGATATTACCATTTTCAGTTTTCATCCTGTCAAAATTATTACCACTGCCGAGGGTGGTATGGCGTTTACTCAGTCTGATGAATTGGCGCAGAAGATGCAATTGCTGAGAAGTCATGGAATTACCCGTGATGCCAGTCTGCTAGAGCAATCAGATGTCGGCGGTTGGTATTACGAGCAACAACTGCTTGGATTTAATTATCGCATGACCGATATGCAGGCGGCATTGGGTTTGAGTCAGCTACAACATTTGGATGTGTGGTTAACACGTCGTCGTCAGTTGGTGAAACAGTATGAAACTTGGTTGGCAGAACTGCCGATGATTCTGCCACGATTAGCAGAGGGTGCAAACTCCGCGTGGCATTTGTATGTCATTCAGATAGACGAAACCAAAACCACCAAAACCAGACGTGAGGTTTTTGATGCGTTGCGAGCCAGTGGCATTGGTGTTAATGTGCATTACCTGCCTGTTTATTTGCAACCCTATTACCAAGGACTAGGCTTTCAGCAGGGCTTATGCCCAAATGCCGAACGCTATTATCAACGAGCGATTTCAATCCCTATGTATGCAGGCTTGACCGATGAACAGCAAGCAGAAGTCATTGAAGTGTTAACGCGGGTGTTGCTGGGTTAGTTTTTATGCGCTTAACACCTCAAGAAGTTCAAACCATTAAAGATTGTGCTCATCAAGTGTTTGGTATGACTGCTCGGGTGATGTTGTTCGGTAGTCGAGTGGATGATCAAGCTGTGGGTGGTGATATTGATTTGTATATTGTGCCTCAAACACAGGATAACCTGCGGATGAAAAAACTGGATTTTCTCGTTGCTGTTAAACTTGGTATCGGTGATCAAAAAATTGATGTTGTCGTTGCAGAGGATGCGAGTCGTTTAATTGAACAAGAAGCATTGCGTACAGGCATTGAGTTATGAGTAAAGATATTCGCGCATCTTTGCAAGAAAAACTTTATGAGTGTGATCAGCATGTACAAAAAATCACAACGGCAAAACAGTATTTGCAAAATATAATGCCCTTGACGTTAGACGCTTATCAACAGTTAGATGATGTGCAGAAAAGTTTTATCGATCAACTGATTTTTCGGTTTTCTAAGTTACAAGACTCGATGGGTGAAAAGCTGTTTCCAGCAGTATTGATTCTGTCAGAAGAAGACGTGAAGAAAAAAACCTTTCTTGACGTGTTAACGCGTTTAGAAGAATTGGGATTGGTTACTCGGCAAGAATGGTTAAGATTGCGTGAAATTCGGAATGAAATTGCTCATGAATATACCAGCAATCAAGAAAATGTTGTTGCCAGTATTGTAATGATTTATGAACAGTCGG
>CAZLOM010000136.1:0-4376 GCA_964561185.1 uncultured Piscirickettsiaceae bacterium
AACTTTGCCATCATCTGACGCAGTTCATTGGCAACATCACTGAGCTGATCTGCCGCTACACTATTTTCTTCAACCAAGGCCGCATTTTGTTGACCGACTGAGTCAATCTGAGCAATGGCTTGATTCATTTCACGCACATTTTTATTTTGCTCCCCTGCTGTTTGGGCAATGCCTTGCACCAACTGCTCTACCGTAACCACACCAAAGATAATATCCGAAAAGACTTTACCAGAATCATTTACCAGTTGTGTACCCTTAGCAATTTCATCATGACTTGACTCAATCAGCATTTTAATGTCGTGGGCGGCGGCGGCTGATTTCTGTGCCAAGCCTCTCACTTCGCCTGCAACCACGGCAAACCCACGACCATGCTCACCTGCACGTGCCGCTTCGACAGCCGCATTCAATGCCAATAAATTGGTTTGAAAGGAAATAGAATTGATCAACTGCGTAATGTCGTTAATGCGTGAACTCACGCTTTGAATGCTCTGCATGGCAACAATCGCATTACGCATGACCGCTTCACCTTCAGTGGCATTTTTAGATAAATTCGTTACCTGATTACTTACGCCACTGGCCTTAGCTTCAGACTCTTGCACCCCCGATGCCATTTCTACCACAGAAGCAGAGGTTTCTTCTAAAGCTGCCGCTTGCTCTTGCGCACGGTGTGCTAATTCACGACTCGATGCTTTCAACTCATTGGTCATACGGGTAACCGTTGCCGCAACAGAGGTAATGCCTCGTACGGTTTGCGATAACTCAGTCACTGAATGGTTAATAGCCGATTTTAAGTTACCCAAGCTTCCACCATAATTTCCCTGCACCTGATGCCCTAAATTTCCTTCACTCAAGGCATTCGCCACGCGAATAATTTCACCTAATGCACCATCAACGTTCCGCATACTGGTATTGAGATTTTGTTTGAGTTTGTCTAACATACCTGTTAAAGGTATCGAAATTTGTCCTGAAAAATTTCCATCTGACATTTGTGCGGACAAGTCAACGACATTGCTTACGGCATTGTTCAGACCTGTTAATGCCGATTGCATCGCCATCACCATCTGTCTAAAGTCTCCTTGCACTTCGGCGCTTGGGGTGAGTTTTACGTCAAACTTACCCTGTTCAATTGCAGAAACCCCTTGACGAATCGCATCAAAAGATAAAGCCAGACGATCTAAACTGGCATTGGTCATATTGCATAGTCTTGCCAAATCATTATTACTTTCTAAGTGTTGAGGATAATTAGAGGTTACACGAACCAACATGTTTCCTTGTGCTAACTCAGACAGCGCAGAGGCAACACTGCTAATCGCTCGTTGTAACGCATCCATGAGTCGGTTAAATTCATCACTAATCTGTCCTATTTCATCACGATTACCGTTCGATTTTACGCGCTCACTGAAATTGCCTTGACTGGCAAGAACCATGGCATTGCGCATCTGCTCAACAGGTTTGAGCATACGATCAACCGCCAAGCCAACCAACAACATCAACAACCCAAGTATCACCATCATGGTAGAGCCAATTGTCCATTCTAAAGTATGTACCATTGCCCTAAATTCGCTCAAGTTTTGTAGCACACTCACGGTTGCAAATTGTTTATTTTGATCATCATGCAAGTGGCGTTCAACCAGCAATGTCATATCAGAGGGCGACCAATCTTCTGACTGGAAATAAACGTCACCTTGCAAGGGCTGGATGCGCAAAGGTAATCCCATGTTTTGCGTTAAGGCTTTCAAATTATGCAATGGGTCAACCAGTAATTCGATATATCCCACAACTTTCAAACCACCAAAAGGCATCACCATAGATAACATGGCACGATTTTGCTCATCGGCATACAAGAAGGCGTGAGGTGACAATTTTTCTTTCCCCTCACGTTTTAACAGGACTTCCTTAAAAGGAGCATACATCTGTGGTGAAATCGCTTCCGAAGGGTAATTACGTAAGGCAACGCCCATGGCTAGCGTAGAG
Organism: uncultured Piscirickettsiaceae bacterium; assembly: GCA_964561185.1. GTDB lineage: Bacteria > Pseudomonadota > Gammaproteobacteria > Thiomicrospirales > Thiomicrospiraceae. The sequence continues at coordinate 1,975 of CAZLOM010000136.1, forward strand.
AATTGAGTGTCATGCACACGAACTGCAACCCCCCGCAACACATTTCGAGTAAAGAAAGAGCCTGTAAAGTTTTCGGACAAATAATGTTCAAGTTCTTTTTTAACTTGTGGTTCGTTTGGCTCTTTACGCAGGGATTTAGACAGCTCCTTAAAACTCGATGAGTTTTGTATCGCCACAATCACTTCCTGTAGCTTAGGTTCGATATGACGCAGTTCTAAACGACTAGATAACTCAATGTTTTTGCTAACATCTGTCTGCCAAATCATACGCACAGAACGATCCATGTAGTTTAGTCCAATCACGCCACCAATTACTACCAATCCAGTGACCAAAGCAAGACTCATGCGCACCTTTTTTTTAATATTCGCTTGTTTCAAGAAGTTAATTAGTAGCACTTATTTATCCTCATTAAATTAATGCAATGACTTGAGTTATCATTGCTTGTCATTTTTGTTACTCGCATCATTAACTGATACAGCATACTCACTATGAGCAGAATACTTACTTAATACTTTCTACATCACTGACCTGAGTAAATCAAACAATTTACGTGAGGCTTGCATCACTTTTGCGGAGGCTTGATACATTGCCTGATACTGTATCATATTTTGTGCCTCTTCATCTAAATTTACCCCAGCTGATGAATCTCTATCTTGCTGAATTTGATCCTTGAGTACTTTTTGCGCTTCCAGTGAGTAGTGGTTAGCACTGTAATACTGCCCAACTTGTAAGGCAGTTTGTCGGGAAATGCTACGAGGGCTTTCTTCATTGAACAATAAAAACAGCTTTTGATCTAAATTAGCAATGGTGGTCGCAATGGTGTTATCTCCCACACCAGAACCAGCAGAACGATAAGCCAGTTTTTGTGGATCAGTGATCTTTGCGGTAGCATTTTGTAGCGCGTCACTGCCAAAACGAATTTCAAACTTATCATATTGACCTAAGTTTCCTTGACTCACAACAACTTCAAGTCCTTCAAATTGCAAGGGATTACCAAGACTAGCATCCCCTGATAGAATATTGATGTTTTCCCCTGTTCGTTGATCAGACAGACGAAACCCAGAAGGTCTGGACAAGTCTCTTTCGAGCAGGTAGGTTCGTGCTTGCAATGCGCCTAAATCTGAATTGAGTTGGTAACGCGCATCATATGTGTTGCCTGCTACCGCATTGGCACCATACAAATTGACGCTTAATTGTGCACTGCCTTGGTTATTTTCACTGGCGTAGGCAATCTGCTCGAAGGCGGTATAGAAATTAGCCGATGACTGTCCATTGGCAGAAAACAAATCTCCCCCAGTCTGTCCAAAACTATCCTCACCTTGATGATGCAGCATATTACTTGCAATCATTACCCCAGCACCAGCAAGACCAAATTGATCCTGTACCTGAGTCAGCAATCCATCACGAAAGGCAACCAATCCTGCCAGCTCTCCGCCAACAGATAAACGGCTAATGTTACGCATCTCACCGCTTCCAGGTTGTTGCATCCAAATTCCTAATTGCGTATTTTTTTTCAGTCCTTTTGCGAACTCATTAGGCAATGCTTGAAGCTTAATGGCACGATTGTCGGTAATCAATGGCGTTTGCGTGTCATTGATATAAATTTCCATGGTGCCATTGCCACGATCAAACAGTTTAGCGTCAACCAATTGGTTCAGTTCTTTCATTAACTGATCGCGTGTATCGAGTAGGTTATGTTTTGCTTGTGTATCTTCATTACCCGTTTTAGCCAATTTGTAACTGGTATCCACTAATTTTTGCGCAATGCTGTTAATCTTGTCCACTGCATCAGTGATCTTATTATTCACCTCTTTTTCTAGGGTTTGCAGGCTTTGATTGGTAATGCTGATGCGATCCACTAAACTCGACTGGTTGCTCAAGACGGCACTTTTAGATGAGGTATTGGTTGGATCATTGGCTAAGGTTTGCCAAGCACCAAAATACTGATCAAATCCTGTTTCGAGTAAACTTTGACCATTGGGAAAGAGCTGGTTTAGCTGAGAAGATAGTGCATCAATCGTGTCATACTTGCTTAAGTAAGAGGTTGCTTTTTGTAATTGTTCGGCAACAAAGTTTTGATAGCCTCGCGACACATCAACGGCACGAGAGCCCTGACCAACAGCCGTTTTTCCATTAAAATCAGGCGCGTTTTCAACCACCGCAATACGGGTACGCGAATAACCTTCGGTATTGACGTTAGCAATATTATTCCCCGTCACATCTAAGGCGCGACGGTAAATATTCATGCTGTTGGCACTTTGTAGCAGTAAGTCAGACATAATGGTAGGATCATTCGTAAATTAAGAATGACCTACTAAAAGCAAAAAACAACCCAAAACTAAAGACTTAAAAGAAAAAAGTAAAGCTAAAAACTAAAATTCAAATAAAATCAATTAATTATT
>CAZLOM010000137.1:0-4372 GCA_964561185.1 uncultured Piscirickettsiaceae bacterium
ACCCAGCGACTGGATAGCTTTTCACCAGAAACCAAGCCTTGTAGCATCGCCTGACGTAACAAAGGCGCAAGGGGAAATTTGCCCTGCTGACAGCCAACAAACAGCTTAGGTGATAAGACAGAAATCCCCGAAAAGGTCAAACGAGGCTCAGGTGACACCAACCCATCAGCCTGCAAGGTGAAATCGCCTTGGGGGTGGTGTTCAGGGTTATCGACCAATAATAAATGCGCCAAGCGATGACCCAACTCAAGCGACAATAAGGGAGAAAAATCAACCTCTGCAAAGACATCACCATTCACTAAGATAAAGGGTTGATCACCAAGCAATGGCAGAGCATTGAAAATACCGCCCCCCGTTTCTAGTCCTAACTCATGTTCAGCCGAATAGACGAGACTAACGCCCCAACGAGATCCATCCCCTAAGGTAGCTGGAATCTGCTCACCTAACCACGCATGATTGATCACCATCTCATGCACCCCAGCTCGCGCTAAGGCTTCGATATGCCACACAATAAGCGGTTTTCCACCCACACCTAACAAAGGCTTAGGTGTTACATCGGTTAACGGGCGCATTCTTTCTCCACGCCCAGCAGCTAAAATCATTGCTTTCATCAGACATCTCTCCCAACACATTACGCAAAACCACACCCAGCTGTTATCAAGCCCTCAGCAAATTCCTCCACCAATAACCACGAATCACGCCCGAAATACCCCATAATCAGGTAAAATATCGCCATTCCATGGCAATAATTGTCATACTGCTAACAGAACGGAGAGCATAACAGATGATTTTGGTAACAGGCGGCGCAGGCTTTATTGGCAGTAATCTGGTCAAACAACTCAACGAACAAGGTTACTCCGACATTATCGTTGTTGATGACCTCACTGACGGTACCAAGTTTCGCAATTTGGTCGATTGTAACATTACCGATTATATCGACAAGGATGAGTTTCGCAAACACCTCAACTACGACACCCATGCCTTATTAGGGGTTGAGGCTGTCTTCCATCAAGGAGCTTGCTCCTCAACCACCGAATGGAACGGCAAGTACATGATGGACAATAACTACACTTACTCTTGTGAGTTGTTAGAAGCCTGTCAGCGCAATAAAATTCCGTTTCTCTACGCATCTTCGGCCTCCGTTTACGGCAATGGTCCCGTGTTCAAGGTGGACAGTGACTATGAAAAACCCTTGAACGTCTATGGCTACTCTAAACTGCTGTTTGATCAGTTTGTGCGCCGTCAACTCCCCCGCAGTAAAGCACCGATTGTTGGCTTTCGTTATTTCAATGTGTATGGCCCTCGTGAACAACACAAAGGCAGCATGGCAAGTGTCGCCTTTCACCTCAATCAACAAATTCTTGCAGGTGAAAACCCAAAACTCTTTGGTGCTTACGATAATTATGTCGCAGGCGGTCAGTTACGTGACTTTATTCACGTCGATGATATTGCCAAGGTAAATCTGTGGGCATGGCAAGCAGGCATCAGTGGTATCTACAATCTCGGCACAGGTAAGGCACAATCTTTCCGCGAAGTGGCTGAGGCGGTCATTGCCTATCACGGCAAAGGCAAAATTGAATACATTGATTTCCCTGAGCATCTCAAGGGACGTTATCAAAGTTTCACGCAAGCCGACATGAGTGATCTGAAAAAAGCAGGCTATGATAAATCTTTCCAAGATGTTGCGACAGGCGTGAAAGCCTATTTACAATGGTTAGAAAAGCACGCCTAGTCACAAACCTATCTAATGCACTGATATGCCGTTGTTGATCTTCATCGCGCGATTGCTCGCCAAACTGCCCGTCACCAGCTATCCCCGCTTGGGGAGTTGGGTCGGTTGGCTGTTATTGAAGCTAGCGAGAAAGCGGGTGTGTATTGTCAGGGAAAACCTGCGTCTCGTTTTTCCTGAGTTGTCACCTAGCGAACGAGATCGGCTGTTAGAACAACACTTTGCTCATTTGGCTGAAGGTCTCTTTGAGTTAATCAAGATTTGGTTTTCATCTGACAAGTCTTCACTAAGCCTGATTGAACGAGCGAACGTAACAGGGTTAGATCATTGGCAAGCGGTTGCTGGCAAACAAGGCGTAATCTTATGTGTGTTTCATCACGCGCATATAGAAGCCATGGGATTATTACTCGGGCAATTAGGTCAGGTTCATCCTGTCTATCGTCCACAGGATAATGAAACACTGGAAAGTTATGGCGCAAAAGCTCGTTCGCGTTGGACGGCTGGTGCGGTATCGAATCGAGAAGTGAAACAGATGATTCGCTTACTCAAGAACAAGCAAACCCTCTGGTTAGCACCAGATCAGCGCAATCGTAGCAGTGGCGTGCCGATTCCATTTATGGGACAAAAACCACTGACGCATCTATCCATTGCGCGTATCGCTCGCATGACAAACTCAACGATTATCCCAGTCACTTGTCATCAAACCCCAGATCATCAGTTAGCACTTACCTTTCATCCCGCACAAGCCTACCAAGACCTCAGCGATGAAGCGGTATTAACCGAATTGATGAAGATTTTAGAACAAGAAGTCAGAGCCTACCCAGAACAGTATTTTTGGGTACATGATCGCTTTAATATTGGGAAGGAAAAGTGTTGATGGAGCAGACGATTCGCCTATCGCCTCAAGTAATCACTCATATTCAACATGCCTTTACGCAAGTATTTGGTCATGGTGAGGTTTATCTATTTGGTAGCCGAGCAGACGAACAGCAACATGGTGGTGACATAGATTTATATCTCATTCCAGAAGATAAGCAATCCATTGCCATGAAAAAAATTGATTTTTTAGTCGCCTTAAAACGCTTAATTGGTGAACAGAAAATAGACGTGATCATCGACCAAGGCACGGATCGTTTGATTGATCAATTAGCCAGACAAACAGGAGTGTTACTATGGCAGAAGCATTAACCGCAACATTCGACTCAATTGATCAACTCTTTGCCAGTTGCACCATTGACTTTACACTCTTACAAACCGCTAACATCAATCAAGACTGGTTTAACGATTATAATAATCAAAGAATTGTTAATAGTTTCCTATTTAACTACATTAAAATCCAAGATAAAATCGGCGCAAAACTCTTCCGCCAAGTCTTATTGGCACTCAAAGAGATTCCCGATGGCACGCTTCCCATGCTAGATATTTTGCATCTATTGGAAAAATTACGCATCATTGATCATTCTACTCAGTGGGACAAACTCAGAGAAATTCGAAACACTATTGCCCATGAATATCCGTCTGATATTCAAGAACGTATGGATAATATCTCACTCGCGTTATCAGGCTTTCAATTATTGCAAAGTATCTATAACAACCTTAAACATTATGCTGTGAATAAGCAACTGATTATGGTTACTCGTGAAGCTAGTCATGACTAAAACCCTCTATCTTCCTTCTACCCCACTAAACCTATTAACCAGTCTTGCGGTTGCTGGTACTCGTCAATCAACTGACAGCGCGGAGTTGTGGTTGATTGATCAACAGCTGGATGTGGATGAAAACCGTTATTTTCAGGCATTATCCTCTTGGTCTGACGCTCCTTTTCAACAAGTCAAACTCTTTACAGGCAAAGCCAAAGGGCTTGATAAACTCAGGGAAAGAAAACACAACTTCGCGCTTATTAAGGAAGGAATTGGACGCTTTCAACCCGATATTATCGCTGTTGGCAGTGATCGCCGTGTTGAGTTTCAATACGCGATGCACTTGCAATCAAAGACAAAACCTGCTCAAGGTTGGTATTTAGATGATGGGTTATATAGCTACAAAGGTCGTCCACACCACCCCATTAAAGATGGTATTAATGCTTTGTTGAAAAAACTGATATATGGCTTGTGGTGGGATGAACCCTCAACGGTAGGAGCTTCACGGTGGATTGAACACGCATGGTTACTGAAACCAGAATCAGCCGTTCCTGCACTGCAACAAAAAATCATGCACCCCATCACAACGGCAATGCTCAAGAGTGATCTCGTTCAAGCATTTAGTCAGCACATCATGCAGAAATTTGCACTAGACACTGACAGCCTATCGCAGATCGATGATGTGCTCATCATTTCTCACCCCAACAACCAAAAAAAACTTCCTAACTATCAAGCAAATCTCAAAAAACAGATTGCTGATCTCTTAGCGCAAAACCGACAGGTTGCCATCAAATACCACCCTCGACAAGCGGGATTGGATGCGTTAACATTAGCAGAAGACAAGCGAGTACAGATTATTCCAGCTGTGCTCGCTTTTGAGTTTATCCTGCCACTGCTCAAACAAGAAGCTGTGGTAAGCGGTGAAATGAGTTCAATTTTGATGACCACACAATGGATTAGACCTGAAATTTCGGTGATCACACAACAACCTGTCTCAACTGAG
>CAZLOM010000138.1:0-4369 GCA_964561185.1 uncultured Piscirickettsiaceae bacterium
AGCTTAACGCCACAAAAACTGACTGATGTCTGTCATGGTGCGATCATCCAAGCGTCCAGCAACAGCATAGAGTTGTATCAAACTATTCAAAGTCTCAATCGTGGTGCGCGTCATGTCTCGACGATTGTTAAACAATCGCTCTTTGGCACGAGAAACTTCGGTAATATCACGTACCCCTAAGCGATAACCCTCTTCTGCTGAGGCTAAATAACTCTCACCAGACACAATCGCCTGTTGCAAGGCTTCTGCTTTTTTCTGATTGGCACGCATGTTAGACAACTGCTCTTGTGCCTGTTGAACCGCCTGCACCTCGGCATAGCGCACATCCTCTTGCGCTGACTTCAATAGTGCTCGCCCCTCTGTTACCCGTGAAGCATCATAACCGCCTTGATATAAGGGCATTCTCATTTCCACAAAGACAATACGATCATCCATCTTCTGGGCAAAATAGGTTGCCCCTTCTGCCGTGCTATAGGAAACGCCTGCATTAATCGTAGGATAAAAAGAGGATTGACGCACCTCGATTTCTTGCTCTGCAACCTGAGTCGCAATTTTGTTCATTTGCACCGAAGGATTAGAAGACTTCACGTCATCCAACCAAGGCTGCGCTAAGACTAAGGTTTGCATCAACTGATCCACCTCAACATGAGGCATCACGAAATCTTCTGGCGGCTCTTCACCAATTAAGCCCTTGAGTTTCTGACGATAAAAGGCAAACTGTTGTTCATCAGACATGACTCGCGCCTTAGCATCATCCAGTTCCGCGGTCAAACTCAACTGGTCTACCTTGGTGGAATAGCCCATTTTTAAGGCCGCTGTGACCTGATCTAAGCGTTTTTGCGTACTCTCCACTTGCTGCAAAGATAAGCCTCTGTTTTCTTGTGCCAACAAGGCATTCAAATAGGCCTCTGCTACCCGTAACCCCAACTCATTGACCACACCAGCTTGACGCAACTTGGCGTAATCTAACTTCAAGTCTGCCTGCGCCAATCCTTTCCATGCTTGACGGTTAAACACGGCTTGTGTGAGCTGAACATTACGGTTATTGGTTTGCTCACTAAATGATTTTGTGGTGGTTGGCAATTGATAGCTTTCATCACGCCCTGCAAGAGAGGCAGTGACTTGTGGCAATAACTGTGCTCTGGCTTGAATGGGCATCTGTTCAGATGCCGCTAATTTTGCACTTTCCGAAGCTAACTGAGCATCACGCTGTAACGCCAGTTGATAGGCCTCTGATAGGGTCATTGCCTGCACAGACAATCCTTGCCCAAGCAGTACCACCAGTAAACTTAATTTAGGGACTAATTTCATTGTGCAACCCCATCATCCTCGTTAAAGGCACGCATAAACATCATCTGAATAGGTCGCAGAATATAATTCATCAAGGTACGCTCTTTGGTAATGATATACACGTCTGCAGGCATCCCTGACACCAATTGCCACTGGTGTTTTTCCAACTCTTGTACCGCGGTAGGATCTGGAATGACCTTAACCTTATAGTAAGGCATTTTGGTGGCTTCATCCATGACCGCATCTGCACTGACAGACTGCACTTGACCATAGAGGACGGGTAAGAAGTTAGTATTGAATGCCGTGAACTTGATTTCTGCCAGTTGCCCAACACTAACCTGATCAACACTCATGGTATCCATCTGCCCAAGCACAGCAAACTCCTGCTCAGCTGGCACAATCTCCATCATGCTACGACGAGGCTCAATCACCGCGCCAACCGTCACCACATCAAATCCAACCACACGACCATCATCAGGCGACAAAATATCCACTCGACTGAGTTGATCTTTCAACGCGCCCTGTCTCGCTTCTGCTTCGGATTGTCTGGCTTGCGCCTCGCGCATCTGATCGGTCACTTCTTTAAGATACTCTTGCTGACGCAGAATCATTTGCCGCTCGGTTTCTGTCACTGACTGTTTCAGACGCGCAACATCTGATTGCTTACCTGACATACTGCCTTCTAACTCATTCAGTTGACGCTGCATTTCACGCAGGCGAACCTTATCGGCAAACTGTTGCTCATAAAGCACTTGCCAATCCTTCACATCTTGACTGAGCGAAGCCGCGCGAGTACGCTCACTCGCTAACACCTTTTCCAACCCTTGCATCTGCTCTTTGGTTTGATTGACACGCTCCTTCAATACCGACTGTTCACTATGGAAAGCCTGACGACGAACCTTGAATAGCTCCAACTGTGTTGCTAAATACTGCGCCATTTTTGGCTCATGTTTCAATGCCTCTAGCTCTGGAGAAAAGACAAGTTTTTCTTTGCCATCACGCTCAGCATTCAATCGCGCAAGGTTTGCCATAGCCTCCCACAATTGGCTATTGATAATATCTAATTGTGCCTGAATTTGCACTTCTGAGAGTTTCAATAAGGGCTGACCTTTTTTAACCAGATCACCTTCTTTGACATAGATCTCAGCAACCAAACCACCATCAAGGTGTTGCACCACCTTATTGCGAGACTCGACCACAATCTTACCTGATGCAACGACAGCCGACTTCAAGGGAGCAAAAGAAGCCCATGCCACAAAACCACCCAGCATCACCACACTGACAAACATCCCCAATCGCTGAAAAGGACGATCATCTAAAGGAAGATTAACCTTAGGGGCAGGAACTTCTACCGCTGGTGCGGTTAGCACATCGTCTTTAGCGAGAATGACTTCTTGCGCTGGCACCGCAGACTTTTCTAAGGTAGCAATGGATTTTAATGAACTCATACAGCACCTCCTGCCTGAGCGGTTGGGTTAGCGGGTGCGTTTGCTGGTTTATTCTGTCCTTGCAAAGCACGCAACACATCATCTCTAGGACCAAAAGCGCGAACTTGTCCATCGGTAAGTAGTAAAATTTTATCCGTTACGCCCAAAATGCCTGGACGATGGGTGATGAGTACCACAGTGGTTCCCATTTGACGGAAATTCAATACGGCTTGAACTAAGGCACGTTCACCTGCATCATCAAGGTTAGCATTGGGTTCATCGAGCACCACAAAACGTGGACTACCGTACATAGCACGCGCCAAGCCGATGCGTTGACGCTGACCACCCGACAAGGAAATGCCGCCAGCACCTAAAGGTGTGTTATAGCCATCTGGCAGTTTTAACACCATCTCGTGAACACCAGCCAATTTTGCTGCTTTCACCACCTCGTCAGCATTAACCCCGCCAAAACGCGCGATATTCTCAGCAATCGTACCTTCAAATAACTCAACATCTTGTGGCAAGTAGCCAATATAAGGACCTAACTCATCGCGGTTATAATGGTTCAATTCTGCCCCATCTAGGCGAACCTTACCGCTTGCTGTTGGCCATACCCCCATCAACACCCTTGCTAATGAAGATTTTCCTGCCGCACTAGGACCAATCACCCCAAGCACCTCACCAGCGTTGAGCGCGAAGGTCACATTGCTCAAGGAGGGCTGTTTACCACCAGGAGGAAGTACGTGAATGGCTTCAACCGACAAACTGCCCACAGGGGCTGGTAACGACATCTTCTTATCTTTTTCTGGATACTCGTTCAACAACCCATTTAAGCGATCAAACGCGCTTCTCGCGCCACCAAATTGCTTCCAAGAGCCGATCATCAAATCAATCGGTGCTAAAGCACGACCCATAATAATCGAACCCGCAATCAACATCCCAGCGGTAATCTCATTTTGTACCGCCAAGTAAGCACCCACCCCAAGAATCAAAGATTGGAACATCAAGCGGAGATTTTTTGACACATTCGACCAGACGGCGGCTTTATCTGAAGCATCAGATTGAAACTTGAGAAACTGCAAATGTTTGCCCAACCAACGCTCACGTAAGGCAGGCAACATCCCCATTGCCTGTAACACCTCGACACTGCGAAGTTGCGTTGCAATGGTTTGATTAGAACGGATACTGGCGGTATTGGCTTCTGCCAACAAGGCTTTGGTTGTGCGCTCATTGATGATGGCGATGATAATCAATATCACCCCTGCACCAACCGCAAACCAACCAAACAGAGGGTGGAACAAAAACAAGACAGCAATATAAACAGGCATCCAAGGCGCGTCAAAGAAGGCAAACAGACCATTACCCGTCATAAACTGACGCATGGCGGTCAGATCAGACATAGGCTGTGCCGTTCCTTGCCCAGGTTTTGACACCGCATGAGCCACCATCGCCGAATACAAACGCGTATTCAACTTAGCATCCAATTGCGAACCTAAGCGAATCATCAACCCCGAGCGAACATACTCCAGCAATCCCATGACAATAAACAACCACACCACAATTAGGGTGAGCATCAGCAGGGTTTCATTACTGCGACTCATCATGACACGGTCGTACACCTGTAGCATATACAAGGACGGCACCAGCATGAG
>CAZLOM010000139.1:0-4339 GCA_964561185.1 uncultured Piscirickettsiaceae bacterium
AATAAGGAGAAGTAGTATGGATGTGACATTATTAACGTGGTTTATGTGGGGAAGCAGCATACTCGTGTTGATTGGCTTGTTGTGGAAGCGTCAGAGTCAGTTAGCTGATCTCACGCGTGAGCGAGCGCAACAAGCAGAGCAGTTGGCACAGTTGTTATCGGATGTTCAGTCTGTCAGTCGAGCAGTAAAAAAAGGTAATTTAGACACACGCATGGATGAAGGGCGTTCGCGCGGTGACTATTTAACCATTGTGCGCATGGTGAATGATAGCTTAGATACCAACCTTGACGTTTTACGTGACCTAGGGCAAACCATCGGTAAGTTGGCGGCAGGTGATTTCACAGCGCAAATCACCACCAATATGCTTGGGGACTATCAACTGTTACAAGAATCGACCAACCGTTTGGGTATGAATTTGAATTGGTTAATCCAAGACAGTAATCTGATGAACCTTGCCTCTGTGCGTGGCGAGTTGGATGTGCGCATTGATGCCAGTCGTTATCGTGGTGATTTTAGTAAAATTACCAACGGGATCAACGACAGAATGGAGTCAATTGCTACGGTACTACGAGAGGTTAGCGGTAGCTTAGATCGTTTATCATCGGGGGATTTTTCAGCACAGTTGAATACCGATATGCGCGGTGACTATCAACAGTTAAAGCAATCAATCAACAGTTTGGGCAATAACCTCAATAATTTAATTGCCGATTCTAACCTAATGAATTTAGCGGCGGCTAAGGGTGCTTTGGATATTCGTATTGATACCAAAAAATACAAGGGAGATTTCAGTAAAATCACCAATGGTATTAACGATACCATGAGCACCACGGTAGGCGTTCTGCGCGAAATTGGTAACAATTTAGACCGCTTATCCTCTGGAGATTTTTCGGCACAAGTTACCTCTGATATGGTCGGCGATTATTCTAAGCTCAAGCAAGCCACGAATTTATTGGGAACAACGCTCAATAACTTAATTGTGGACTCTAACATGATGAACCTTTCAGCAGAAAAGGGTTCACTGGATGTGCGTATTGATGCCAGCAAATATGTTGGAGATTTTAGTAAAATCACCAATGGCATTAACGATACCATGAACACCACCGTAGGGGTACTGCGTGAGATTGGTACGAATTTAGATCGTTTGGCGGCAGGCGATTTCTTAGCGCGTGTGGAAAGTGATATGCGCGGTGATTATGAGGTGTTGAAAAAAGCGAGCAATCAACTGGGCATGAGTTTGCAGGCTTACGATAAAATCAAAAATGATCAAGCATGGGTTCAAGAAGGGGTTGCGCATCTCTCATCAAACTTAGCTCGGGTGGAAAGTTTCAAAGACTTGATGCAAACCGCCATTTCCGTAGTGGCGCGTTATGTTTCTGCGGGTAAAGGGGTGATTTATTTTTACGATACCTTTGATCAACGTTTGATATTGATGGGCAGTCATGCGTTTGTTGAGCGTTCAAGCCTAGGCGATAGATTTAAGCTAGGTGAAGGGGTCATTGGACAGGTCGCGGTGGACAGACAGCCGATTTTACTGCGTCATTTGCCACGTTCTGAAGGGATAATCATGACGGGAACCACCGCTGAAGCCCCCATCAATACCTACACTTATCCGTTGGTTTACAATGATACCCTTGTTGGGGTGATTGAATTGGCAAGTTCTGAGTGGTTTGATGACACCAAGCAGACCTTCTTAAAGCAATCGGTTGAAACCCTATCGGCTTCTATTTTCTCAGCGCAAAAAGCTGACGAAACGCGTACGCTCTTAATACAAACTAAGCAACAGGCAGAGCAGTTAGAAACACAAGCCAGAGAGGTAGAGTTACAAAATGCCGAACTGGAACAGCAAAAACAAGAAACAGAGCGTCAGTCGCGTGAATTGGAAGTGGCTCAACAGTCATTACAACAACAAAATGATGAACTGATCCTTGCACAACAGGCACTCGAAATCCGTGCTAAAGAGTTAGCCGCTTCTAACAAGTATAAGGGCGAGTTTTTAGCCAACATGACGCATGAGTTAAGAACCCCCTTAAATGCCATTAACGTATTAGCGGGCTTACTCAAGAAGAACAGTGACAGTAATTTAACGCCTAAACAGGTTGAGCATCTCAATGTTATCTACTATGCAGGCACTGACCTATTGAATCTGATTAATGATTTGTTAGATCTGTCACGTATTGAAGCAGGGCAAATGTCGGTCAGTTTAGAAGTGTTATCTGCCACCGAACTGGCAGAGGATATTAAAGGCATGTTCTCGCCTTTGGTGCAAGAAAAAGGCTTAGCCTTGAATTTAGCACTCGAAAAAGACATTCCACCGATTCAAAATGACAAAGCAAAACTGCGACAAATTATTAAGAATTTAATGAGTAACGCGGTGAAGTTTACCGATCAGGGTGAGGTAACGCTGTCAGTCGTGCATGGTAGAAATCCGAACTATCCTGTTGAGATTCAAGTCATTGATACAGGCTGTGGTATTCCAAATGATAAGCTGGAAGAAATTTTCGAAAGTTTCCGTCAGGTTGATGGCTCAACCACGCGTAAGTTTGGTGGTACAGGCTTAGGCTTGGCGATTTCTCGTCAACTTGCCAATATGTTGGGCTGTGAAATTCAGGTGCATAGTGAGTTGAACAAAGGATCCGTCTTTAGTTTGTTACTGCCATTAAAAGTACCTTTGACCCATTTAGACAAATCCCTGATTGAAGAAATCTCTACACTGCCTGTGACGCTTGAGCATGAGGTGAATCAATCAACTCAATCAATGCCAGCTACTGAGGTGCATGAAGTTGTTGAGGCGATTATTCCAGATCCCTCTATGCACAGTGTCTTAGTGGTTGATGACGATCCTGTGTTTATGAGTATTATCGAGAGTCAATTATCAGACTTAGGTTATCGTATTTTCCGTGCCGAAAATGGTCGTGATGCCATGATGATGGCGAAAAAACATCAACCAGATGGTATTTTATTAGACCGTCGTTTGCCCACCATTAGTGGCGATGAGGTGCTCAAACTCCTCAAGCGCGACCCACAAACCCGTCATATTCCTGTCAAAATGATTTCAGTGGAAGAGCCAGATTTAGGCTTGCGTCGTGATGGGGCGGTATCGGTGATTCAAAAGCCAATTGATTTACCCCAATTAAAATTGATCATGCAAAACTTGATTCAGTTTTCAGCACAACAACAAAAGCAAGAAGTATTGTTGATTGAGGACGATCGGGCGTTACAAACTGCGATTGTTGAAGTCATGCAATCTTGTTTGCCCGATGCCAAATTAAGTTATTTCCATGATGCTCATAAGGCGTTAAATTATTTAACACATGTACAACCGAGTATTGTGATTGTTGATTTGGGTTTGCCCAATATTGATGGGTTTGATGTGATTGATCAAATTACCCGTCGTTATGCTGATTTGCCGATCATTGTTTATACAGGGCGTGAGTTAACCGCCAATCAGTTGAAGCGTCTTCGTCTTTACGCTGATTCGGTGATTTTGAAAACCAGTGATTCTATTCGACGCTTGATTGATGAGGTTGGGTTATTCTTGCATCGTAGTATGCGTGCCTGTCAAGACAAGGTCGATATGCTAGACAGCCCAAGTGATAGTTTGTCTGGCGTGGAAATTCTGTTGGTTGATGATGATATTCGCAATTTATTCTCATTAAAAGCCCTGCTTGAAACCAGTGGCGTGAAAATTCTGACCGCACACAACGGGGTCGATGCCTTGCAGGTGTTAAGTCGTCATCAAAACATACGCATGGTCTTGACCGACATTATGATGCCAGAAATGGATGGTTATGAGTTAATTAAAGCCATTCGCGCTGCGCCTGATTTGGCACAACTGCCTGTCATTGCCTTAACTGCTAAAGTGGGTACCGATGAGCGTGAAAAATGTATTAAGGTTGGCGCAGATGACTATTTAACCAAACCTGTGGAAGAGTCTATGTTATTGGCGTTACTGCGCGTTTGGGTCAGTCAGACCAGATTGTAAGGTTTTAAGTGTTGTTAGGAGTTTCAGTCATGTGGGTTGAATCGCGTTTTATGACGGTTTTGCAAGAAACTTTAGCACAGCTTGCTGAAGGTAAAACCGTTGATGTTGATCGTGTTTTTCAGGGGGTTTCAGGGGGGAAGCATCAGGCTTTATTGTCCTCCGTCAGTAAAATGAGTCAGATGGTTGCTCAGTTAGATAAACTCATTACAGACTCTGATAAGATGAATGAAGCCGCTCGGCAGGGATCATTGGATGTTCGGATTGATGTTACTGATTATCAAGGGTCTTTTGCGCGTGTTGCTAATGGCATCAACGATACCATGAACGCCACGGTGGGTGTGTTACGTGATATTGGTA
>CAZLOM010000140.1:0-4280 GCA_964561185.1 uncultured Piscirickettsiaceae bacterium
CTACTGCATTGCTTTTGCTTCTAGTATCTCCCATCTTTCCATGGCTTGGGTCAGCAGATCATCCAGTTCCGTTAAGCGTTGTTGAATGCGTAACACCTCGGCTTTATGGCTGAGGACTTGACTGTCTGAGAGTTGATTGCTTAGGGTTGTTTGTTCGGTTTCATAGTCGGTGATCAGGGTGGGCAGACTGGCGAGTTCTTTTTCTTCCTTGTAAGAAAGTTTGATTTTTTGTGGTTTGCTGATTGCTTTGGGCGCAGGTGTTGTTGGTGCGGGTTGTTCTGCTTTGGTTTGTGCCAGTTGTGCTTGTGAGCGAGACTTCATCCATTGGGCGTAGTCGTCCAAATCTCCATCGAAGGCTTGCACCTTGCCATCAGCAACCAACACATAATCATCAACGGTGCTGGTCAGCAGATGCCGATCATGGGAAACCACCAACACAGCACCTTCAAAAGCCTGTAAAGCGAGCGTGAGTGCCGAGCGCATATCAATGTCTAAGTGGTTGGTGGGTTCATCGAGTAACAGCACATTGGGTTTTTGCCATGCCAATAGGGCAAGTGCCAGACGTGCCTTTTCACCGCCTGAAAAATCTTCACAAGTGGCGAGCGCATCATCCCCGATAAAACCAAAGCCACCTAAGAAGTCACGCAAACTTTGCTCTTTCGCTTGTGGTGACAGGCGTTGTAGCAGAAGCATGGGGCTGGCGGTCAAATCCAGTGACTCTAACTGATGTTGAGCAAAATAACCGAGGCGCAAGTGTTCACCTGTGACACGTCTGCCTGCTAAGAGGGGCAATTCACCAATCAAACTTTTAATCAGTGAGGATTTACCAGCCCCGTTAGGGCCTAACAGACCAATGCGACTACCGGGGAGGAGTTCTAAGTTGACCTTAGTCAATATCACCTTTTCACCATGTCCAACCACGCCATGTTGCAATCCCACCAACGGGGAGGACATTTTTTCATAGCAAGGAATTTCAAAACTGAAGGGAGAATCGGCATGGGCGATTTGAATGTCAGGCAGGCGTTCCAGCATTTTCAAACGGCTTTGTGCTTGTTTGGCTTTGGTCGCCTTGGCGCGGAAACGGCGCACAAAATCTTCCAAATGCGCCTTTTGGCTGGCGAGTTTGGCATTGGTTGCTTGTTGTAAGATCAGACGTTCCGCGCGTTGACGTTCAAACGAGCTATAGTTGCCTGAATAAAGGGTTAGGCTTTGCTGATGTAAATGCAAACTGTGGGTGCAAACGGTATCTAGGACATCACGGTCATGCGAAATCAACAAGAGCGTGCCTTGATAGGCGCGTAACCAATCCTGTAACCAGAGTACGGTTTCCAAGTCTAAGTGGTTGGTCGGCTCGTCAAGGAGCAGGAGTTCTGAGGGTTGATAGAGGGTTCTTGCCAGATTTAAGCGCATCCGCCAACCGCCCGAAAAACTTTTAACCGCTTGCGTTTGTTGTTCTGTGCTAAAGCCCAACCCAGCTAAAAGTGACTGTGCTTTGGCTTTTGCCGAATAGCCATCAGCCAGCGAATAGGCTTCATGCCAGTGAGCCAGTTCCATCGGATCGGTGGCATCATTGGCGTTGGCAATCTGCGCTTCTAGCTGACGCAGATGCGAATCCCCATCTAGTACATAGTCCAATGCCGATTGTGTTAAGGCGGTGACTTCTTGTGCCATATGAGCAACGCGCCAATCAGCAGGCAGGATCAAGTCACCAGCGTCAGGTGATAGCTCACCCAATAATAGGGCAAATAAACTCGATTTTCCCGTGCCGTTATGTCCAATCAAACCAACACGCCATTGCGGTTGAATGCTCAGGGTTGCAGAGCGAAACAGCGGTGTACCGCCTCGCAGGAGGGTGAGGTCTTTGAGTTGAATCATAATGCTTCGTCTTTCTGTCTTTCTAGGGTTATTGTATTGGGTGTTGGGTGTTGGGTTTGTAAGCGTTAACCTAGCCTCCCACAAACTGCAAGCGATGTGCTAACCAGCGTTGTGTGAGCCGTTGCGCCTCTTGTGGATGCTGTTGATGAATCTGCATGGCAAGCTGACGCGCAGGCTCGTGTAGCGGCGTGTCACGGAGCAGATCAGCGACGCGCCACTCACTTAATCCTGTTTGACGTGTCCCTAAGACTTCACCTGGTCCACGCAGAAGTAGGTCTTGTTCGGCAAGGGCGAAACCGTCTTGACTGTCACGAATGGCTTGCAAACGAGCTTGCCCTGTTTCGGACAAGGGCGAGTGAAAAATTAATGAGCAGTAACTTTTTCCTTCACCACGCCCAACGCGTCCTCTCAGCTGATGTAGTTGTGCCAAACCAAAGCGTTCGGCATTATCAATCACCATCAAGGTTGCCTTAGGGACATTCACGCCTACCTCGATGACCGTGGTTGCAATGAGCAGATCTAGCATTCCTGTTTTGAAGGCCTGCATCTGCCGATCCTTATCTTTACTGGTTAATTGACCATGCACCAAACCAATGCGCACATCAGGATAGCGGGTTCTTAACCAGTATTCGGTATCTTTAACATTGTGGGCATCAATGGCTTCACTTGCCTCAATAAAAGGACAGACCCAATAGGCTTGCGCTCCCTTGCGACACGCCAGCATCACACGCTCGGCAAGGTGTTCTCGTTTGGTCTCAGGAATCAGTAGCGTGTCAATCGTTTGCCGACCTGGGGGACGTTCGGTGAGACTGCTGATGCTGAGGTCGCCATAAAATGCCATCGCCAACGAACGTGGAATGGGCGTTGCGCTCATATGAAGCAGGTGTGGGATGAGGCGATCTGCCTGACCCTTCTGCTTGAGGGCAAGCCGTTGCTCGACACCAAAACGGTGTTGCTCATCGACAATGACCAGCCCGAGTTTGGCATAACGGACCTCATCTTGAAACAGTGCGTGTGTTCCCACCACCAGATTGAGCTTACCCGTCATGAGTTCCAAGAGGGTTTGTCGCTTATCACTGGTTTTGCTACTGCCTGTCAAGAGGCGAATGGAAAAGCCTAGCGCAGTCATCCACGGTGATAAAGTCGTGTAGAGTTGTTCCGCCAGAATCTCAGTGGGTGCCATGATGGCAACTTGATGGTCACTGTCGATGGTTTGTACCGCAGACAAGCCCGCCAGCACCGTTTTGCCACTGCCAACGTCACCTTGTAACAAGCGGTGCATCGGACGATCTTTTTGTAAATCCTGCTGAATCTCTTGCCAGATGCTTTTCTGTCCAGCGGTCAACTCAAATGGCAGTTGGGCTAAGAAGTCTGCGATCTTTGTTGATGAAGTGAGGGCTGGCGCGTGTTGATCGGCTTGTTTGGTGCGTGTTGATAACGCCAGTAATTGATGAGCAGTTAATTCTTCTAATGCCAAGCGTTGGACAGCAGGATGCGTTCCTGCTAACAGGCTGTCAGCACTGCCCACCTGTGCATGATGAATGGCAAACAAAGCCTGTGTCAAGCTAAGGGGGTTGTGTTCCAGCGCAAAGGGCGTGAAGACATCACCAACAGCAGAATTACCAGCAGGCTGTGCGTTCAGGCGCGTTAATCCATCATTGATGGCTTTACGCAAACTGGCTTGCTTGAGGCTACCAATCGCAGAATAGATAGGGGTCAGTTGACTGGGAAGTGGTATGGTTTTTCCAGCAATCAGGCGTTGCATACTCGGATGCAGTAGTTCAAAATCGCCCTGCAAATTGCGTTTGAGTTGACCAAAAATACGCACCTTCTGCCCAACCGTTGGCAGGGTGTGCGCCCACTTGTCATAATTCAGAAAAATCAGTTGAAAATCCAGATCCCCACTTTGTAAGGTCAGCGCGTGTATCGGCTTGCGGGCAGGCAATAGCTGACTGCGTGACACCACACCCTCGCGCTGAATATAGTGACCGATTAGGCAGTCGGCATCAGCGGTCAACTGGGTGCGATCTTCATAGCGAATGGGCAGATGCAGGAGTAAATCCCAGAGGGAAACAATGCCTTGTTTCTCCAGCACTGCTACGCCTGTGTCACCGATACCCGCAAGTTGTCCGACAGGTGTATTGAACATCCGTTACGATGGAAAATCAGTAGTTATCAATGACTGCTACGCCATCAGCCTCTACCACTGCGCCACGTGGTAAAGCGGATACCTGTACTGCCGCACGTGCAGGATAGGGTTGGGGACAGTATTGCGCCATGATGTCGTTGATCAAGGCAAAATGACTCAAATCGGTTAAGAAAATGTTGAGTTTGACCAAGTCTTTCATCTCACCACCAGCGGCTGAAATCACCGCACTGAGGTTTTGAAACACGCGATGCGCTTG
>CAZLOM010000141.1:0-4256 GCA_964561185.1 uncultured Piscirickettsiaceae bacterium
AAAAGTTTGGCAGAATACAAGGAGTGTATCGCATGACACAAGCATCATTTGAACCTAACTACCGTCAATACTTTCCTATTTTCACTGCCCATCCCGATCTTGTGTGGTTGGACAGTGCGAGTAGTACACAAAAGCCGAGTCGTGTGATTGAAAGGATTAACCAATTTTATACGCTGGGCTATTCGAACATTCATAGGGGATTGTATCCGCTAAGTGAAGGTGCGACCGCTGACTTTGAGGCGGTGCGTGATCTGGTCAAGCAGTTTATCAACGCAGAGCACCGTGAAGAGATCATTTTTACCAAAGGTACAACCGAAAGCATCAACCTTGTTGCCAGCAGTCTTGGGCAGTTATTGTCTGCGGGTGACTGCATTTTGGTCACAGAAATGGAGCATCATGCCAATCTTGTGCCTTGGCAATTGTTGGCAGATCGTGGTATTGGCATTAAGGCGGTGCCGATGAATGACGCAGGTGAATTATGCTTAGATCAATTAGCGAGTTTATTGACTGACGAGGTGAAGGTTTTTGCCTTTACGGCTGTGTCTAATGCCTTAGGAACCATCAATCCCGTTGCGGAAATCATTGCCCAAGTTCGCGCCATTCGTCCCGAGCTGATTATTTTGGTTGACGTGGCACAAAGGGTTGCTCATGCACCGATAGATGTGCAAGCATGGAATTGTGATTTTATTGCCTTTTCAGGACATAAGCTGTACGGACCAACAGGCGTTGGGGTGTTGTATGGCAAGCGTCAGTGGTTGGAGAAAATGCCACCCTACATGGGCGGTGGTGATATGATTCGTACGGTGACAATTACCTCAAGCACTTACAATGACTTGCCCTATAAGTTCGAGGCAGGTACGCCCAACATTGAAGCCGTGCTTGCCCTAAAACCCGCCATTGAGTTTGTGCAATCGGTTGGTTGGCAGGCGATTTATGCGCAGGAACATCGGTTGTTGACCCTTGCCACACAAGCCTTAGCGGAGATTCCACATTTGCGCTTAATTGGCACGGCACAAGACAAGGAAGCGGTGGTATCTTTTATTATTGATGGCATTCATCCTTCTGATATTGCCACCCTATTGGGCAATGATCAGATTTGTTTACGCGCCAGTCACCACTGCGCACAACCCGTGATGCAACATTTTAAGGTACCTGCTACCTTGCGTGCTTCTTTTGCTATTTACAATACCGAGGCAGACATTCATCGACTGATTTCAGGGGTGAAAATGGCAGTAGAAATGCTGAGTTAACCATCTAAGCGCACTCAGCAGTTGGCGGGTATTTTGGCTAATATCGGTGCTAAGTAGTTACCTGTCCAGCTGTGTGAGGCTTGGGCGATTTGCTCAGGCGTTCCTTGCGCAATGATTTGCCCACCCTTATTGCCGCCCTCTGGCCCTAGATCAATGACCCAGTCAGCAGTTTTGACCACGTCTAGGTTGTGTTCAATGATCACAATGCTGTTGCCGTGATCACGCAGACGTGTCAGCACCTTGAGCAGTAGCTCAATGTCATGAAAGTGCAGTCCTGTGGTAGGCTCATCGAGAATATAGAGCGTACTGCCCGTATCTCGTTTAGAAAGTTCTTTTGCCAGTTTAATGCGTTGTGCCTCACCACCAGAGAGGGTGGTCGCACTTTGCCCAAGGGTAATATAGGATAAGCCGACCTCCATCAGCATGGCGAGTTTGCGTTTGATGGTTGGAATGGCATCAAAAAAGACTAAGGCTTCTTCCACTGTCATTGCCAAAATATCGGCAATGGTTTTGCCTTTGTAGTGAATTTCTAGCGTTTCTCGGTTATAACGCTGACCAGAGCACACATCGCACGGGACATAGACATCGGGTAAAAAGTGCATCTCTACCTTTAACACGCCATCTCCCTGACAGGCTTCGCAACGCCCACCTGCCACATTAAAGCTAAATCGTCCGGGGGTATAACCTCGGGTACGGGCTTCAGGAACGGCAGACATCAATTCACGAATCGGGGTAAACAAACCTGTATAGGTAGCGGGATTAGAACGCGGTGTTCGTCCAATAGGGCTTTGATCAATGTTGATGACCTTATCAAAATGCTCTAAGCCTGTGATGCTGTCGTAGGCTTCGGGATGTAGATTCGCCCCATTGAGTTGATTGGCGGCAATGCGATATAGGGTGTCGTTGATCAGGGTGGATTTTCCAGAGCCTGATACTCCCGTAATGCAGGTCAGCAAACCAACGGGTAGGGTGAGTGTTACCGATTGTAGGTTGTTGCCCTTAGCCCCTGCTAAGACAAGGTATTTGTCTGTGGGTACGTGGCGCGTGGGAACGGAAATGGCGCGTGTGCCTTTTAGGTATTGCCCTGTGAGGGATTCAGCGTGATTGGCTACGGATTCAGGCGTGCCTTGAGCCATGATTCGTCCACCATGAACGCCTGCCCCAGGACCTATGTCAATCAAGTAGTCTGCTTGACGAATGGCATCTTCATCATGCTCAACCACAATGACGCTATTCCCTAAGTCTCGTAAGCGACGTAAGGAGTCGAGCAGGCGATCATTGTCGCGCTGATGCAGACCAATGGAAGGTTCATCAAGCACATACATGACCCCCGTTAAGCCAGAGCCAATTTGACTTGCCAAGCGAATGCGTTGCGCCTCACCCCCCGATAGGGTTTCAGCACTGCGTTCTAGGGTCAAATAAGACAGACCGACTTGAATCAAAAAGCCTAAGCGGTTGCGGATTTCTTGTAATACCTTATCCGCAATTTGTGCCTTACTGCCCACAAGACTCAGCGTGCTTACCCATTCATATAGCTGATCTAAGGGCAGGCGAGTCAATTGCGGTAAACTTCGATCGGCAATGAAGACGTGTCGAGCCGTCTCATTCAAACGACTGCCTTCGCAACTGGGGCAAGGGCTAGTGATGCGTAATTGCCCAAGCTCTGTTCGTACCGATTCTAGCTCAGAGTCACGATAACGACGTTCAAACCACGGCAGAATACCTTCCCATGGGCGTGGTGCGTCAGAGTAGCGACCACCTGGTAGCGCGATGCGTTCAGAACCACTACCCTGCAATAGGGTGGTTTGTAGGGTTTGAGGTAAGTCTTGCCAAGGCGTGTCTAGGTCGAACTGATAATGACTGGCAAGCGCGATGAGCAATCCTTTGGTATAGGCATTGCGTTTGTCCCAGCCATGAATGGCACCATTGCCGATAGGAAGATCAGGGTGGGCAATGATGCGAGAGAGGTCGAAAGTTTCTCGATTGCCTAAGCCATCACAGCTTGGGCAAGCACCATGCGGACTGTTAAATGAAAAGAGACGCGGTTCTAATTCCGTTACCGAGTAACCACACTCAGGACAGGCAAATTTGCTCGAAAAGGTCAAGCTAATGGGGGTGTCATCATCCTTGTCCAAGGATTCGATGAGGGCGATACCATTCGCCAGTTTCAGTGCTGTTTCAAAGGATTCGGCAAGTCGTTGTTGTATCTCAGGGCGAACCTTAAAACGATCAATGACCGCATAAATGCTGTGCTTTTTTTTCGGGTCTAATGTGGGTGTGTCAGAGAGGTCAACCACCTGTCCGTCTATTTTGGCGCGAATATAGCCTTGTGCCATGAGCTCATTGATCAGTTCTTTGTGTTCTCCTTTTTTATCTCGCACAATGGGGGCAAGGAGCATGAGGCGCGTGTCTTCAGCAAGGGCAAGGGTATGATCGACCATTTGACTGATGGTTTGTGCGTGTAAGTCAAGATCGTGTGTTGGGCAACGTGGTGTGCCAATACGCGCATAAAGCAGACGAAAATAGTCATAAATTTCAGTGACCGTACCAACCGTTGAGCGTGGGTTGTGACTGGTTGCTTTTTGCTCAATGGCGATGGCTGGCGATAAGCCATCAATGCTGTCAACATCAGGTTTTTCCATCATGGATAAAAATTGACGCGCGTATGCCGATAAACTTTCCACATAGCGACGTTGACCCTCGGCATAAAGGGTGTCAAAGGCAAGCGAGGATTTTCCTGAGCCTGACAACCCTGTAATCACAACCAGCTGATTTTTAGGAATATCAAGGTCGATGTTCTGCAAGTTGTGGGTACGTGCGCCCCGAACCCGAATGTGCGTGTCCATCAGTGTACCGTCGTCTGAGTGTAAAAGAAGTTAGTATAGCGGAAAATGCGTTGCTGTGTGGATTATTGATTTTGCGTGTGACGCTTATCAACCAAGGTGAACAAGATGGCGCGAATTTCGCTAAGTAGTTCTCAGCGTAAAAAGATAAAGCGAGAGGAAA
>CAZLOM010000142.1:0-4215 GCA_964561185.1 uncultured Piscirickettsiaceae bacterium
CAGCCTCAGCAAAGTCACTTAACTGCTCGAGCAGATTGATTAACTTGCGACCATCACCATCTGCCCACGCCAAGACCCAAGGCAAGCTCTCTTCTGCTAAGTCTAGCGAAACAACCCCCAAATCCTGTGACAATTGCGCTAACCCACGTTCGAGCAAACTGAATAACGCATCTGCATCTAATGATTTGAGCACATAGACTCTTGCCCGTGACAAGAGCGCATTATTCAAGGCAAAGGAAGGGTTTTCGGTTGTTGCACCAATGAGCGTAATTAATCCAGACTCAATTGCGGGCAATAAAGCATCTTGCTGACCCTTGTTAAAACGATGAATTTCATCGACGAAGCAAACCGTTTGCACGCCTTGATCAAATTCAGATTGGGCTTGTACCAAGAGTTGCCGAATTTCCTTAATACCATCCTGTACAGCGGATAGTGCATGCCAACGCGCTGACACGCTTTGTGCCAACAAACGTGCTAAGGTGGTTTTACCAACCCCTGCACTGCCCCACAAAATCATTGAGTGCAACCGCTTACGCACCAAAAGTTGACTCAAGGCTTTTCCTTGACCTAACAAATGCGCTTGCCCCAACACCTCATGAATCTGCTGAGGTCGCAAGCGTTCTGCCAATGGAACAAAAGTCATTGTGGAGAGCCTACAATATCAATTCCTGCTTCTGGTTGAAATTCAAAGCGTTGCTCTGGAATAGACTGATTGCGTTTTGGGGACTGAAATTTAACGAGGGTCACGCGCCCATCAGAACTGGTCAAACGCACTTGTTGCATAATCTGATCTTTTAACCCAATCTCCACGAAAGCAATTTCTTGTGAACCACCCTTCTTAGTTTGCAAGTCGTACCAAGTGAGACCATCGGAACGCTCAGGAAGGGTTCGCGTATTATAACGCTGGGCAACAGGTTGACCGCTTGCCAGCCAGTTAATGGGTAAATCGTCACCAATATCACCAAGTGATTGCACCATCACCTGCTTTAATTCTGGTTGGTAAATCCAGAGGTTAATGCCATCAGCGACAATGTCCATCTTTTGCCCTGAGTCATAACGCCAAAAGAATTTACCAGGACGCTGAATCCACACCTTACCCGTACTTTTTTCTTCACGAAAGAGTTTTTCATCGGTAACTAACTGGATAAATTCTGCCTCAAAGCTCGTCATACTGTCTAAGGCTTTTTCAATCTCGACAGCCTGCGCATATCCCTGTGAACTAAATAGGAGCATGACACCTAAGCTCATCATACCGAGGATTACCCTAATCCCTAAGTTCATCCCACATTTACCCATATTATACCTCTTCAAGGCTAAAATGCCGCGCTTGCTGACCAGTCTGATTCATCAGCAAAGACAAAATCTTCTTTTCGATCAACGGAAAAACGCTCGAAATTCTCGGTAGTGTCTCTTAGCACAGGGAGAATAATATACAACTGGTTAGCATCACCAACACGTGTCATTTCGATTTCACCATTCATAAAAGACACCAAACCTTTAACCACCGATAGCCCCAAGCCCAATCCGTGTTGCGCCCGGCCATATGATAAATCTACCTGATAAAAAACATCAAAAATAACTTCTTTATCGACAATATCTGCACCCTGATTGCGCACAACAATTTCTAAATGTGTCTCATCTAGGGCGCGAACACTAAAAGAAATTTCTCCATTATCTGGCGTGAAGCGGAGTGCGTTAGATAACACATTACGCAAGATCAATAAGAGTTTTTCTTGATCTTGATAAATGGTTAAGGACTCATCAATGAGCCATTCACATCGTTTGTTACTCTGATCAATTAAATGGCACAAGGATGACTCTAGAGGCTCTAATAAACTTCCTAGGGTAAACATTGAGATATTTGCCGACACACGACCAGAATCAATGTTAGATGCCATGCTGATGTTATTTGCATGGAATTGTAGCGAAAGTACATCATTAAACATCAATTCAAATAAGAGTTGAATGTCCTCATCATAGAGTTTGGCAAGGGTTAATGCTGACAATAACACACGCATATTCTCTAAATTATCTTTTAACCTATCGTGCATCAAGGCCAAGAAACGTCCTTGCACCAACTCGGTTCGCACCAATTTCTGATGCGTTTCCTCTAAGGTGTGATAAGTTTTTGCCAACTGAGTTAAATAACCTTGACGCGAGCGCATACGCTCAGTTAACAATTCAATTAAGTGTGCATCGGACAAACGCATTGCTTGAGGATGCAATCGCTCAATTTCTGCTAAATCATATCCTCTGATCATCTGATTCATTCTACTACTCATTTATTATTTAACCTCCCAACATCAGTTAGTTTACCGCTTAGGCTATTGGGTTTGTATCACTTTCGTCCATTGTTTCTGGTCGCTGAATACGATATAACCATAATTGTGTTTGTCGTCCGTCCGACAATTCCCAAATTTCTTCTGGCTCAACCTCAGGAATCGCGAAGCTATTAGACACCAACCAACTCCCTGATTTCATTTCCATACAAGCTTTACGCCAAATACTGGGCATAGGTACAGGTGACAAGAATACATAAACCAAATCCATTTGTGAAAGATCTGTCTGCCAAATATCCCCTCGTATCACCCGTGCGTTATCTTTACCACTACTAAGCAAGTTTGATACCCAAACCAATAAAGGCGAGCTTTCTACACCTGTTGCCTCCACCCCAACCCCTGCCAAAGCACGAACAATCCCGCCCAATCCTGACCCCAAATCAACCGCACGTTGAATACCCTTTTCTTGTGCAAACTGAGCCATGGCAGACTGTGTGATTGCGTTCGAAAGATAGAGGGGTACACGTTCGCGCCACACATTGGAAAACACCAAACCTAATAACACCGTCACTACCCCGAATCCCCAAGCTGGAATCAGGGTTTGTACCAACCCAACCCATATCGCGATCGGGAAAATTGCCTGAATGATTAACCACCAAGGTGGCAAACGCAGAAGATAAGTCAACCCAACCGCTAAGATTGACTGTATGCCTGCTAATTCCAAACCTTGCATACCCATATCCAGATGCGTGATAAACGAAAGACTTGGTAACACACCAACAATAACCGCAAAAATGATCACCTGAATCAATAAAGCACGCCACAAGGGATTAGAAATCACCATAACAGAAAAAAAAGATTTATTTTGGTGCAAAACAAACTCCAAAAAACAAAAACAAATCAAAAAAATAAAACAACATATTGTTTAATATACAAAACACATAAACTGGCACACAAAAAGCTAAACAAAAATTACAAACGGATTCCAACACCCTCACCTTTGAATCCAGTAAAATACTTTACCCCTTGTCATTAGGGGTACAAGTTTAACACTAACTCATTTTACATTGCTTTTTATGGAGCTTAAATTATGAAAAAATCATTATCATCGGTCATCGGTTTATCTTTATTGGCTTCTGGTGTCTTCGCAGGTTCAGCCATCCTTAACACAGCCAGCGCAGAAGTTGCTTTTAACGCTGGTGTCATGAGCCAGTACATCTTCCGTGGCGCAGTACAACGTGACAGCGCATCCTTGATGGGTGGTGCTGACTACTCTCATGACTCTGGCTTATATCTTGGTACTTGGGTTGCTCAAGTGGGTACAGAAAAAAGTGATAATTTCTACTTTGCTGGATATGATGGCACAAACTCATCAACAAGCAATGGCTGGGAAGTTGATATCTATGGTGGTATTAAAAAAGAATTTAGCGGTGTAACACTAGGTGGTGGCTTTACGAGCTATCAGTACACCAATAAGACTAACAAAGCAGGAACTAAGGGTTTCGATAGCTCTTACAATGAGTTAAATTTCAGTGCCGCTTATGGTCCATTCACGGCAACAGTGAATCCAGGCTATCATGAAGGCGTAGGATCAGCTAAAGATGCTAATTACGTCTTCTCATCATTGAAAGCCGAATATATTGGATTCTATGGTTTACTAGGTCATTGGGAATATGACAAAAATGGTCTTGATGGTGACTACCAACAAGTTGGTTACAAAACTTCTTTAGGCGGTATTGACTTAGATGCGGCAATTGTTCATTCAAGCAAAAATCTAAACACGATTGGAAAAAACAACGTGGCATCTGCCGATCCAAAAGACAATACTACGATGATGATTTCAGCATCAAAAGCATTCTAAGAATTATCTACGATTCTCCTCATGTTGACCCTCTTGGCGACCTTTTTGGTCGCCTTTTTTATCAGTCGCGGTAGA
>CAZLOM010000143.1:0-4162 GCA_964561185.1 uncultured Piscirickettsiaceae bacterium
AGCACGAATCAGCGATCGTTTGACAATTTCAGGCGTAAACATTCTTAATTTCCTTAGGTTATGGTTTTTGAGCTGTGGTTTGAGCTGTGGTTTCTGTGGCAGTCTCAGAAACAGCTTCATGCACCGCTTGATTCGCGTGTGACGGATGAAGGTGTAAAATCTGTAAACGACCATCCAAATGTTCCACTAG
The DNA here is from genome assembly GCA_964561185.1 of uncultured Piscirickettsiaceae bacterium. Lineage (GTDB taxonomy): Bacteria > Pseudomonadota > Gammaproteobacteria > Thiomicrospirales > Thiomicrospiraceae. The sequence goes on from CAZLOM010000143.1 coordinate 191, forward strand.
GGCAGTGCAAGACTCAACCCAATCACCACAGTTTGCATAAATCTTGCCCTCTACTTCACGCAATTCCGCATGATGAATATGACCACATACCACGCCATCATAGCCATGCTTTTGGCAGTCCTTGAGTAAGAGATGTTCAAAATCATGAATATACATCACGGCACGCTTTACCTTGTGCTTCAAGTAGGCAGACAAGGACCAGTAGCCGAAACCAAAGCGTTGGCGCAGTTGATTAAACCAACGATTGACATGAAGCATGGATTCGTACGCCCAGTCACCCAAATAGGCTAGCCAACGATGACAAGTGACCACGCCGTCGTAAGCATCACCATGCTGAATCCATAACCGCTTGCCATCGGCTGTGGTGTGCACCCATTCATCACAAAGCTCTATATTACCAAAATTGATGCCAGAATAGCGACGTAAAAAATCATCATGATTGCCTGTGATGTAAATAATACGACTGTTGCGCTTGGCTTTGGTCAGTAATCGCCGAATGACGTTGGTGTGTGCCTGTGGCCAATAGGCTTTGTTGCGCATTCGCCAACCATCAATGATGTCACCGACCAAGTAAATGGTGGGGGCGTGATGATATTTCAAAAAGTTTGCCAATAACTCTGCCTGTGCACCTTTTGTACCCAGATGCACGTCGGAAATAAAGATGGCGCGATAGTAGCGATGTACGCCATCAGCATCTTCATCATTAGGCATCCAATCAGGTGCAGGGTCTTGAGCCGAAAGCAAGTAAGGAAATAATGCAGAATCCATTGCTTACACCGCTTGTTTTGCTAAAAAAGAAGGAATGGTTTCGCGCATTGCCCAACTGGTTAATGCCATCTGCACGCGTTTAATGGGGTTGAGGTGTTTTACGTAAAAGGCTTGCCATTCGATTTCAGGTCGTCCACCGCGCATTTTCTTGAAACTCGCTGACCCAGCACCAAAATTCAACACATGCTGACGCTCCAAGGATAAGCGAAGGACTGCCGCCATCAACAAGCGATATAAGCCTAGGGTTTGAGGTAATTGAGTGTCATAACCCAACATCGGCGTTGTGATACTGGTGTGATCGGCATAAAGCCCAATAAAAGCCACCAGTTTCCCCTGATCATCTCTAAACCCAATAAACTCTAACCAGCGATGTGCCAAGGCTTGCCTGAAATAGGCTGGCGTATAAATGGCATTCCAGCGAGAGTGCTTTTGTAGATAAAGCAGGTCATAGAGTTCTGCCATGACTTCTGCATCTTCGGGTCTAAAGTCTTCATGTTGACACAGCTTCAATGGCGTGCTGTTTAATAGCTTTTGGTCTAATTGATTGTTACGTTTGGTCAAGAGCGCAATCTGATCACGATGGTCAAAGACATACACCTGTCGATGCGGAAACAATAACCATCCCTCATCACGCAAGGCATCCATGAGCGGTGACTGTTGATAAGCATTGAGGGTGCGCATCCATAAAGGACGATGAGGAAAGGCTTCACTGAGTTGTGCGGTTAAGGCAAAAATCTGATCCTGATTCCAATTGGGGTACAAGTGGGTTGAGACGCACCACGCATTGATGCTCACTGCCGTGTCTAACTGCAAACTTTTCATCCAAGGTTCTGCAACCGCTAGGGTTCTTGCAGACCAACGACGTGTTTTTTCATCACGAATCAGGTCTAATTCATCACGTGCATAGTCGATATAACCATGCGTGGCAGAAGCAAGATAGGTTTGTTCTGCTTTTGGTTGACCTAGGGCAAGCGGCATCCATTGTCCTTCAAAAGACATCAAGCGCATCTCTGCATACCAGTTGCGAATTAAGTGAGGATTTGCCTGCATGGCCAATACCCATTGCTCTGCAGGTGTTATCTTTGATTGCTGTGCTACGGCAACGGGGGCATCATAAATGTCGATATACAAAGCAACCTCCATAAATCGCGGAGCGATCTTTCTGCCAGAAGGCTTTGTTTTCTTCAGGGTTGGTTTGCCAATCAGCCAATAGTTCTGGAGGTAGGTTGTCTTCTAAAGGAGAATCTGCACCAGCGGCACGAAACACCACGCTTGCGCCTGCTTTGGCGGTGCGATTGATTTCTGTCCACAAGTCAATAAACTGTTCCCGACTCATCCAATCCTGAGCATCAAGTAGCACATAAATGTCCACGCTTGCGTCAGCTTGCTTGGCAAGGTAGCTGGTGACGGATTCATGGTTCAAGCTGATGTTATCTACCTGTTGCTTAATCACGTCATAGTGTTGTGCTTGTAGATAAAGTGGTAAAGCGGCTTGATCGGATAGATTAAAGCGTCTGCCGAAGGCTTGCCATGCAAAATAGTTGTCTTTGAGATCAAAATCGCAAGCAAGGTGTCGTAAGCGGGCTTTTAAGACCTGAGCCATATTTTCTTCATCACCTAATAAGACTTGATATTGTCTTGGTGGAATCCCTAGCCCATAAAGTACCCATACTTGACTACTCAACCAACGCACCAACCCGCGGTCGAACACAGGCGCGATCTTTTCATCAAAAATCTGCTCGGCTTCTTGGCGCGTTTTGGCAGACAATACGGCTGAAAGGTCATGCCCAGAGCGTTTTGCAATCCAATGCCCAATACCGATGAACTTACCCAACAATCCATGATGGTAAAAAGCATCGCTGAACCAAGCCGAACGTCCGCTGGTTTGCCAATAGCGATGAGAAAACTCAGGTAATTGTGGCATAAACCGTGCCATTAGAGCCTTGTTTTCTGGTAAATTACCTTGTGCAAAAAGCTGGAATAGGTCTTGATAATCACCTTGTTGGAAAACGGTTTTTTTCAAGGCTAGCAAGGCAAGATGTGTTTCATTCAAGTCAACCGCGGCAATGCTCGCAGGTTCCTGTGACAGATAGGATAGGATGTTACATCCGCCAGAGGTTAAGCAAACGAGATGTTTACCGCGAAGATCACCCATCACCGCAAGATCGGATATGGGGTCTTCCCAAATCAAGGGATAGACCATCTGATCAAACCAACGCACAAACAACCTATCCCAAAAAGAAGGCTTGCTTGAAGATTCAGTAGAACCACTTACTGCATGAGACAATAAATCATTACTAGACACAGCTATGCTCCTCAGCAATCATGTTGTGCTGTTCATACTAAACAGGCTAGATCACAGCAATATGACAGAATCGTGATGAAATGATGACAGATGGTGTCAGGTGTCAGTCGGTGGTGATACGAATAGCGATTGTCACGGAAACGTCATTAAGCTGTCATGATTTTGTCAAATTTCAGGTAGATAATCTAACGGAATTGTTAACCATCATTAAGGAGTACGAAATGATGAAAAAACTGCTATTAGCTTCTTTAGCGGGTATCCTGTTGGCTGGCTGTTCTACAGCACCAAGCAAATTCACCAACATGAAAGATGAGTATGATGCTCGAAATGACTTCTACATGGGATTCTATGAAAAAAGAACCTACATTTTTGATGATGCCAAAGTATGGAGTGAGTTCGTGCAGTTTGGTGAGCCAACCTTCCGCAATAGCATGATTGGTCAAGCGGCTCAAGGTGGTACTTTAGTGGTAGGGTTAACGAAAGATCAAGCAAAAGCACTTGAGAAGAAGGAAAAACCTTACATGGCTTCGCTAGAAGTTTATGAAGGTAAATTGTCTTTAGCGGATGATATGTACGCTGAAGTGTTTGATGGTGCAAAATACATGGTCTTCACCGATATGAAAAATCTTCGTGATTACTTGGTAAACGTTAAGGTTTCAGGCTACACCGATGCAGGTGCAGGTCCAAATGGACGTGATGTCGTTTACGCTGGCGCGAAAGACAAGCCTGCTAAGTTGGTTGAGAAGTTCAGCAAAGCACACAGCAAACCAGAAAAGGTTTCAATGGCACACTAATCTGATCATGCCATTTCAGCACTTCATAACATCAGCTTGAGTCGAAGACAAAGGGCAAGGGCAGATGTTATGAGGTCATTACTCAATGCTCATTTGCGGTGTTTG
>CAZLOM010000144.1:0-4148 GCA_964561185.1 uncultured Piscirickettsiaceae bacterium
GCAATGCCAGAGTTACCTCCGATGCCAGCAATGCCAGAAGTGGCTGTAATGCAACCAGCTGTGGTCGCAATGCCAGTAATGCCTGAGTCTGTACAGGCAGATATGGGTTCTGTTCTGGAAGATGCGCGACGTGCTTTTCAAGCAGGTAATTTAGACGAAGCAGAGGCAAAGTATCGTGCTATTTTGTCAACTTCTGAAAGTCCAGACGCTTACGGTGAGTTAGGTAATATTTTCTTTTCTCGTCGTCAATTTAATGATGCAAATGATGCTTATCTTAAAGCCGCTGAGGGGTTGATTGCACAAAATCGCCTATTACAAGCCCAGTATGTGATCGGTGTATTGATGAATACTCAACCAGAGTATGCCCAGCAAGCAATGCAGGCATTTAATGCCAAATTGCATAACGCTCGTTAACTCCTTGATTGATCGGGACCACCCGTAGGGTACCCGATCTTTTTCTTTATCTCTCGTTAATCACAAGAACTTATTATAATACGAGGAAGTGTTATGGCCACTGAACATAATATGGCAGGCTCACCTGATCAGCAAACGAATAATTTCCAACTAACTCAGCAAGTTTTTTTGCTAGAAGATACGGTAATGACCATGTCTATGGCTGTAACGACAATTAGTCGTGCGCTGGCTCGTTGGGAACGTGTGATTTTACCTATGATGATTGGGTTTATCTTGTTAGCAGCTTACGGATTTTATTTGATTTTTAATCTGGTCTATGACATCGGTATGATTTCAAATAACGTTGCGCAGATGACCATGACCGTTGATAAGAACATGATGGCAATTACTGAAGAATTGAAGGGTATGAGACGTGATGTTTCTGGTATGTCCACTTCCGTGTCTGGAATGCAAAAAGATATGGCACAGATGAATCAGGGCTTTCAGCAGTTAAATTTGCATGTAGGGCATATTGATTATAGTGCTGAAAAAATGAGCAGTGACTTATGGGATTTGAGTAGAGATATTTCTGGTCCTATGAGTACCGTCAATAGTGTGATGCCATGGCAAATGCTTGGTGGACGACCAGATTCTTCACCGCCTAAGCGTTATTATACCCAGCAACCGATGCAGTATTTTAACCCACAAGTCTATGCTCCTCATATTCCTAATCAGCAACAGAATGTTGTACCTTCTATGGGAGGCGCTCCTGCTGCTGTTGGACAGTAAATGTGAATGGTATTCTTGTGATGGGTCGAAAGAATAGGTCAGCGATTAAGAAGGTGAGGTTGGTATATGTTGATTTCTGAGCGTATTGAGCGATTGCAGAGAAGCTTGGTGCAAGAAAATCCAGTATTGTTAAGTGTGGTAAAATCTTACCAAAAGTTAGATAAAATTGCATACGCTATGGGAGTGCTGGATAAAAATAACTCTTATGTTGAGCAGATCTCTTGGTGGCCACTGATCGCTGTTTTGGGGACATTCTCGGCTGGAAAATCATCTTTTATCAACCAATATATTGGCAGACGTGTTCAAAATACAGGCAATCAGGCAGTGGATGATCGTTTCACTGTCGTTTGTTATGGGAATGGTGATGATGCCATGACCTTACCAGGGTTAGCATTAGATGCAGACCCTCGTTTCCCTTTTTTTGGTATTCGTCATGAAATTGAGCGAGTAACTGAGGGCGAGGGGAATCGGATTGATACTTATCTTCAGCTCAAGACAGTTCCTGAAAACAGTCTAAAAGGCAAGATCATCATTGATTCTCCAGGGTTTGATGCCGACAGCCAGCGTGATACTGTGTTACGAATCGCTGATCATATTATTGGCATGTCGGATTTGGTATTGGTATTCTTTGATGCGCGTCATCCTGAACCTGGTGCGATGAGAGATACCTTGAAGCATTTGGTGGCGCAAACTAGGCAACGTCATGATTCAGATAAGTTTCTTTTTATTTTGAATCAAATTGACACTGCCGCTAACGAGGACAACCCAGAGGATATTATGGGGTCGTGGCAAAGAGCCTTAGCAAGTAGTGGTATGGCAGGTGGTCGATTTTATATGATCTACAATGAGGCGGCAGCGGTTCAAATCAATGATCCTAGTCTTGCTGAACGCTTTAAGCGTAAAAAAGATATTGATCTCGCCGCAATTCGTGAGCGTATGGATCGGGTGAGTGTTGAGCGTGCTTATAGAATTAGTTTTGCTTTAGAAACCCTATCCGATCAAATTGAAAAAGAATGGGTTGCTAAAATTGATGCGGTTCGCTTGGAATGGGCAAGAAAAGTTGCGTTTAGTGATTTAGGCTTGGCTGTTGTTGTGGCTGGTATATCTATTTGGTTGGCATTGACTACTGATGTATTTTCTATGATTGATATGCAGGCACTGTTGACTGATCCTACGTTTGGAATTTCGACATCTATTGCAGGGGTTGTGTTGTTGTTAACGCCTCATTATTACTTGCGTCATTGGTGGGCAAAGCGTATTCACAAGCGTTTGTTAGCGACCAAAGATCAAGAGGGTTTGGCAAGAGCTTTTTCTCGTAATACCGTTTTTTGGCGTTCGATGTTTGCTAAATATCCACGTGGGTGGGGTGTGTCTGTTGCGCGTCGTTTGAATGCCATTCGAGAGGGTGCAAGAGCCTCTATTCAGAAATTGAATGATCAGTTTGTTCAGGTTTCTGAAACTGGTGGTAAGCATTAGGATGTTTGTGTCAAAAACTTACAATATCTCTTCGGGGATACGTTATTTTTGATACGGTTTGTTTTTTTGCTGTTTAACCTTTACAATACTAGCCTGTTGTGAAATTAACTATCTGTGGAGTAGAGTTTAACTATGGCAGCAAATCTGACCGAGACCTCTGGGGATGCAATACACTCTTATGTGGATAATATTGGGCATGGCTTAAAGACTCCTTTAAATGCGATTAATGCCCTGTCAGGATTGTTGTTGTTGAATGAGCAGAACAACTTAACAGATGCTCAGTTAGAGCAATTGGGTATTATTCATCGTTCTGGCGAAGTGTTAGATGGTTTAATTGATGATTTAGTGTCTCTTTTTCGCTTGCGTGATTCAGGACTCCCTTTAAATGTCGATGAAATATCCTTGCACACATTAACAAGTTCGTTGCAAAGTTATTTTGATTCTCATGTTGATGGTAAACCAATTGCTTTTGAGTTGTTTATCGATCCTCTTGTACCTTTTGTTGAAACTGATAATCATAAGTTATTAAAAGTTCTGCGTAATTTGCTGGATAATGCCATTCGTTTTACCGAGTCAGGTGTGATTAAGGTTGAGATTGTTGGTGGTGATGAGGATTCTTTTCCAGTGTTATGTCGTGTTTCAGACACGGGCTGTGGTATTCCTAGCGACAAATTTGATGTTATTTTTAATGAGTTTCGTCAATTAAATGAAACGACCCAGCGACAATATGCAGGGTTAGGGTTGGGGTTAACGATAGCGAATTGTTACACTCAATTGTTGGGAGGCGAAATTAATGTATCTAGCCAACTTGGTCAAGGTTCTGTCTTCACGGTGAAACTTCCAGAGTCTCCCTTTGCCCCTAAAAGAGTAATGGAGTTAGAGGCGACAGAAAGACCTGTTTTATCAACCACTCCAACATCAGAGATTTCTGCTTTACATTTACCAGAGGGTGGCTCTGAACGAGCGATTTTGTTGGTTGATGATGATTATCGTAATCAGTATGCGATGAAGGCAATGATTGAAGAGGCAAAAGGCAATAAGGTATTGATTGCTCAAGATGGGTCGCAAGCAATACAGCTTCTCAAGGATCATCCAGAAATTCAATTGGTGATTACCGATATTGCGATGCCAGAAATGGATGGTTATGACTTAATTCACTACATTCGTGAAAACAAAGTATTGGCGTATTTGCCCATTATTGCTGTCACCGCTATGCCCGAGTCAGACAAAGAAAAAATTCTCTCTTCTGGCGCAAACGCTTATCTCCGTAAGCCTATTACGATGGACAGATTTTTTCAGCTACTCAAGCATTGCAAAAATGCGAGTTCTATTTGTTCGTGAACATTGGTTTTGATTTAGCGCCCCCTAATTTTAGCAATCCCCTTATAATGTTAGGTGTTTGCGGCACCATCAAGAAGGTGCCGCTGGTCATGCCTTAAATCCATGTCTTAGCAAGATTTTGGAGTGATCCAACAATCAGTATCTCTGTC
>CAZLOM010000145.1:0-4105 GCA_964561185.1 uncultured Piscirickettsiaceae bacterium
ACTCCTTACGAACCTTTTCATGCAAGCGTTCGGCAAAGGCTTCTGCCAAGCGGTCGGCTAAGGCTTTGAGCATAATACTATGATAATCATCATGTTCAGCTTCAAAGCGAGCGATGTGTTCATCAATCCCAATCCCAGCCGTTACCGCAAAGCCACCGATGTAATCACGGATATGACGCGCTGGAATGTCTAACTTGCCCGTGCAACACGCACAACCAGCACCATGCGGATTGAGTGGTGCGATATAGTCCGACAAGCATTGATTGTAACCACCGCGCTTTTTATCCATCTGCTGACGGATATGGTGTAAGCGCGTGACTTCTTCCTTGCGATTGTCATCTTTGAATAGAATGATGTCATCACCATTTTCAGCACGGTTGGCAGGGAAGAAGCCAAATACGCCTTTTGCCGTGAGCCATTTCTCTTCAACGATCTGACGTAACATCATCTGAGCATCGACATACAACTTAGTCGCTTCGACACCGACAACTTTATCTGTCAAAATCGCAGGGTAACTGCCAGCCAATCCCCATGCGTTAAAGAAAGGCGACCAGTCAATACGATCCACCAAATCCGCTAAGGGGTAGTCTTCCAATACTTTTACGCCTAAGAAACTGGGTTTTGGTGGTGTATAGTTATCCCAATCCAAGGCAATCGCATTGGCTCTGGCTTGTGCTAAAGGAATCCGTGCTGAGGCTTCACCACGTTTTTTGCGTTCCTCACGCACCTGCACATACTCGGCTTTGATGTTGGTTTTGAATGCCTCACGCAAGTCTTGCGATAAAAGCGATTGTGCCACACCAACCGCACGAGAGGCATCTTTGACATAAACGACTGCACCCTCGTAAGCAGGATCGATCTTGACCGCGGTATGCGCTCGGCTGGTGGTTGCACCGCCAATCAACAACGGCATGGTGAAGCCTTGTCTCTGCATCTCTTTAGCGACGTGTACCATTTCATCAAGACTTGGCGTAATCAAGCCAGATAAGCCGATCATATCCGCGCCCCAAGCCTTAGCTTCATGCAGGATTTTTTCCGCAGACACCATCACCCCAAGGTCAAGGACATCGAAGTTATTACATTGTAGTACCACGCCAACGATGTTTTTACCAATGTCATGCACATCGCCTTTTACCGTTGCCATCACGATTTTACCCTGTGAATCGCCACCGCCATTTCTCGCTTTTTCGGCTTCTAAATGGGGTTGTAGCCACGCAACCGCTTTTTTCATCACCCGTGCCGATTTCACCACCTGCGGTAGGAACATTTTACCAGCACCAAACAGATCACCGACCACGTTCATGCCGTCCATCAACGCGCCTTCAATCACCAATAACGGGCTACCAATTTCAGCTAAAGCGGCCTCGGTATCTTCATCAATATAGCTGTCGATGCCTTTAACAAGGGCGTATTCCAGACGCTTTTTAACAGGCGCTTGTCGCCAAGCAAGCTCTTCGCCTTTGCTCTCGGTTGCGCCTGTGTGAGCAAAATCCTGTGCAATTGCCAACAGACGTTCTGCTGATTCTGCATCTTTGTTCAGCACCACATCTTCAACGGCAAGGCGAAGGGCTGAGGGAATATCATCAATGATGACCATTGCCCCAGCGTTCACAATCCCCATGTCCATGCCTGCTTTAATCGCATGGAAGAGGAAAACGCTGTGAATCGCTTCCCGTACAGGATTATTGCCTCGGAATGAGAAAGACACATTCGAGACACCGCCCGAAATATGGCAGTGGGGTAGGCTAGATTTAATGGTGCGTGTGGCTTCAATAAAGTCCACGGCATAGTTGTTGTGTTCTTCAATCCCTGTGGCAATGGCAAAGACATTCGGGTCAAAAATAATGTCTTCGGGTGGGAAGCCATGAGTCACAAGGGTGTGATAGGCACGGGTACAAATTTCAACCTTACGAGCGTAGGTATCTGCTTGACCAACCTCATCAAATGCCATGACAACCGCCGCCGCCCCAAATCGGCGCAGAATGCTGGCTTGAGCAAGGAACTTTTCTTCCCCTTCTTTTAGAGAGATAGAGTTGACAATCCCTTTGCCTTGTAAGCACGACAGCCCAGCAACAATCGCTTCCCATTTAGACGAATCCACCATCACAGGCACACGCGCAATATCAGGTTCTGAAGCAATCAAGTTGACGAAAGTGGTCATTTCTTTGACCGCATCTAACATGCCTTCGTCCATGTTGATGTCGATGATTTGTGCGCCATTATCAACTTGCTTACGTGCAATATCTAAGGCTTCGTTGTAATTACCTTCCTTAATCAAGCGACGGAACAAGGCTGAACCTGTCACATTGGTACGCTCGCCAACATTGGCAAAGACAATGCGATCATCGAGGGTTAACGGCTCTAACCCAGACAAGCGTGTGCGTACAGGAATTTCAGGTAAGGCGCGAGGCTGATGGGCTTTAACCGCTTTGGCAATCTCTGCGATATGCTCTGGTGTTGAACCGCAACAGCCGCCAGCAATGTTTAACCAACCTTGTCCAGCCCATTCACCGACCTCTTTTGCCATATCTTCGGGCGAAAGGTCATATTCCCCAAACTCATTCGGTAAGCCTGCATTGGGGTGAACGGAAACGCGACATTCTGCGATGCGTGCTAATTCTTCGACATATTGACGTAATTCGCTTGGGCCAAGCGCACAGTTCAAACCAATTGCAATCGGTTTCGCATGACGAACCGAGTTATAAAAAGCCTCTAGCGTTTGACCTGACAAGGTACGTCCTGACGCATCGGTAATCGTGCCTGAAATCCACATCGGGATGTCTTCACCCCGTTCATCTTCAAGCTCCATCACGGCATAGATCGCGGCTTTAGCATTGAGGGTGTCAAAAATGGTTTCGATCATCAACACATCTGCGCCACCTTCGAGCAAGGCAATTGCCGCAGTACGGTAAGCCTCTTTGACTGCCATAAAATTGGTAGCGCGATACCCTGGATCATTCACATCAGGGGAAATGGATAGGGTTTTACTCGTTGGCCCCATGACACCAGCCACCCATGTTGCTATGCCTGTTTCTGCGGTGTAGGCATCTGCGACCTGACGGGCAAGTTTCGCCCCTTCACGGTTTAACTCAATCACCAACGCTGCCATGTCATAATCTTCTTGGGCAATGGTGGTGCTGTTAAAGGTGTTGGTTTCGAGAATCTGCGCCCCAGCTTCCAAATATTGGCGATGAATCCCTGCAATCACATCGGGGCGTGTGAGGGTGAGGAGATCATTATTGCCTTTCAGATCAATGTGATGATCTGGAAAACGCTGACCACGAAAATCCGCTTCGGTGAGGTGATGACGTTGAATCATCGTCCCCATCGCACCATCAAGGATGAGATGAGACGTTTCTAGGGCAGAAAGTAATGCCTGACGGCGAGCAGTTGGTGTGTTTTGTGTGTTCATAATCATCAATCGTCATTGTGTGTAAAATGGGGATATTATAAAGGATAAGCGATCATAGAGGGAGGATAAGCAAGGTTTGTGCTAAGGCAATCGTGTGAAAAACGGACATAACCACGCCCCGTCCATCACAACTGACCTCGGCTTTGTGTTGTGGGAGCGTGAATTGCTTATTGTAAGGCGTAAATAATCGGCAGTTCAAAGCTTAATGATGACTCGGGCATTTCATCAAAAAAAGGAATGAGTTTCATGTCTAACTGATGGAAAATATCTATGGCGGCGTTGTTTAACCGCTCAAATTCGGCTTTTTTCACGACATTCAACCCCGTAAGATGACCATCTCGATGAACCACAAACTGCACATTCACTTGTCCTTCTTCTTGCAATCTTCTCGCAATACTAGGATAGCTTTTATGTTGTGCAATCAGGGCAACAATCATCGCGCGATAACGTGCCGCCACATCCGAAGATGATTGTTGTGGATGCACAAGGGTTGGTGGTATGACTTCTGTTGTTGTAACCAATTCCTGTGGTGGTTGAATGGATTCTGTTGGCGTTGAAACAGGGGCTTCTTGCGCGATTGTTGTTTTAACGGGTGTTTTTTTCTTTGGTTTTTGTATTTCTACAGGTTTAATGACGGGGGGAATGCTTGGTTCTGGCTGATGTTCAATGACCTGTTCAACGACCTGCTCAACA
>CAZLOM010000146.1:0-4085 GCA_964561185.1 uncultured Piscirickettsiaceae bacterium
TATCCATCGCTTCAGGTTTAGAGTCGATCTCCATCCGAATACGGCTTGCCGCTTCGTCAATCAAATCAATCGCTTTATCGGGCAGTTGACGATCTGAAATATAACGGTGCGACAAGGTCGCGGCGGCAACAATCGCGGGGTCGGTAATCTGCACCCCATGATGCACTTCGTACTTTTCTTTCAAACCACGCAAAATCGCAATGGTGTCTTCAACCGTTGGCTCATCGACCTGAACCTTTTGGAAACGACGCTCTAAGGCGGCATCTTTTTCGATGTATTGGCGGTATTCGTCTAAAGTCGTTGCCCCGATACAATGCAATTCACCTCGCGCCAAGGCAGGCTTTAACATATTGCCGGCATCCATCGCACCATCGGCTTTGCCTGCACCCACCATGGTATGAATTTCATCAATAAACAGAATGATCTGCCCTTCTGCTTTGCCGACTTCTTTCAACACCGCCTTTAAGCGTTCTTCAAAATCGCCACGGAATTTTGCGCCAGCCAATAACGCGCCCAAGTCTAACGACAACACGCGCTTGTTACGTAACCCCTCTGGCACTTCACCATTCACGATACGTTGCGCTAACCCTTCGACAATCGCGGTTTTACCCACTCCAGGTTCACCAATCAACACAGGGTTATTTTTCGTGCGACGTTGCAATACCTGAATCGCACGACGAATTTCCATATCTCGCCCGATCACAGGGTCGAGTTTGCCTGACTCAGCACGAGCGGTTAAGTCTAGGGTATATTTTTCTAATGCTTGACGGTTTTCTTCTGTGTGTTGATCTTTCACGGTTTCGCCTCCTCGGACGGTTTGCATCGCTTGCTTAAAATTCTTTTCGGTTAGCCCCGATTGCTTGAGCAGATCGGCAAGGCTATCTTTGTCGGTTAATAAGGCTTCGATGAACAACTCACTGGCAACATAAACATCACCATGCCCTTTAGCGAGTTTTTCCATCTGGTTTAACAAGCGAGCCGTGGCTTGTGACAAATGCACATCCTGACTGCCTTGCACCTGCGACATGCTATCCAGTCGCTGTGACACCAATCCTGCTAACTGATCAATTTTTACCCCTGCCAAACGCAATAACGGCACGATAGAACTGTTCGATTGATCGAGTAATGCCGATAAAATGTGAATCGGCTCAATGAATTGATGTTGACGCTCAACCGCTACGCTATGCGAAGACTGTAGGGCTTGCTGGAAACTGGAAGTAAATTTGTCTATATTCATATTAAGACCCTCCATAAAAACAACTTGCTTCACCCATATTTATGGGGGTGGAGAGGCGGTATTTCAAGAAGGATAGGTGAATGTCTAGTAAATTTGACACAGCAACAACAAATCACTCATAACGCAATGATAAAAAAAGATTATTTTTTAAGTGTGCGTGTTTTTTCTTGACGATTGGTGCATTGATCTGCTAAAGTTTTGATCATGTGTGTTTTTGTTGTACTGAAATAGTGCCTAGACAACCCACCATCACATTTGTTTGAGACTTGCCTTGTGAAAAAATTTATTGATTGTTCCTCTGAAGAAGAGTGCTTAACCCTGTTCAAAGAATTCTTTGATATGTCTCCTTTTCCTGTGTCTATTTCAGAGATTACGGCTGAAGATGAGCCACTTGCCTATATCAATCCTGCTTTTACGGATCTGACAGGTTACAGCTTTGAAGAGATTGTTGGTTACAATTGTCGTATGTTACAAGGTATCACCAACGATCAACCTGCAAGTGAACAACTGCGTCGCGCCATTCAACGTGGTGAAACAGGGCAGGCTGAGTTATTAAACTATCGAAAAGATGGTTCTTCTTTTTGGAATTTCGTACGCATCATGCCCATAGAAACCAACTGCACAGACAAAAAATATGTGTTAGGGTTTCAGGTCGATGTCACAGCGGTGGTGAATCCACCCTTAGCCTTAGAATATGTGACGCTCCGTACCGAAATGGAAAAATCACGTCGTGCCAGCCAGATTCATACCTCACGTCATGCGGTGATGGGCGAAATGATCGGTATGATCTCCCATCAATGGCGACAACCCTTAGCTTTGTCGATGTTAAACGTGGAGATCCTGACCAAAAAAATCGAGATGGTCGCTGGTATTAACGAAGCTGATAAACATTTTTTGTTAGAAAGGTTGTCTTTATTGCGTGACATGGTGCAAGAGCAATCTTGTTTGATCACCGATTTTACCGATTTCTTCAAGCCAGAGCGCGAAAAACAAAGCATTCAAGTGGCATCTTCTATTGATACGGTACTGAAGATGTTTGAATCCAACTTTTCGACCTATAATATTGCCCTGACTGCTAATATTCCTGATACTGCCAATCTCTTTGGCTATGAACGTGAGTTCAGACAGGTGATCATTAATATCATTAAAAATGCGATTGATCAGCTGGTCGAACATGAAATTGCTAACCCGAAAATCCACATTGAGGTCGAAGAGCAGTGCAAACACATTATCATCACCATTCATGACAATGGTGGTGGCATTTCCGCTGATGTTTTGCCGAGTGTTTTTAATGCCTACGTGTCAAGTAAGTCCTTAAATGGTACTGGGTTGGGGCTGTACATGGTCAAGTTGATTATTGTCGAGCATTTTGAAGGCGATGTCATTGCCTATAACTCAAAAGATGGAGCTGTCTTTCGTATTTTGTTGCCTGTTCAGAACTGATTCATCAGTGAGTTGTCTGTTCAAGAGCATAGTGTGAGTAGGTATGAGTAAAAGTTATAGATTATCGGTTGATGTGTTAATCGCCTTGTTGGTTGCGATTTTTTCTTTTGGTTTGATTGCGTATCATTTAGCCATCGCAGAGAGCGGTTGGTTGATGGGACTCGCTTTATTGCTCGCGGTTGTTAACATTTTTTATGTGGTGATCAGCTTACTCAAAGACAATTTGCGGCTTTCGACGCAATATCGGCAACAGGCTTTTACGCATAGATCTCAAGAGCAAGCGATTCAGAAAGCAACGGAAGACATGGACAAATTGGTGATTCGCTCTCGCTATGTGGTGATGGGAGAAATGATCGCCATGATCTCCCATCAGTGGCGACAACCCTTAGCCGCTTCCATGCTAAACGTTGAAATTTTAACGACCAAGATTAGAATGCTGTCCCTAGATGATAAGGAAACAGATTTTCTCTTAGCGCGTCTTTCTTTGCTTCGTGATATGCTGATGGAAAAATCTCATCTGATCGGTGAATTCACCGACTTTTTCAACCCTGATCGTGAGTTGACTTGGTTTAAGGTGCTGTCAACGGTCAACTCTGTGTTGTTGATGTTTGAATCTAACATCACCAATGATGGCATTAACATTCATCGTTCAATCAATGTCAATTGTGAACTCTTTGGCATTGAGCGTGAGTTCAAGCAAATGATCCTCAATATCGTGAAAAATGCCATTGATCAATTAACAGACTCGGGTGTGGCATCACCTTATATCGCCATTAGTGTGACGAGGTCTGAAGAAGCGTCTGCGATCATTGTTGAAATTCGTGATAACGCAGGTGGTATTCCTGATGAGGTTTTACCCAGAATTTTTGACGCATATGTGTCCACTAAGTCATTGAATGGTGCGGGACTAGGCTTGTATATGGTTAAAATTATTGTGCTTGAACATTTTGGTGGTACCGTTCAAGCCTATAACTCTGAGGTTGGAGCAGTGTTCCGTATTTGCATTCCTCAAAACATTGACTAATATTAGGAAAACATAACATGAAAGTCTTATTGGTTGATGATAATGTAACCGTATTAGAGACACTTGAAACCTTGTTTCACATTAAGAATTATCCGTTAGTGGCAACAACAAATGGTTTTTCAGCCTTAGAGATTTTACGCAAGGATAAGGATATTGATGTGGTTGTGACGGACATTCTGATGCCAGAAATGGATGGTTTCGAACTCTGTCATCATATTAAGCAAGAGTTCCCGCATATCAGGGTAGTCGCCATTTCTGGTGGGATCAGTAATGTGGTGGTCAAGTCCAGAGTGACAGAATGCGAAGCAACGGGTATGGATAAAATTGTGCAAAAGCCTTTTAGTTGGGATGTGTTGATGCAGGCGATTGATGCGACGAAAT
>CAZLOM010000147.1:0-4085 GCA_964561185.1 uncultured Piscirickettsiaceae bacterium
ACAACTGCACCACTCGATGACACCAGCAGAAGCAAAAAGGTATAATGGCACACTAGCATGAACAAGTATAGAAAGGGAGAAAAAACAAAAATGCAAGAAAAACAGACAAGGATGAACAACCAAAAACACGTAAAAGTATTATTTGTGTGCATGGGCAACATTTGTCGATCGCCCACCGCGCATGGGGTGTTTCGTCACTTGGTGCAACAAGCGAATCTGGCACACCTCATTGAAATAGATTCTGCTGGTACTCATGCTTACCATGTTGGCGATGCTCCTGATAAACGTTCAAGTGCGACTGCAAAACAGCGCGGCATTGATTTATCCGATTTACGCGCCAGACAAGTGGATATGGGTGATTTATATGACTATGATTATGTTTTAGCCATGGATCATGATAACCATCATCGACTGCTCGCCCTCAGCCCTGCCGAAATGCGCCACAAGGTGCAACTCTTTTTAGCTTACGCGCCACACCTCAACGAACAAGAAGTCCCCGACCCCTATTATGGTGGTGCAGATGGCTTTGATCATGTATTCGATCTGGTTCAGGCGGCAAGTGAGGGACTGTTACAGCATATTCAACTCAAACACTTTTCAGGAAAGTCATTGTGATCCCCTTTACAAAACAAGATGTTGAAAATTGGTTTTCAGCATACGAACTCAAAAAAGCAAACCCTTATATTCGGAAAGTAACCGATCTCAAATGGAAAGATGAGAATACGCTGTCAGCCAGAACGCAAGGTCGTGAAAGAACCCCTTACCGACAAACCATCACACTTGGCGTTGATCACAAGGGATTACCTCAACTGGTATCCTCTCATTGCAGTTGTTATGTTGGTTCAAACTGTAAACACATTGCGGCTGTTTTAATGGCAGAGTCTGTGAATCATAAAATAACGCACGAAAAGCAACTCCCTAAAGAACTACAGGATTTACTCGATAACCACGACCACCCCTTGCGTGATTTTATTCTTTCACTCCAACAATCAATAAGTAAGACTATTTCTTTTCCTAACCCAACCTCAGCACCACCGCCAACACGCACACCTGAAGAAATTCAAAAACAGGAAACAGCGCGTTACTTCAAACAGCTTTATGGCATGGCAAGCCGTTCTTTGGAGCAATCAGCACCGTTCTATGAAGCAGGAAAAGAGTTTGTTCTATGGACAATCGTAGGAACAGACAGCAAGGTCACGATTTCTCCCTTTAGGGTCAAACAACTGAAATCTGGTTGGAGCTCAACGGTTAATAAAGTTAGCAATATAGAAAAATATTTATCAAGCTATCAGGAACTTCCTAAATATCTTACGCCCTTCGATCTGATTGCAACCAGAATGGTTTTATCAGGTGCGGCTCGCTATCCAGCCTATAGCGAAAATTGTCAACTTTCTGGACAAGCAGGACTTACTGCACTGAAATGGTTGCTTGAACATCAACGCTTGTTCTGGATGCCGTCAACCACACATACCCTTGATTTTTTTGCGGTAGAAGATGGTGGAAAACACCCTTTCAAGCTGAAATGGAAACACAACAAGCAGAAACAACATGCCTTAACGCATGATCTTGGTAAGGAATTTACGCAGTTTGCTTTGATCGATACACAACCTGTCAGCATGATTGCCCGTAAAAGCGAAGGCGCGACTTATCTCTACACCCTGAATACAGACTTACCACTTGAGTTCATTGAACAACTCAAAACGCCCGTTTATTTGTCAGAATCTGAACTCCTAGACTATTGGCAACCGCTCTATGACCTATTCTCTGAACTTCCGCCCCTACCTTCCTCGAAAATGGATCAGATAGAAACTCATCCGATTCGACGTGTGTTGACCATTGGCTATTTAATGCAACCCAATACAACACCAAACGCGATCGACAGCCCCTTAATGGCAATACTGACCTTTCACTATGCCGATGTTGTTTTTGATACGACCCTAACCTCACAGGCACAAGCACTGCATAAAATCACCGACAAAGAAGGCAATGAGCGTATTATTCAACGCGATCATCTTGCTGAAGAAGAAGCCGCTGACAGACTACAAGAAATCGGCTTGTTTACACCCTTTACCAATTCGGATAATACATGGATACCGAGACCTCAAACCAGCAAGGCTAAAACCGACAGTAACTTATCGCACCAACAACAGCAAACGCTTGAATGGTTGCCTTATTTAGATGACTTATCGAAACTTGAAAAAGAAGGCTGGGAGATTATTCTGCAAGAACCGCGTCTGAGCGATATTGATATCAGCTCTGGTATTCATGTCAACCTGATTGATGATGACAATGATTTTGCCCTCAACGCACACCTACAAACAGAATCGGGCGAATTACCGATATTACCACTCTTGCTGGAATGGTTAAATCAGGGTAAGCCCTTGCCTAAAGAGGGCAATATCTGGATTCCGCATCCAGAAACAGGGCGTTTTATTCAATTGCCTGTGAGTTACCTAAAGCCCATTTTGCAAACCATCACCGAATTATATGATCGACCCTTATCCGAAAATGGCAGTATGCGGCTAACGGGTTTTGATGTCATGGGCTTAAGTCATGAGCAAGCGATACAGATCCAAAGCAAACGCGCCAAAAAAATTCAAAACACGGTGAGTCAGTTGGCGAAAATTGACGGTATTCCAAGCGTTTCACCACCAGAAGGCTTGCAAGCCTCTCTCAGACACTATCAGCAAGAAGGCTTAAACTGGATTCACTTTCTAACAGAGAACAATCTTGGTGGTGTGTTAGCGGATGACATGGGATTGGGTAAAACTGTTCAGATTATTGCACACCTACTGAAGCAAAAAGAATTGGGTAACTTAACCAAGCCCGCATTGGTGATTTCGCCAACCAATGTGGTCGGTAACTGGAAATCGGAGCTGAATAAATTCGCACCGAGTCTCAAGGTATTGCGTTTTGATGGCGCACAGCGTAAAGCATTAGAAGCTGAAATTGCACAATCTGATGTCATTCTAAGTAGTTATGCGCTGGTGCAAAGAGACGTAGATATGTGGAAGCAAAATCCCTTGCACAGCGTGATCATTGATGAAGCACAGTATGCCAAAAATGCCCAATCAAAAACGGCTCAAGCTATCCGCGACCTCAAAGCCGAACATCGCCTATGTTTAACGGGAACACCGCTGGAAAACAATTTGGGCGAATTGTGGTCATTGTTTGACTTTAGTATGTCGGGCTTTTTAAGCAGTGCCGACCGATTCAAAAAAATCTACCGCACCCCGATTGAGCAGTATGGTGATAAAGAACGACAAGCACGTTTAGGGCAAAGGGTCGCGCCTTTTATGCTCAGAAGAACCAAGTCAGAAGTGGTGACAGAACTCCCACCGAAAACAGAGATTATTCAACGTGTAACGCTTGAAAAAGACCAATGGCAGTTGTACAGCACCGTCCGTATCGCCATGGAACAACGGGTGCAAGAACTCATGGCTGAAAAAGGGTTAAAACGTAGTCATATTGAAGTTCTAGACGCACTGTTAAAACTGCGCCAAGCCTGTTGTGACCCACGTTTGCTGAAAATTCCAGCCGCTGAAAAGGTCAAAGAATCTGCCAAGCTAGAAACCCTATTGGAAATGGTTGAGGAATTGACACAGGAAGGACGCAAAATCCTGATTTTCTCTCAATTTGCCACCATGCTAGGCTTGATTGAAGAAGCCTTGGCAAAAATCGATGTTTCTACCACCAAACTCACAGGACAAACAAGAGATCGTCAAGGCGCGATAGATCGCTTTACCTCGGGAGAGGTTGATGTCTTCCTGATCAGCCTGAAAGCAGGTGGTGTGGGCTTGAACCTCACCATGGCAGATACCGTCATTCATTATGACCCTTGGTGGAATCCTGCCGCCGAAGCACAAGCGACCGATCGTGCCTACCGTATTGGGCAAGACAAACCTGTCTTTGTCTATAAACTGATTGTTGAAAATACCGTTGAGGAAAAAATCCTGCAAATGCAGGAGAAAAAACGAGCCTTAGCAGATAGTCTGTTTGGCGATCAAGATGCGCTGAGTGTGTGGGCTGATGGCGATATGATTTTATCGCTCTTCTCGGACACTGCCAATCAGGAGGATATGTGA
>CAZLOM010000148.1:0-4069 GCA_964561185.1 uncultured Piscirickettsiaceae bacterium
CTTACAGTATCATCATGCCCCTTTTTAGATGATTGGTCAACCATGAAACTCAATTCCGCACAATTAAATGCTGTTCACCTCACCGAAGGACAACTCCTCGTTCTCGCAGGTGCAGGCTCAGGCAAAACACGGGTAATCACCGAAAAAATCGCTTACCTGATTGAAAAAAAAGCTTACAACCCAAAACACATTTTTGCCGTCACCTTCACCAACAAAGCGGCAAAAGAAATGCAACATCGTCTCAGTCAACGCTTAAGCGATGCAGGACGTGGTGTTCACGTATCAACCTTTCACACGCTGGGCTTAGAGATTTGCCGACGAGAATACAAAACCTTAGGCATTCGACATAGTTTTTCATTGTTTGACGACACAGATAGCATGCAATTATTACGTGAGTTGTCAAAGGATGATGAGGTCGATAGCGAAAGACTCAAATTCGCACGACATGAAATCTCTCTCGCAAAAAACAGACTGCAAACGCCAGAACAACTGCTACAACTGGCAGGTGATGAAGATTCAGCCTATATCGCACGCCTGTATAAAGCCTATCAAGAGAGTTTACAGGCTTATTCTGCATTGGATTTTGATGATCTCATTGCTCGCGTGGTCTGGCTGTTTCAAACATCGCCAGAGATTCGCCACTATTGGCGAAGCAAAGTAAGCTACCTGTTGGTCGATGAGTATCAGGACACCAATCCCGTACAATACGAACTGATGAAATATCTGGTTGGAAGCACAGGCAATGTCACTTGTGTTGGCGATGATGACCAATCTATCTATGCGTGGCGAGGTGCCGATCCACAGATTCTCAATCAATTACAACAAGACTATCCTGATCTCACTTTAGTCAAGTTAGAGCAAAATTATCGTTCTAGTGAGCGTATTCTGCATTCAGCAAACCAATTAATCACCAATAACCCACATTTGTTTGAAAAAACGCTCTGGTCAGACAAGGGGCGAGGTGATCAAATCCGCATTCTGGCTTGCCCTGATGAGAATACCGAAGCAGAACGTGCCGTATCAGAATTATTGGTTCATAAAATCAAACATCAAGCCCGTTGGCAAGACTATGCCGTTCTCTATCGTAGCAATCATCAAGCTCGCTTAATTGAACGCGCATTACGCGAACAAGACATTCCTTATAGCATCTCTGGCGGACAATCCTTCTTTGACCGTATTGAAATTAAAGACCTACTCGCCTATTTGCGCCTGCTGGACAATCCTGATGACGATGCCGCTTTTTTACGCATTGCCAATACGCCAAAACGAGACATTGGTCCGCAAACATTGTCTAAGCTCTCTGACTACGCAAAACGACGACACATTTCTCTGCTTTCTGCGTGTCGAGAATATGGTCTCACCCAAGAACTGCCCGAGCGTACCATCAACAATCTCCTTACCTTTGCTGACTTTCTGGATCGTTGGCGACCTGAGTTAGGCGGAATGGAACTTCCAAGTCAACTCATGCAGTTTCTCAATGATCTACAATATGAAGTCTGGCTAATGGAATCTGCCGACAATCCTAAAAAAGCCACGCGTCAATGGGCGGCCGTGATGGATTTAATCGGTTGGATTGGACGTTTGGTTGAGAAACATGATGGTGCATGGCAATTATCAGATATTGTGCGTCATCTCACGCTCATCAATACCCTAGAAAGACAAAATGATGGCGACACACAAGATCAAGTATCGCTCATGACCCTACATGCCGCGAAAGGATTAGAATTTGGTCATGTCTTTCTGATTGGTATGGAAGAAGGGATTTTACCGCACCAAAACAGCATAGATGCAGGCAGTGTAGAAGAAGAAAGACGGTTGGCTTATGTCGGTATTACTCGCGCTCAACGCTCACTCACCATGAGTTACGCTCGCAGTCGCAAACGCTATGGTGAGCAATCCAGTACAACGCCTAGCCGATTCCTTGAAGAACTTCCCCTAGAAGACATCTACTGGGAAGGTCAAAACGAGCAAATGGATCACGAACAAAAAGCAAAAATTGCCGCTGATCATCTTGCCGCAATTCGCAATATTCTTGGCTAACAAAGGAAAAGGATCATGAAAATCGCACTGGTGTTACAAACCCTAGGAAAAGGTGGTGCTGAAAGAGTCGCCTCCTTGTTATCCCAAGCCTTTAGCCAAGCAGGACATGATGTGCATATATTGCTCTGGGAAAATGTGCAACACTACCCCTACGCAGGTCAACTCACCCTACTCGAAACACCCGCAACACCGTCATTAATGGGAAAGTTAATTAACCTATTAAAACGTGCATGGTTACTCAGACGTTGGTACCAAAAACATCAACCTGACTTAGTTATTAGTTTGATGGAAACCGCTAACATTCCAGCGGCATTATCAGGCATACCCGTGGTGATTTCAGTGCATCTTGATCCACGCTTTGAATTAGCCAGTTATCAACGCTGGTTAATGCGTTGGCTCTATCCTCTGCACAATGTGCGTGCCAGAATTGCCGTTTCACGGGGTATCGGTCACGTATTAGCCGATCAATTTCATATTCCGAATTGGCAAGTGATTGCCAATCCTGTTGATCTTGCTGACATAGAACAACAAAAACAACAGATCAAACAACCTGCTTTACCGAATCTTGCACCCACACAAGACTACCTTCTCGGTATCGGGCGTTTGCACCCTCAAAAAGGCTTTGATCTGCTCATTCAAGCCTATCACGCCAGCCCTTTGTGTCGAATCAAGCCGTTAGTTATTTTAGGAGAGGGAGACAGCCGAATCGAATTAGAAACCTTGGTAAAGCAACTTGATCTGGTTGATTGGGTCTTATTACCAGGTTGGGCAAATAACCCGTTTCCTTGGTTTGCAGGTGCTTGGGCGTTTGTGATGAGTTCGCGTTCCGAAGGATTAGGTAACACCTTAATTGAGGCTATGGCATGTGGTTGCGCTTGTGTTTCTGCTGACTGTGATTTTGGGCCAAGAGACATTATCACGCATGAACAGAATGGGCTATTGGTAGAGACTGAATCAGTAGAAGCCTTAACACAAGGGTTAACGCGATTGTGGCAGGATGAAGACCTATATCATCATTTACAGACACAGGCGAAGGTGAGAGCAATGGATTTTGAAGTATCTCGCATTGCTCAAGCGTGGTTGGCTTTAACCGAACACTAACCCAGCGGTTATTCTTGCTTCAGTAATGCCTCTAGTTTTTTAATTTTTGGCTGAATATGTTCTGCAAACCCAAAAGGGGCATTGAGAATTGCCATACCACTGCCATTCATGGACAATGAATTTTCTGCGCCAATCATTACGGTTAGATTCAGGAATTTATTTTCCTCATCAACCATGGTTTTTAATTTATTGATGAACGGAAGGGTTCCAGCTCGCACTTTAATTGGATACCAAATCGCAAAGACCCCGTGACGAAACCTCTGCAAAGCTTTGGGAAGCGTTGCTAACAAGGTCTTAAAATCATCCTCCTCAAAAGGCGGATCAATATGAATCAAGGCGCGTTTTGCCGTTTTAGGTGGCAATAGCGCAATCAAAGCCTCATAACCATCTCGTTGATGAATATGCACGCGTCGCTCACGCCCTAAATTTGAACGCAAATGGCGCATAGGACCATCAGAGGTTTCACACAAGATCAACTCATCCGTCAAACGCATCATCTCAGCCAACAACAATGGCGAACCTGGATAAAATCTTAGTTCATCAACATCATTATTCTCGCGAACCAACTCAAGCAAGGATTGCCAGTCAGGATCTTTGCTATTCCACAATCGCCCAATGCCTCCCTTCCACTCCCCTGTTTTCTGAGAAGGAACTGCTGAAAGGTCATAGATACCTGCACCTGCATGGGTATCATAAAGCGCAAGCGGGGTTTCTTTTTTGTGTAAAAACTTTACCAACTCAAGCAAAACAAAATGCTTAAAAACATCGGCAAAATTACCAGCGTGATAATGATGTAAATAATTCATGACAAAACCTTTGGTAAAAATCTTTATAAATTCAAATTGATATTTTACCTGAATTAAGAAAGAAATAGCATGTAAAACGGTTTGATAGAAAAAGAAAAACCCACCATAGAGGTGGGTTTTAG
>CAZLOM010000149.1:0-4064 GCA_964561185.1 uncultured Piscirickettsiaceae bacterium
ATTAAAAATTCCCCTCCGTTGGAGGGGTACGCCGAAGGCGGGGGGTGGTTATGGGCGTAAGCTGGTGCTAGTGTTGATCACCACCGATGCCCCTCACCCTAGCCCTCTCCCGAGGGAGAGGGAATAGTGATACGATTAAAAACAACCAGTTAACCCCTTCTCCCTCGGGGAGAAGGGTTGGGGATGAGGGCATTCTCACCCACTTAACCAAATAAACAGTAACCATTAGCAAGGAAACCTATTATGGCAAACTCAATGAACGTCACCACCAAACCCCATTTATTCGATCAATTGAAACAGAAAGAGAAACAAAGACTAGCACCAGAAGTCAGCAATCTATTAGACACGCATCGTTTCTGGTATGTGAAAGATAACAAAACAGATGAAACGCATTACCTATTCGATACTGAATCACAGTTACTTTATGTGTGTGATGATGATCATAATGATCCTTTAGAACTGGCTGATTTACTCAGAGAAAAAATCAATAAAAAACGGTTTTGGCATCTTAATAGTCCAGATTTTGTTGCGCAAATAGATACCTCAACAAAAATTTTATACACTACTTTTAATTCAAATTACTCAATAGGTAGTGCAAAAGAAAAACTCGGTAAAAATGATTTTGCAGGTGCTATTTTTAGTGGGTGGATATTGCCAACGCGAGACATGATTGTTAATTATGCAAATATATCGGGTAATCCTTGGCGCAGTGGTAGAGATTGCCGTTTATATGACAAAGATTTCTGGCTTTGTGAAGGAGGAAGAGTAGATTTTGATAGCTGTAGTCCATCATTACAATCTAGTGGTGAAGGTTGGTTATTAGCGGTTAATAAAAAATTTCAAAATATTTCTTGGGAGGATTTTTTTATAGAGATCGCAAAAAATCAATTAAACCTATGGTCATATATAGAGAAAGAAGGACTAAATCCAAATTTCAAAGAAAGTAAAGATTTAACAGGCAAAACTCCTGAACAGATTATTGACTATCTTTATAAAAATAACTATTACTTGCATCACCTAGAAGAGGATGTTTTCATCGCCCCACAAAGCGTTATGCAAATGCTCAAAGAAATGGATTACCGCTCGGTGCGTTTACCAATGTTACAAGACTCCCAATTTACCGACATCAACCAAGGCATTTGGGAGTTTTGGGGTATGGATGCAGGCGTGTTAAAAGCCAATGGCGTTAATGCCAGAAACCCAGCCTTAGATGTCAAAAAATACACCGTCGGGATTGATTTCGGCACCAGTAGCACCGTGGTTGCCATCGACCGCAACGGACACCATGAACTCCTACGCATTGGCTTAAAAGACTTCTTCGCCACCACCGAAGCCAAACACTACGAAAACCCCACCGTCTTAGAATTTGTCGATTATCCTGAATTTCTCAAGGTATGGCAAAGTCAAATCTACCGCCCAGACACCAGTTGGAGCGAGCATATTCGTTGCGCCCATGAAGCCCAACACAACTTCAGAAACAACGACAGCAACCCAGAAGTGGTTAGCAGTGTCCTGATCAAAATGAAACAATGGGCGTTACGCAACCAAACCCAAAAGCAAAAACTCACCGACCAAGTCAACCGCCACGAGTTTGAACTCTCAGCCCTCGAACAACGTAACCCCGTCAGCGGGCAAATGTTCACCCTCAACGACATTAACAAAAACTTCGACCCCATCGAACTCTATGCGTGGTTCTTAGGCATGACCATCAACTGGCGCGGACGCAATGAGATCTTTACCAAGTATTACATGACCTTCCCCGTGGATTATCAAAAAGAAACCAAAGAAAAAATTCTCGCCTCATTCCGCAGAGGCTTAATGCGTGCCATGCCTGCCTCGTTGGTATCGCAAGAAATTTTCAGACGCGAATTTTTACTCGAAGAACTGGCGACCGAACCTGCCGCTTATGCCGCCAGTGCCTTAGACAGCCTCGGCATCAAACCCAGCAAAGCAGGCACAGCCTACGGTATTTTTGACTTTGGCGGTGGCACAACCGATTTTGACTATGGCTATTATCGCTATGCCACAGAGGAAGAAGAAGCGCAAGGCTATGAAAAAATCCTTGAACACGTCGATGCCCAAGGCGACAAATATCTGGGCGGTGAAAACCTACTCGAAAACCTTGCCTATTTGGTTTTCCAAGACAACCTAGACATTTGTGCAAAAGAAAAAATCGCTTTCGATCAACCCCTTGGCTCAGACCCTTTCCCGGGATATGAAGCCTTCTTAACCCGAACCCAGCTCGCCAGAACCAACACCGTAATGCTGATGCAAAAACTTCGCCCATTTTGGGAAACAGGGGTTTATGAAAACAACACAGGCATTGAAACCATTGAGTTCCTGAACAACAATGGCGAAGCGGTTAAGGTGGACTTTAAGATTTCGGTGGAAATGCTCGATGCTTATTTAACCGATCGTATTGAAGAAGGCATTTCTAACTTCTTTATTGGCGCAAAAGCCGCCTTTACCGAAGGCATGCCTGATAAACTCTATTTCCTACTCGCAGGTAATTCAAGCCGTTCAAAATGGGTCAAGGAGTTTTTCTCTTTCGATAAGAACAGCAAAAACAACGCTGAACACAAGAGCCGATTGGAAAAGGTGTTACGCAATATTTTCAAAAATCAGAAAATCAGTCAAATCATTGTCAAATCAACCCCACCGATGGATGACAAAGACCCGTTCAAACCCACGGCTAAAACAGGCGTTGCGCTTGGCTTGCTAAAACTCGCCCCCGGTGGACAAATTGGCGTGGTGAGTAAATCATTGAAAGCCAATCACGGAGAAGCAAGTTTTGGCTTCTTTGTCGGCAGACTTAAACAGGGGAATTTGAATGTTATCTTGGCGCGTGGACATGAATATCATCAATGGCATGAACTTGCCCCCATCAACCGTAATGTGGTCAATCTCTACTACACCCAAGCCCCCAGAGCCTTGTTAGGTAACATGGAAGAAGACGATGCAGAACTGAACAAAGTCCGTATCGACTTTGCAGGAAAAACCGACGGTCACAAAGCCTTTGTCCGCGCCACCAAACCAAACGAAGTCGAGATATGCAGTGCGCCAGACCTCAAGTCGATTAACAAATCCCCTGATAACTTGCAAACGCTGACGTTGGGGTGATCAACTCCCGTTGGAGGGGTACGCCAAAGGCGGGGGGTGGTTATGGGCGTAAGTTGGTGCTCGTTTTGATTACCACAGATGCCCCTCACCCTAGCCCTCTCCCCCAACAGGGAGAGGGAATGAAGATACGATTAAAAACAAGCGGTTAAATTAAAAAAGGAATAATTAACAATGACCGAAAAATACGTTAACCTATTCACCGATTTCGGGTTTAAGAAGCTATTTGGTGAGGAAAGCAGTAAAGAACACTTGATCGCGTTTCTCAATACGCTACTGCCACCACAACATCAGATTACTGAACTCAACTACACTCACAACGAGAAACTTGGTGCAACCCCAGCCGACCGTAAAGCCATTTTTGACCTGCATTGCAAAAATAACAAGGACGAGTATTTTATTGTCGAACTGCAAAAAGCCAAACAGAACTTTTTTAAGGATCGCAGTATCTACTACGCCACCTTTCCCATTCAGGAACAAGCGCAAAAAGGCGATTGGGATTTTAAGCTCCAAGCCGTTTATACCATTAGTATTTTAGACTTTAAGTTTGATGAAGATAAACACGATGAACCTCCCAGAGTTGTGCATAAAGTAGAGTTAAAAGATCAGAATAATAAGGTTTTTTACGACAAATGTATGTTCATCTACCTCACCTTACCCAATTTCGACAAAACCGCTGACGAGCTTGAAACAGATCAAGAAAAATGGTTTTTCTTGTTCAAAAATCTGCACAAACTCGATGCGATTCCACCAAAACTCAAGCAAGCCGTCTTTGAAAGCATTTTTGACAAAGCGCAGATTGCCAAATTCAAACCAACCGAGCGTCAAGCCTACGAAGAGAGCTTAAAGTATTACCGTGATATTAAAAACTCCATCGACACCGCCCACGATGATGGCAGAATCGAAGGAAAAATAGAAGGTATCGAAATCGGTAAAGAAATCGGCAA
>CAZLOM010000150.1:0-4047 GCA_964561185.1 uncultured Piscirickettsiaceae bacterium
AGAAAACGCCACGGATAATCTGGCTGACCGTAGGCGATAAAGGGAGGATTTTCTAGCCTGTCGCGTTGATTGTAAGTCAGTGGCTGACCATCCAAGTTGATCAAGCCTCCGCCTGCCTCTTCTATGATGATCTGTGATGCCGCGGTGTCCCATTCACTGGTTTGACCAAAACGCGGATAAACATCGCCTTGCCCCTCAGCAATCAAACAGGCTTTTAAGGCACTGCCCACCTCATACAACTGATACGCACCCAGTTGCGCTAAAAACGCCTGTGTTTTCTGACCACGAGGTACATCTGAGAATCCTGTCATGACTCTGACGCTATCGGGAACTGCGGAGACCTGAATACGAGACAAGACACCATCTTGCCATCGCCACGCCCCACCAGACAGATACGCCAGATACCCAACACCCGACACGGGCGCATAGACAACACCAGCAATCGCTTTGCCCTGATCAACAAGGGCAATATTGACCGAAAATCCTTCATTGCCTCGAATAAACTGGCGAGTACCATCTAAGGGATCAACCAACCACAAACGTGACCAACTTAACCTATCTGTCAGCGAAACCTGATCTGCGGTTTCCTCACTCAGCACGGGAATATCTGGTGTGAGTTGCACTAAAGCATCACGAATAAAGCGATCAGCGGCATAGTCCGCCTGCGACACAGGCGAACCATCTCCTTTGATCTGATGCGCCACCTGAGCCGAAAAGTGCGGCATAATCACCGCGCCAGCCTGTTCAGCAATCCATCGCAGCTGAGGCATCAGCTCTGCTAACTCAACCGCTTTCATGCTGTTATGCTTTCTTTTGCTAGGTGGCGTTGCGCTAACCACAAAGCGGCAATCGACCTCGCCTCGGTAAAGTCATCACGCAGCAACAGAGCATCTAACTGATCCCATCGCCACGGGATGACTTCTAATGGCTCTGGCTCATCACCATCAGCCACTGCTGGCGTTAAACCTTGCGCCAATAACAGATGAATCTGATTGCTCATATAAGCTGGCGACAGGGTCAGCGGTTGTTGATACAAGGATGACACCTGTGAGGGACGATAGCCTACCTCTTCCATACACTCACGCACCGCGGCTTGTTCAGGGGTTTCCCCAGCATCAATTTTGCCCTTAGGAAAGCCTAACTCATACCGCTCTGTGCCTGAACTCCATTCACGAATCAGCAGAAAATGATCAGCATCTAACACAGGAACCACCAAAACCGCACCAAGCCCTTGCGCCAAAAGTCGTTCATACAACCTAACTTCTTCATTGGCAAAAGTGATCTCTACCTGCTCTACATAGAATTGCTGTGTATTTGCAAGACATTGTACGGAGCGTTGGCGCGGTGAATGGGGCATAATGCTTACCTGTAAATAATGACTCAAAAAGCTTTAATGATGTGTGCCATGCTCAGTAGCATCAGAGACTGATGAATGACTATGACTTTTATGCAAGAAATACAATGCCAATGACACCAAGGCAATACCCGCGCCATAGCCCAGTAACTCTGCCACACCATGTGGTTTAATGTGAATCGCATGCTCGAAGAAGAGTACGATCAAAATCATGATGATCACACTTGCCAATCTTGCTTTCAAATCGTCTAGCGAAGCAATAATCAACACACGACTAGACCGCTCATCCTTAGCACAGTCAATTTCAGAAATGAACAATTCATAAATACCAAATGAGAAAATCAACATGACAATCGCCAATAAAAACCCATCCACAGCCCCAACGACATGAGCAACCGTATCAGCACGCAACTCAGCACGTGCGACATCATCAAGACCAGCATAGTGGATAAGATGACTGAGCGTATAATAAACCTCTACTGCGGTGATATAAAATAATCCCATCGCACCAAACATAGAGCCTAATACAGCTAAATACACAAACAATCGACTACGCCATAGACCAGACTCAAAAATACGTTCAAACATCGTCATTACTCCTTTTGTTGACTGTCAGAATCACTTGATAATACTTCTAAATTAAGATGATGGTTGGTGTAAATACAAATGTCTCCAGCAATCTGCATGCTTTTTTGAATAATCTCTGCGGGGGATAAGTCGGTATTTTCCCATAAAGCGGTTGCCGCCGCAGTAGCATAACTCCCCCCACTGCCAATCGCTACGAGAGACTTTTCTGGCTCGATAACATCACCGTTGCCCGAAATCACCAACATGCCTGTATGATCCGCCACAATCAGCATGGCTTCCAAACGACGCAAGGCACGATCGGTGCGCCAATCCTTCGCCATTTCAACCGCGGCACGCAACAACTGCCCTGAATGCGCCTGTAACTTACCTTCAAAACGCTCAAATAGGGTAAACGCATCCGCTGTTGCGCCCGCAAATCCAGCCAGTACCTTGCCGTGATATAAGCGACGCACCTTACGCGCATTTGCCTTCATCACCACAGAACCGAGTGTGACCTGACCATCACCGCCCATGGCAACATCATTCCCACGTTTGACACATAAAATTGTGGTCGCGTGCATCTCGATACTACTCATTCATTGATCTCCTCTAATGATCCGCTATTGTTTACTCAGCCTGAGCGGTTGCTTCTGTCGGCACATAACCACCTGACAAGGATCCTGCCGCCCCCATCGCCTCAAGCCAGAAGCCCATGATTTCCACAAATTGTTGCAGGAAAAGGGTATCAATTTCACCGACAAACCCATCATCTTGTCGCCCTAACAACAACACGCCAAAAGGATAACCCTTGCCTACCAAACGGAAAGCACACCCAGAGACAACCCCTGGTACAGACCAAGACTCAAGGGGAAAGCGTTCACCTTCACCATTTTCAAGGCGCACCCTAACCAAGTGTGTCATAAAATCCTGCATCGATGGACTGGGTACACTCGGTGCTAACTCACTGCCTTCTTGCCCCCACAACACCACATCTTTGAGTGAGAAACGTTCTTTTAAGGCAAGTTTTAACAAGGCAACCGCATCCTCTAGGGTAGGACAACGCATGACATCACAGGCAAGCTCATGCAGGTGCAACTGCAAACGAGCATTATCTTCAATGGCCGACATCACATCAGCCAAGGCGGTTTCTACTTCAGCATGGCGTTTTTGGGTAACGGCTAACTGCTTTTCAATGAAGGATACCACGCGTCCATCAGATTGTTTTACCTCAATGGTCATAATGCAATGCTACCCTTAAATACCGTGACTGCTGGACCCGTCATCCACACTGGGGCATCCGCCTCACCAGACCAAGCGATCAACAAATCGCCACCAGGTAAGGAAACAGTGACATGATCATCAACCAAACCCCAAGCACGACAAACCGCCATGGCCGCACAAGCTCCTGTACCACAAGCCTGCGTTTCACCCGCACCGCGTTCATAAACTCGCAAACGAATCTGTTGACGATTCACCACCTGCGCAAAACCGACATTGACACTTTCTGGAAAAATATCCGAGCGTTGCTGTAAGTATGCTCCCATGCGATCTACTTCTGCCTCTGCCACATCATCAGACAAGATCACCGCGTGAGGGTTTCCCATAGACACAGCACCAAACACCACAGGCACGCCATCAATCTCTAGTTGATAACGATCAGCCTGCGCCAGCGTTAAGGGTAGGTCAGCAGGATTGAATCTCGCCAAGCCCATATTAACCCTGACTCCCTGATCATTGTGATAGAGCACAATCACGCCAGAAGCCGTTTCAACATGCAGAACAGACTTATCAGACAAACCAACTTCATGCACAAATTGCGCAAAACAACGCGCACCATTCCCACATTGAGCAACCTCAGAACCATCAGCATTGAAAATGCGATAACGAAAATCAACATGCTTTGTCTGTGACGCTTCAACAATGAGTAGTTGATCAAAACCGACACCTCGATGACGATCTGCCCAAGCACGCACCTGACCACTGGTCAATGAAACTTGCTGACGAACCGCATCAATGACCATAAAGTCATTACCTAAACCGTGCATTTTGTAAAACGACAAAGGACTGGTTAAGCCTTGTAACGCATGAAGCGATGGAGATGACATCTTAAAACTCCCTGAAACACA